>NZ_JBPCEP010000027.1:0-52848 GCF_050971705.1 Niallia sp. M35
GTTTTACTATTTTCATGAAAACGTGGAACAGCTCAAGGGCTTATCCAAAAAAAAGGAGGAGAAAGAACTTGAGTCAAAATAGATTGGTCCCGAATACCTTCTTGTATACCTTCAATTATGCGGAGGAAGAAGAACACCTATGTAAATTAGAAGTTCGTTCTCTATTTCGTGCTGACTTACATGCCTTTGTATTAGAGAGCAGTATAAATAGAGATCCAAGCAGGAGTCCTTTTATAAAAGAAAAAATAGCGGTTCTATTTACAGGTGATACGTTAGAAGAGCTAAAACAAAGGGTAGAGGCAATGCCTTCTTTGCCTAGTACGTATAAGGTAATCGGCATCAATTATCGGGACATCGATCCCCTTGATAAAATGGAATTTAATGATAGGAAAGGAATCGCTAGACAAATTGGATGCTTGGTTCCAGGTGCAGCAAGTCTTCATAATCCAGAGATAGTATTTGCTATTACCAAGTTAAAAGGAAAATGGTATTTCGGATACTATTCGGAAAATCAGGGTATGTGGCTTATTCATCAACAGAAACCTCATAACTACTCAACTGCACTAACTACCCGAATGGCTAGAGCGCTAGTAAATATTGCAGTTCCAGAATTAAGAGGAGTGAAGGTGATTGATCCATGCTGTGGCATCGGGACAGTATTGGTAGAGGCTTTATCGATGGGAGTTAATATAACAGGCAGTGATTATAATCCCTTAGTCATGAAGGGCATTCGGAACAATCTCGCCCATTTTGGACTTTCTGGTCCTGTATTTTTAAGGGATATCAGAGACATAACAGAAATGTATGATGTGGCAATTATCGACATGCCATATAATCTTTGCTCCGTTGTTTCCGATGAGGAAAAATTTGCAATGCTGCAAAGCGCCCGTCGCTTTGCTAAAAAAATGGTCATCGTAACGACTGAAGATATAGATGGAATACTGGGTGAAGCAGGTTTTGAAATAGTAGATCGGTGTGAAGTCCCAAAGGGAAAATTTATACGGCAAACAATCGTTTGCTGCTAAGGCATAGGGATGGAATAGATGAGGATTAACTTGTAGTTTAAATACTAGATGAACTAATATATGATAACAAACAAAACGATTGGATTTATTATCCAATCGTTTTGTTTGCAAAGTTGTTTTCTTCAACGAGCTCCCATTACTTTAAGTATATTTCTTAACAGGCTAATTCCCTTTCAATTCAATTATTATGGATATCTTCCTATTTCTAAATAGAGATATATTCAACATCAGATTATTTTTATTATACAAATTCACTTAACTTCCTTTACTTATTTTTGAAATCCCCTTCTTCTCAAATTAAATCTAATTTGTAATTTTTCTAAATTAAGATGAATAAACGATACCCCTGCTAATATTAGTAGTCCCCCTAATAGAGATACCTGTGTTGGTTTTTCACCAAGCCAAAACCACCCAATCACAAATGAAAGTGCTGGAGTTAAATAAAGCGAACTAGTTGCTACAGAGGACCCAACACGTAAAGTTAAGTAAGCTAATATTATATACGGAATAATGGTAGGGAATATCCCTAAATATATGACGCTTAAAGTGGACTCTAATGAAGAATTTGTAATTTCCCCTACTAAACCCGGGAGAAGAAAAAGCATACAAATAGTCCCAGCAATAATGGTATAAACAGTAAAGGCGAAAAAACCATACTTCTTAATATAATGCGTTTGAAAAACAAAATAAAAACTTTCTGATATTGATGCTATAAGAATAAATAAAATTCCACTGCCAGTTCCAAAACCCCATGTTCCTAAGGAAATCAAAGCTACTCCAAAAAAGCTAATAATAGATCCAATCCATTTTGATATTCCGAATTTTTCCTGGAGAAACCAACCAGCTAAAAAAGCGCAAATAACCGGTGTAGTTGAGACCAGTAAACTGGCAATTCCTGAACTAACTGTCTTTTCTCCTATATTTAATGCCAAATGGTATACAGTAAAGCCTAAAAATCCAAACAAAAATATAATGGGAATATCTTTAAATTCAGGCAATTTCATTTTAAAAATAATAGCAATTCCTATGAGTAATATGGAACCCACTAACATTCTAAATAGGGCAAGGTGCTCAGGTGTATAAGATTGTAATCCGACCCGAATCCCTGTAAAAGCTGATCCCCAAAGAAAAATTATAAGACAATTTGCCACTACTATCCTAATATTCAATTTATACGGCATATGTTCACATCCTCGATAAAATTTCCAACCAATTCTATTTTTCTTTCCCATAGTATTTAAGATTTGTTAAAATGTCTGCAACCAGTTAAAAAAGAAAAAAACCAACCACTTAAGTGATAAGGGAATTTTAATGGAGGTAAACGGAATTGGTATTGAAAATTAAAACTCCAAAATATCAACAAATAATCGATTTTATTAAAGAGAAAATATCTAATGGAGAGTGGCCAATCGGAAGTAAAATACCTAGCCAAAGAGTATTAGCAAAAAGATTCGAGGTTAATAGAAGTACAATTATTACTGCTTTGGAAGAGTTAATGGCTGATGGATTAATTGAGGCTAAAATTGGATTAGGCACATACGTAGCGAATAACACATGGACTTTATTGGCTACAAATCCACCACCTGATTGGGATGAACATGTAAAATCTGGATTACTTAGACCAAGTCAATCAACTGTACAGGAAATAAATTTGGCCGAATCTAATGCTGATCTTATACAACTTAGCAAAGGGGAGTTATCTAAAGATTTATTTCCCTTAGAAACAATGAAATCAGTGTTAAGAAGAGTATCTGACCAATTAGAGGCTTTTGGGTATGAAGAACCAAAAGGGTTTCTTCCTTTAAGAGAAGCTTTGAGTGATTATCTTAAAACTATCGGTATTCAGGCTTCCCCTTCTTCCATTTTAATTGTGTCTGGTGCATTACAGGCTCTGCAATTAATTTCAGTGGGGCTACTCCATAGAGGTTCAAGTGTTTTACTGGAACAACCTTCCTATCTTTATTCCCTTCGTGTTTTTCAATCTGCTGGGATGAAGCTTACAGGACTACCAATTGATGAAGATGGACTTATACCTAACTCTATTTCCATCACAAATAAACAACGCAACAGAGCCATTTTGTATTCCATTCCCTGTTTTCATAACCCTACAGGTATCTTAATGCCTGACAAACGACGCCAAGAGCTCCTTAGCATTTGTAAAAAGGAACAGCTTCCTATGATTGAAGACGATATTTATCGAGAATTATGGCTTGATGAAATTTCACCTTCTCCTATTAAGGCAAATGATAAACATGGTCATGTATTGTATTTAGGCAGTCTATCTAAATCGTTAAGCCCTGGTTTAAGGATTGGATGGATTGTTGGACCAGAACCAGTCATTGAACGATTATCCGATATAAAAATGCAGACAGATTATGGTTCCAGCTCCATATCTCAAAGAGTAGCAGCTGAATGGTTTAAAAGTGGGTTATATGAACAACACCTTGGCTTGGTACGAGAAGAGTTAAAAAAAAGACGGACAGTTATGTTAGAAACATTAGTATATTATTTAAGCGATATAGCTTCTTGGTATACACCAAAGGGTGGATTCTTTATTTGGTTAAAAATAACTTCAAAAATTTCCATGAAAGAACTTTATGTAAAAGCCTTAGACAGAGGCATATTACTGAACCCTGGAAGTATATATGGTCAAGATTCTAACCGTTATCTTCGCCTTTCTTATAGCTATGCCTCCATCGCTGACTTGAAAAAGGGAATTTACCAGTTAAGCAAAATTATAAGAGAACTTGTAGGTAGTTAGATTGTAAATATTTATGCTGTGAAAAAATTTGGCTTCTCATTCTAATGGTTACTTTACCTTGTTTATCTATTCCGCTTATAGCAAAAAAACAATTAAGAAATATGTACTTACTGCTCTAACAATGAGTGCATATCTTGTTCTAGAAGAAAAATTTTCAGTAAAGAAAAAATGGTGGTGGTTCCCGTAAAATATAAAACATAATGTCTTGGCCGAACTACTATTAATTAGTGAACCATTCTTTACTGGTTCTATTTGGATAGAAAGAAGTTTATCAGTAATAATTTAGGAATGTCGTTTTATAGATATTCCTATTTTTTCCTATTAGTAAAAATGTATCCCTTATTTAACGGACGGATCTTTTGGTTTAAGTAGCATTATTTACAAGCTTTCTTTTTTCTTACTTATGCTTTGGCTATTTAAACACTTCAAAACTTTCTAGCTAAACAAGCAATAACAAGACAGAATAGCTCACCAAACCAAGGAAAAAAGCAATGAAACTGCTCTCTCTTTCTTCTGGTAACTCTTCCTTCAGTACATTTAAAATTATCCCCCCTGCCAAGAATGCTGTGAGCATGGAAATATAAATTTCCTTTAATTCAGTAAATAAGCCAACCATCCATCCAAATAATATTGCTAATGTTAGTAACCATCTACCAAAATGGTCATATATTTCTTTGTGATCTTTTCTTAGACTGTGATCATTGGTAACAAAATGAACCGCCATTGCTAAGAAGTAGAATAACATTCCCCAATTGCTTCTATATGTTTCTCTAATCAAAAGATAACCAATTAGCGCGTTATATACAAAAAAAGATGTTATATGAATCCAAAATACACCGGTTTTCGATTTTTTCGTCCCACTTTCTTTTTTTGATTTTTTAACCATCTTTTCTAGTCCATAGAAAATAGTTAATCCCAGCAGAGCTATCAGATAGGCGTGATTCTCAAATAGGTGAAAAATTCCTTTATCTCCTAATTGCTCTAATACTCTTTGATGTTTGCTTAACTCGGGCATTAGATGGATAAATACATAAGAAACTGCTATACCACCAGCGATTGAGAGAAATCTACTTCTAGGTGAATCTTTGATAAACTTCATTGTTTTAGAAAAGAAATGAATAAAAATAAATCCAATTACAAAAACAAGACTTAGACTAATCGTCATTTTAATCCCACCAAATTTTTAGGTTAGTACAGTAAATAACCTAAATCTACATAACAAAACCATACTCAGAGATTTTGAGCCAGTTATTCTGCTAATTATAATATAGAAAAACATTGGAATATTGGTAGTAGGCATGGACATCTTTCTCAGAAATATCACATTAATTCCTTATTTAACAGCAAACACAAAAAATCTATTTTGAATAAGAATTGAACAAAATGGATTTTCTTCTGGATTTTGTCTTTTTATTTGAACTCATTTATTTAAGTGTAAAAATATATTTCTTATAGCAGGCATCAGAATTATAACTATTGAAATTTCCTGAATGAGATAAAAGTTACATACCAAATAACAAGCAAACTAACACCCCGATTGCACGATGACAATATTTATTGTTAAGAAGCGATTAGGGGTGTTATTTGCTATATTGCAAGCTAGCAAATTTACATGTATTTATAGTGTTTTTTTCACAAAACGGAATTACCTACTATTAATCTACCTGACTTTTTTGTTTTATCAGAAGGATAAGGGGTATATATTTCCATAAGCAATATATCAAGTTAGAGGTAATGGTAAAAAGTAAATGAAAGAAAAAGGATGGATAGCCAACATGTTGTTGAATAAAAAGATACTACTGTTCTTCAGTTTAATCGGGCTCTGCCTTTTATCTGCTTGTGCCGAAAAGGAGAAGCTTGCAGATGGATCTGAACTGATTAATAAAAATCAATTTGTTTTTGCTGCTTCTGGTGAGTTTAAGCCATTTAGTTATATAAATAACGATCTCACCATGTCAGGATTTGATGTTGAAGTTGGCGAAGCACTTGCAAAAGAAATGGGACTTGAACCAGTTCAGAAGCGAATTAAATTCAAAGGGATTGTAGAAGGGGTGAAAACAGGACGTGCAGATGCAGCCGTTGCCAGTCACACGATTAATCCGCAGCGGAGCAAACATGTTGCCTTCAGTACTCCTTACTACTACTCGGGTCCGCAAATTTTCACCAGACCAGATAGTTCAATTAAGACGGTCGACGATTTAAAGGGAAAGGAAGTAGCTGTTGCAAAAGGTTCTACATATGCCGATACTGCCTCCAAGTATACGGACAAAATAAAAACATATGACAGTGATATTACGGCTTTACAAGCGTTAAGCAGCGGTCGACATGATGCAGTAATCACCGATTTTGTAACAGGGAAAAGTGCTGCACAGGAAGGGTTTAAGATTAAAGCACAGCAGTTAATTGATCGCAGTGAACAAGCGATAGTTCTTCCCCAAGATAATCCAAAACTATTGAAGCGAGTAAACCAAGCCTTGGAAAAACTCCGAGAGGATGGGACACTTACTCGCATTAGCATGAAATATTTTGGAGAGGACATTACGACTAAACCAGAATAAATTTATACCAGAATAGAAAGGAAGTAATACTTTGCCAAGTTTTTCACATTTTTTTAACATACTAGCGGAAACAAAAGGTGTATTCCTAAAAGCTATGCTTTTGACATTAGAGCTGACAGCTGTTTCGATCGTACTCGGAATCGTCATTGGGCTGATCTTTGCCTTATTAAAAATTTCTAAAATCAAAGTGCTGGAGTTTATTTCCGATGCATATGTCTATTTGGTTCGCGGGACACCGCTGATTGTTCAAATATTTATTCTCTATTTCGGAATAAGTGGAATTTTCCTTCTTCCTGATTTTTGGGCTGCTTCCCTTGCTTTAGCATTCCATAATGGAGCTTATATTTCCGAGATTCTTCGTGGTGCAATTCAGGCAGTTGATAAAGGTCAGTTAGAAGCAGGACGTTCTTTGGGAATGACAAAGGCGCTGACATTAAGGAGAATTATTCTTCCACAGGCATTTAGACGCGCGCTGCCACCATTAGGTAATCAATTTATCATTAGTTTAAAAGATTCTTCGCTAGCTGCATTTATCTCCATGAATGAGTTGTTCAATGTAGCAACAACACTAGGATCCAATAATTTTGACGAAATGACCTATTTACTCATTGTAGCTGTCTACTATTTAGTACTGGTAGCGCTGTTGACATTTGTAGTAAACCGAATTGAATTAAAATTAGCAGTAAGCGACAGATAGGAGCGAAGAAATTGGACAAGAAAGAAATGATCAGAATAAACCAATTGAATAAATCATTTGGAGACTTACATGTATTGAAAAATATCGATTTAACTGTTTATGAAAGTGATGTCGTTTGTTTAATAGGATCAAGTGGTTCAGGGAAAAGTACCCTCCTTCGCTGTTTGAATTTTTTAGAAAAAAAGGATAATGGCAGCATTATCATTGAGGGGAATGAGGTCAATCCAAGCACAGACAACTTGAACAAAATTAGGGAAAAGGTAGGAATGGTCTTTCAAAATTTCAACTTATTCCCACACAAAACCGTATTGGAGAATATTATTGAAGCACCTATCATGGTAAAGGGTGTAGACAAAGATAAAGCTATCTCCAAAGCAAAACAGTTACTGCAAAAAGTAGATTTAGAGGATAAGGCAGATGTTTATCCTAGTAAACTATCAGGTGGGCAAAAGCAGCGGGTAGCCATTGCCAGAGCACTTGCAATGGAACCAGACATTATGCTCTTTGATGAGCCGACATCAGCGCTGGATCCAGAGCTAGTGGGAGAGGTATTAACAACGATGAAAGACTTGGCAGAAGAAGGAATGACCATGGTAGTTGTAACCCACGAAATGGGATTTGCTAAAGAAGTAGCAGATAGTATTGTGTATATGCATGATGGAAAGATTATTGAACACGGAACAGCTGAGCAATTTTTTAACAATCCAAAAGAAGAAAGAACGCAAGAATTTTTAAAAGCTACGATGCTTAAATAACAAAGAAGTCCTGTCTAAAAGTATAGACAGGACTTCTTTGTTATTGTATTTGTAAATTGGATAAATTTCGTAAAATACGCTTGTAAATCTAAAGAAGACAGCCACTGATGATTCATTTTAATAGAGCTAAGAAGAGCATAATATTCTTTTTCTAAAGACAGACCATAAAAGCAAGAATGAGGACGAAATGGTGGCAGATTACTTGTTAAAATAGGTCCAATAAAAGATTTGGAGGAAAATTAAAATGAATAAGATGAAGGAATTCAAGGAACTACATTTTTCAGAGGATTTATTATTTCTTGGAAACGCCTGGGATCTTCTTTCAGCTTTAACGCTAGAAAAGGCCGGATTTAAAGCAATTGGTACAACTAGTTGGGGAATTGCTAACTCATTAGGATATTCAGATGGAGAATTAATTGATTTTGATCGACACTTAGCTATAATCAAAACGATTACAGAGAATGTAAAAATCCCTGTTTCCGCTGATATTGAAGCTGGATACAGTGAGGATCTAGATAAAATTATTAATAATGTATTAAGGACAGCTGAGATTGGAGTTGCTGGTATCAATATAGAGGATTCACTGAAAAAATCAAATGAATTGAGAGAAATAACGCAGCATTGTAAACTAATGGAAAAAATGAGGGCAGCCTTAGATAGAAATGGTTATAAAGACTTTTATATCAACGCCAGAACGGATACTTACCTAAAAAGGAAAAACCCCTTGCTGGAAACAATGGAACGAGCTCATGCATATGTGGAGAGTGGTGCCAGTGGAATTTTTGTTCCTGGGTTAAGAGAGGATAAAGAGATTAAAGAAATTACAAAGAATGTTAGCGCTCCACTAAATCTATTATCTTTACCTGGGCTGACGAATTGTAATATGCTTAAAGAATTAGGAGTAAGACGATTTAGTTTTGGAAACGCCCTATCTGATAGTGTAATTGTTCATTTAGAAAAAAAGGTTGGCGAATTATTAGAGTTCAAGGATACGTCCTCTTTGTATGAAAAAGAAGCACTAGGGTGAAAGGATAGTGGTTTATATGTCGACTAATCTCAATCTTTCATTTGAAGAGATGTGGGAGAAAATCATCAATTGTGATCGTAAATATGATGGGATTTTTTTTACCGCAGTAAAAACAACAAAAATATATTGCCGTCCTTCCTGCAGATCACGGAAGCCTAAAAAGAAAAATGTTGAATTTTACTATGATAGGAATGAAGTTGAAAAAGCTGGGTATCGTCCTTGCAAAAGGTGCCAGCCAGAAGTTGAGCATTCTCCTCATATTGAACTTGTCAGAAATATCATTACCTTCCTGGTCAATCATTATAAACAAAATTTGATATTAAAGGATATAGCAGCCCATGTCGGTTTGAGTCCCTTTTATTTGGAGCGATTGTTTAAAAAGGAAACTGCTGAAACCCCACGTGCTTATTTAGAAAAAATACGCATTGATAAAGCGGCCTACCTTCTCAAAAGCACTGCTATGACAAACCTAGAAATTTGTTATGAGGTGGGTTTCCAGAGTTCCTCTAATTTTTACAAAGTATTTAGAAGCATAAAAAACTGTTCTCCTAGTGAATATCGCAAGGGATACCAACATGAATTGGATTGATTATGAATCTTATATCGAGATTTATCCTCCAAAGGAATTTAATTTTGAAGAGTGTTTAGTTTTTTTAGGCAGATCCAATCAGGAAGTGCTTCATCGGATGGAAGAGGGATTTTTATACAAATTGATAAAAGTGAATGAATCGTTGATTTTATGTAAAGTTGGATCAATCGATCATGCCATAAAGGTCGAATTTCCATTGAATCCAGCATCCAATGACATACACAAAAAAGTGGCGGAGTATATTTGGGAATGGTTTGATTTGGATCAGGATTTGGAGAGCTTTTACCAAGTTGCAGATAAAGATAAAGTGTTAAGGCAGCTTACCCATAAATACCATGGTTTAAGGATTATGTGCATTCCTGACTTATTTGAGGCGGCCGTGTGGGCAATTATGGGTCAGCAAATTAATTTAACATTTGCCTATACCTTAAAGAAACGCTTCGTTGAAAAGTATGGCGAAAGCCTAACATTCCAAGAGGAAACATTGTGGTTATTCCCCTCATTTGAAAAAATTGCGTCTATCCATGTCGATGATTTAAGGGAACTTCAATTTACTACAAGGAAGGCTGAATACATCATTGGCATTGCTAAAGATATGCAAAGCGGCAAATTAACAAAAGAATTATTACTTATGAAGCAAGATAATTATCAAGTAAAAAAATCTCTTCTGTTGATAAGAGGGATAGGAGCATGGACGGCAGAGTATGTCATGATGAAATGCCTCCACTACACCTCCTCCTTCCCAGTTTCAGATGTCGGCCTTCATAATGCCTTAAAGAATGTATTAGAGCTTAAGAGTAAACCGACTATAGAAAAAACGAAAGAATTAGCAGAAGGTTGGAAAGGCTGGCAGGCATATGCAACTTTTTATCTTTGGAGGTCATTATATGACAAAAATATATAAATTAGATTATGAATCGCCGATTGGAATGATAGAAATAATTGGTACCCATGAAACAATTATTTCTATTTTATTTTCTGAAGAGAATGATAAGAGTGTGAATTTATTACAACCAGAAACTCCTCTCGTTTTAATAGAATGCTATAACCAGCTCGACGAATATTTTAAAGGCAAGCGCCATGAATTTTCCATCCCATACCAATTGGAAGGAACAGATTTTCAAAGCGCGGTATGGAACGCTTTAATAAAAATACCGTATGCTGAAACGGGGTCCTATAAGGATATAGCCATGTCCATTGGGAATGCAAGAGCGATTAGAGCTGTAGGAAGCGCAAATGGAAAAAACAAGTTAAGCATTGTCATTCCTTGTCACAGAGTAATCGGATCAAATGGGACATTAACTGGCTATGCAGGAGGTTTATGGAGGAAAGAATGGCTGCTTCAACATGAGAAAACGTATCACAAGTAATTGAAATGTTAATGATAATCCACACCAATCATTAAAGATTGGTATGGATTTTTTAGTTTTATTATAGAAGAGAGTAATAATAGTTCCTTTTATTACTCAATAGGGTGATGGTTTCAGCTATCATTTTTACTCCCCATTTTATTTGATGATCTTGTACTTGTGATATACATAAACGGATGAGATTATCCTTCTTGTAGTTGGTCAAGAACATTCTATCCGCATCATCAATTAATATCAGTTTTTCAGATAATAAAAAAGCTAGTCTTTTGGCTGATACATTTTCAGGTAAATAAATAGAGAGATAAAAACCGCTGTCCGGTTGCGTGTAATGTGTCCCCTCAGGAAGTAATTCTTCACAAGCACTTTTTAGTAATTGCATTCTATGAAAATAAACTTCTTTTATTTTTTTAATATGACTTTTATACATCCCGCTTTTTAAATAGATTTCTAACGCACCTTGTGAAAGGACGGAACTATTAAAGTCCGAACTAAATTTATAGCGTAAGAAGTTATTTATCATTATTTTTGGCAATACCACTCCAGCAATACGCAGCCCTGGAAGAAATACCTTTGAGAAACTTTTAATATAAATGACTCTTCCAGAAGTGTCATAAGAGAATAATGGATCAGATTTTTTGTTGCGGTCTAATTCACCCAAAAAGTCGTCTTCCACAATATAAACGTCATACTTATTTGCCAGCTCCACTATTTTTTTCTTCTCATTATTCGTATAAGAATGTCCAAGGGGGTTATGAAATCTTGGAATGATATAGAAAAACTTAATGTTATTATTTTTAAAAATATATTCAAGGCGGTCTAAATCGATACCGTTCATGGAGAGTTCTATCCCAAAGGTGGAAACTTGATGTATTTGCAGTGATTCAATCATGCCAAAATAGGTTGGCTGCTCAATAAGAATATTTTTTTTGCCGTTTGGAAAAGGGAGTGCTGTAAGCAGATGGATAGCTTGTTGCGAGCCTGAAACAATTACAACACGATCAGGATCGGTGAATACTTGTGAATCTTGAAGATTTTTAACTATTTCTGTACGTAAGGAGTAAAAGCCTTGATGATCTGAATAGGTGAATATATCCTTTTTGTATATTTCGATAGCTTGATTTAAGCAATGCTGAAATTCTAGATAAGGAATTAAATGGTTGTCTGGTCCAGCTGATAAAAAATCAACAATGGTAGAATCCTCGGCAGAGAGGGCAAATTCATTTACGATATAATAGCCGCTTTGAGGTATTGCATAAACTAAGTGTTCTTTTTCTAGCTCACTGTAAGCTTTAATCACAGTATTTTTACTACAGGAAAACGTTTCAGACAACTGGCGAACAGAAGGTAATTTACTACCAGCGACAAGTGTCCCATTTGTAAGTTGATTCTTAATTTCCTCTACAATTTTTTTGTATTTTGTGCTCAAAATAATGGCCAACCTCCTCAAACTGTACCATGACAGATTTAGAAAATAGATATGTATATTTGGTTTCTGTATCAGGTATTATCTAAATTATAGCAAAACTGTCACTGTATATTTAGGTTTCTTAAGACAGAAAAAAATAGTAGGAGGAAAACGAATGGAAAAGGAAAAATTGGGGTTATTATTAGGCTTGGTGGGAGTAATTTGTTTTAGTTTAACCTTGCCAGCTACCAGTATTTCTGTTGAATATTTTGGTACTACCGTGGTTGGATTAGGAAGAACGGTTCTTGCAGCAATTATAGCTGGTATCGTGCTTGTTGTTGGAAAGGAGAGAGTTCCTAATCGGCAGCAATTTAAAAGTATCCTAATTGTTGCCATGGGCGCTGTCTTAGGATTTCCATTACTAACTTCATGGGCAATGCAAGCACTACCAGTTTCGCATGGAGCGGTTGAAGTGGCTTTATTGCCATTAGCTACAGCAGGGATTGCGATGTTAAGAGCTGGAGAAAAACCTTCAGTGAGATTTTGGATTGCCAGTCTA
Source organism: Niallia sp. M35 (assembly GCF_050971705.1). Lineage (NCBI taxonomy): Bacteria > Bacillati > Bacillota > Bacilli > Caryophanales > Bacillaceae > Niallia > Niallia sp. M35. The sequence goes on from NZ_JBPCEP010000027.1 coordinate 12,747, forward strand.
ATCGGTGCCGGTGCCGTAATTTTTTATGCAGTTAATTTAGGTTTTGGCAAACTTCAGTTTGCAGATTTGGCACTTTTGACAGCAGTCATTATTTTAGGTTTTAGTTATGCCGAAGGGGGCAAGCTTTCCAAAGAAATAGGAAGTTGGCAAGTAATAGCATGGGCCATCGTTATTGGAGCGCCATTTTTCGTCATTCCAGTTGTAATGGATTTTTCTGTTGAAATGTTAACTGCCCCATTTCAAGCTTGGGTTAGCTTAATCTATTTAGCTATTGTAAGCCAGTTTTTAGCATACATTGTTTGGTATGGCGGCATGGCATTAGGAGGTGTTGCAAGGGTTAGCCAGCTTCAATATATACAACCTTTTATTATGATTATCTTTGCAACAATCTTTTTAGATGAGTCGATAACGCTTGTAACGATCGTAACAGCAATAATTGTAGTCGTTTCGGTAATCGTTGGGAAAAATACTCCGATATCAAAAAAGACATCACCCTCAGATAGAATAAAAAATATTGATTTAAGATAAATGAAAATATAAAGAATCAGTAAAAAGAAAAATTGCGTTTTTTCTATTTTACGACGAAGTAGTTAATCTGATAATTTGATGCCCGGGAGGTGGATGATACTCACAACCTCCTTTTTAAAAAGAAACGCTGTTTTCGCAAACTTTGTTGTTTTTCTCATAGATGAAAGAGAACTCCGAGGGAAGTTCCCTTTCTAACTAGACTTTTTTAAATTTCTATTGTTCCAATGATAGTTTTAATACGTTCTTGCTCTTCGCCCTTATCTAAGTATTCGAAAAATCCCAGTCGATTACCCCAAGGGTCTGTGAAAGTTCCCCATTTCACTGGTACTTCAGGTCTTGAATGTATTTCAAAACTATCAATCTTTAATTCATCTATCAGTCTGTCTCTTTCAGCTTCAATGTTAGTAACTCCTAAACGTAAAGGTCCGTTACCCTCGGTAAGAGTTCCTTCTGCGACCTGCAACCAACAACCAGGAATGAGTTCCCACTCAGCAAATCCCTCGTGTGGAGTGAAATCAGGCTTCTTATTAAGCAGTGTTTCATACCACTTTTGCCCTTCTTCAATATTGGCAACTCTAACCTGAGTAGTCATTTCAAAAATCATCTATATCCCTCCTAAATATGTATTATCAAATATAATAATACATATTTAGAGATTAATTTTCTTTAGGTAATAGCCAATTTAGATTATATACCTAATATAAAATCTCTTCATCTTCGATTTAACACATAATAGGATACCTCTCCACTTTTAGATAAAGCAGAAATAGTCTTTGCCATGTTTTCAATTAGGTTATCTCTTTCTTAAGGTTCTATAGGACTTTAAGATCATCTTTTAATTTTCCTCACTTGTCTCTTTCGAATAATTACGTACAAAAAATAGGTGTTCTCCGCTGGATAAATAATCCACGTCACTAAAATATTGCATATCGTTATTTGCTATAATCCATATTAGTTTAGGCGAGAATCTCTTTTATTCTAATATTAAAATCTAGATAAAAAATGGCTTCCCTAACTTGAAAAAAATGGTTAATATATGGATGATTACATGTGGACACACAAAAAACATATCCATAGCTTAAGTTTAAGTTAGGAATAAACTGCCGCATGAAACAAAGGAGTATAACATGAGAAAACGCAGTATTACTGTCAAGTTATTCGCTGTAACGTCTATATTCTTTTTGGTGTTTTACGTCATGATTATGATATTTCAGCTAGTATTCTTTGACCGTTTTTATCAACATCATAAAACGAAAGAAGCAGCAAAGCATATCCATCAGTTAGCAGAAGGATATGAGCAAAATTCTTGGAGCGAAGCAGAACTGACAAAACAGACATTGTCCTACATAAAGAAGACAAAAAGCCCGTTGACGATTGTGGACACAGAAGGTTATCAGTTGGTACAAGATCCTTTTAATATCATGTTGGATACAGAGGATGGCAAAATTGTGGAAGTATCACTTTCATTACTCATCACAGATTATGGAAAACAAGTACAAGCATTGAATATTGCAAAGGGGGATACAGTGATTGTACAAGGGGAAACAGATGCTCTAGTTTCTTCAGTCATTTATCCATCTATTATTACGAAGAATAGCTCTAGTGTTGGGGAAAGTCAGGCCGAGAATGAAGTGACCATTAAAGGGAAGGTAAAAAGTATTTCGCTGCCTAAAGGGAAAGTGGCAAGTAGAGGGCTAGGAATTCTCTATGATGCACTATTGGAATGGTTCCCTCTTCAAGAGAAGCAGATAAAGCAGCTTTCCAGAGGAGAAAGCCTAAAGTTAGACTGGGTAGAGTCATGGAGTGGAAAACATTATTTAGTATTAATGGAGCCAATCAAGAAAGACGGAGAAATGCAAATTATGTTCTCTGTCACATCTCTTCAAGAAATCAGAGATACCAATGAATCGCTCCGAATATTTTATGTATATATCGGAATTGCTGGCTTTATTCTCATCCTTTTATTGTCGTTATTCTTCTCCCGTCTTGTTAGTAGACCACTGATTAAGCTGAATGAAATGGCAAAAAAAATGGTGCATCTAGACTTCTCATCGCTGAAACCGATTAAGCAGAAGGATGAGCTGGGGAGTCTGGCGAACAATATGCTTGTTATGGCGCAGAACTTGGATGTTGCATTAAATGGTTTGAAAGAAGCCAATGGAAAGCTGAAAGAGGATATGGAAAAGCGTCTGCAAATGGAGAAGGAGCAGCGTGAATTTTTCGAACATGCTTCCCATGAGCTGAAGACCCCTCTGAGTATTGTCAAAAGCTTTGCAGAAGGGCTGCAAGATGGAGTCAGTCCAGATAAACAGGATCACTATATAGAAGTAATTATTGAGGAATCAGAAAAGATGGAAGTGCTGATTAAAAATATGCTGGATTTGGCTAAGTTGGAGAACGGTGTAATCAAACTACGAAAAACATCTTTCTTGCTTAGTGAAATGATTGAGGATTTGGCAAATAAACTATTTTGTATAGCTAGAGAGAAAAATGTGGTAATTGAAATCATGCCGAAGAATGAACAGCATATTTTGGCAGATTATGAGTGGATGGAACGAGTAATGAAGAATCTTCTTATTAATGCGATCCGCCACAGCGAACCTGACTCTGTCATTAGAATTTGTATCGAATTGGATCAAGAAAGTGGCAACAGTGTGTTTCAAATCGAGAATACAGGTCCACAGATACCAGAAGAGCAGCTGGATAAAATCTGGAAACGTTTCTATCGAGCTGAATCTTCTCGCAGCCGAATGACTGGTGGTACAGGATTAGGATTGGCCATTGTTCAGCAAATACTCAGCCTGCATGGCTTTCATTATGGAGCAGAAAACATACCAGGCGGTGTACGTTTCTATATTCACTTTCGTTAATGGTAATAATTTCTTATAGGACACATGAAAGACATATAACCTTGTTAATATCTTTAAATTGGAAGGAAGATTCACGATGGGGAAGAAAGTATTGCTTGTCGAGGATGAAGTGAGAATTCGAGAAGTCGTAGCTGATTATTTTAAAAAGGACGGCTGGGAAGTGTATGAAACGGATAATGGCAGCAGTGCAATAGATTGGTTTGATGCCATATATCCTGATTTAGTTATTCTTGATATTATGATGCCACAAATGGATGGATTTGCTGTTACCAAGCAGGTTCGCATGAGCTCTGGCGTACCCATTATTTTGCTGACAGCGAAATCCAGTGATGATGATAAAATCCATGGCTTTGAACTTGGAGCTGATGATTATGTTACCAAGCCGTTCAGTCCAAAAGTGTTAGTAGCACGTGCTAATTCCTTAATGAAACGGGCAAAAGAGCATTATTTGCCGACTGGTCATATGATAAGCTTCGGTGAGGCAATTGTTAATACTAAGTCTCATCAACTTCAGCTTGCAGGTCAACAAGTCGAATTAACGCCAAAAGAATATGAATTATTAGTTTTCTTACTTCAGCATAAAAATAATGTCCTTTCACGTGAAACAATTTTGAATCATGTATGGGGATTCGACTTCGATGGTGATAGTCGAGTTGTGGATACACATATTAAAAAGCTTAGGGCTAAATTAAGCTTTGAATCCCATCATATCCGGACTGTTATTGGAACAGGCTATAAGTTTGAATAAAAGAAAGGAGAGAGAAGATGAATAAGCTTAAACAGTTGTATAGGCATACTGGCGTCCGGTTTGCTTTACAGACTTGTTTTTATTTGACTATCCTCATTACCTTATTCTTGCTGTATGGCTTCCATACGGCCAATACAGGCAACTATATTTATAATGATTTCTAAATGGAGAAGATAATAAAATGAAACTTTTAACTCGTATTGCGCAGCATGCGGTAAAAAAATCAGAACAGATAGCATATCGTACAGAAGACCAGATGCTGACTTATGGATTGCTCTGGGATAAATCAAGAAGGCTGGCAAGCTTATTACATGCCATTAAGCTTAAGCGGCAGACGCCAATTGTAGTGTATGGACATATGGGAATAGATATGCCGGTATCGTTTCTCGCTTGTGTTCAAGCCGGCCATCCTTATATACCGGTAGATACATCGATTCCAATCGAACGGGTGCGTCTTATTGTCGAAAAATCTGGCGCTGGGGTGGTAATTAATACGACAACTAGCAAGCTGGATTTTGAAGGTGTTATAGTTTTACAGATGCTAGAAATGAATTTGGAACAAGTAGAGCATATTGGAGAAGAGTACTGGGTCCAAAGTGATGAGGTTTTTTATATCATTTATACGTCTGGCAGTACTGGAAATCCCAAAGGAGTTCAAATAACTGCAGCGAATCTACAATCCTTTACCGATTGGATGACAGGGGACTTTCCGCTAGGGGAAGGAAAGGTATTCTTGAACCAGGCTCCCTTTTCATTCGATTTGTCTGTAATGGACTTTTATCCAGCCTTACAGAGTGGGGGTACCATTCATACGCTGGAGAAAGAAGTAAGCAATAAACCGAAGCTTTTGTTTGAGAACTTAAGTCATTCGTCTATACAAATATGGACATCGACACCATCTTTTGTGCAAATGTGTTTTCCTAACCCAGATTTTAATCAAAAGATGCTTCCAGAGCTTGAACTATTCCTTTTCTGTGGGGAAGTACTGCCACTTGCTGTAGCCACGGAGCTGAAGGAGCGCTTCCCGAAAGCGAGAATTTTTAATACCTATGGACCTACAGAGGCAACAGTAGCGGTGACATCTATTGAAATTACGGAAGAATTGCTTGCAGAAGAGAAGGCTCTGCCAGTAGGCTATCCAAAATCGGATATGCGTGTTTTCGTTTTGGATGAATTAGATAATCCGCTCCTAGAAGGAGAAAAAGGTGAACTTATTCTTGCAGGGCCAAGTGTATCAAAAGGATATCTTGGTGAGCCGCAACTGACAGAAAAGGCATTTGGCATGATAAACGGAATGAATGCATATCGTACCGGAGACGCAGGGTTCATTCAAGACGGAGTGGTGTACTGCCAAGGAAGAATGGATTATCAGATTAAGCTGCATGGCTATCGGATGGAACTGGAAGAAATTGAATTCCACCTGAATCAGTCTGAATATATTAAGACTGCCATTATTATTCCTTATGCACCAAATGAAGAAATTGAATACTTGATTGCGGCAGTTGTTCCAGAGAATCATGACTTTGATAAGGAATTCAAACTGACTGCTGCTATTCGTAAGGATCTTGCCTTGCGCTTACCAGCATATATGATTCCTCGTAAATTTACGTATCATTCTTCTATTCCAATGACGATAAATGGAAAAGTAGACCGTAAGAAGATGAAGGAAGAGGTACTAGCATGACCCCGTATAGTTCTTTCCTTTTCTTTATTATTTTAGGTATCTTGCTACTGCCGACGATAATCCTCGGTATAAAGGGCAAGAACCTGCGTTTTTACAATGTATTTGTTTCTATTGTTGTACTGGCCATTATCTTTTCTAGTGGGAATGCAGGCTTTTTCTCATTAGTAGTTTTCACTATCCTTCAAGTAATATTGGTAAAAGGCTATATTCATTATCGCCAGGAAAAGAATAGTAGTCTCATATTTTATGTAATAAGCTTTCTATCCATTCTGCCTTTAATTTTATCTAAAGTCTTGCCTATTTTGGCAGTGGATAATTGGGCGAGTTTTCTAGGTATCTCTTATCTGACATTCCGAGCTGTCCAAATTATTATTGAAACAAGAGATGGATTGATTAAAAATCAGCTTTCGATTTTTCAGCTTGTTAATTTTATGTTATTTTACCCGACCATTTCATCTGGGCCGATTGACCGTTTCCGTCGATTTGAGAAGGATGAGAATAAGCGTTGGACACCAGAGGAATATAGAGAGCTGCTTTATAAAGGGATTAACAAAATCTTCCTTGGATTTTTGTATAAATTTATAATCGGCTATTGCATTAATGCATATTTCATCATGAATTTAACTTATATTTCAGATGGTAAGCTTTCTTATCACCTGCTATACATGTACAGCTATAGCCTATACCTATTTTTCGACTTTGCCGGCTATACGGCATTTGCAGTCGGAGTCAGTTATATAATGGGTATCCGGTCACCGGAGAACTTTAATAAGCCATTTATGAGCCGTAATATAAAGGATTTCTGGAATCGATGGCATATGTCTTTGTCATTTTGGTTCCGTGATTATGTGTTTATGCGCTTTGTTTTCTTAATAAAGAAGAAAAAATGGATAAAGAACAATATGCTCGTTTCAAATTTAGGGTATATTCTCCTGTTCCTTTTGATGGGCGTATGGCATGGATTAGAGATTCAATACATCATTTATGGAGCATATCATGCCCTGATGATGAGCGGTTTTAATTTCTTCGAGACTTGGAATAAAAAACATAAACGCTGGCCAACAGGAAAAGCGATGACAGTGGTTTCTATCATTATTACTTTCCATGTTGTTTGTTTCGGTTTTTATCTGTTTTCCGGCAAACCATTTCAATAAAAAGGGGATCTATATATGAATTTTAAAGAAAAAGTACTACAAGTTATTGCAGAAGTTTGTCAAGATGATGTGGTGAAAGAAGAGCTTGATTTGGATTTATTCGATTCAGGATTGATCGATTCGTTTGGGACTGTAGAATTACTTGTTAAATTTGAGGAACAACTTGAAATCAATGTACCAATTACAGAGTTCGACCGAGATACATGGAATACACCAAATGCTATCGTTGAACGTCTGAATGAGCTGAAATAATGAAGAAGAAATATTTATTTGGACCAATCATTCTTGCATTGGTCCTGTTTGCCGGGGTTGTATTTATACCCACATCATGGCTGGCTAAGCTAGTTCCTGCTGATCGGTTAGAGGAATCTGCAATCAGTTTAGAGCCAAATATGTTCCAAGGAACATATTTGCAAAATGAGATGCTCAAGCGTTCGACCTATGTTCCGATCTATGGCTCTTCGGAGTTGTCACGCTGGGATCCATTTCATCCATCCAATTATTTCGAAGTGAATTCCGCCCCATTCACACCTTATTTAATAGGAAAAGGCGGAATGACGTCAATTATTCATGATTTAAACTTTGCAACACATGCTGCTCAATTGAAGAACAAGCAAATGGTCATTATTGTATCGCCGCAATGGTTTGTAAAGCATGGTACAGATGAACAGCATTTTGCACCAAATTATTCTGCCCTGCAAGCGTACCAGCTTCCATTTAATAAGGATGTGGATGAGCAGGTGAAACGAAAATTGATGGAGCGTCTGATGACATATAGTGCGGTCAAGAACGATACGATACTCTATCAACTTTATGATGCTTATCTAAAAGACAAAAAGACATTGTTTAATATGTTATCCGTTCCTGCAAAGGGGTATATATCCATCCTTAAGAAAAAGGATTTATATTTTACGCTTTTGAAAGATAAACCAACCAATCGACATCAGTCAGCTAAAGTGAAGGATAAGACGTGGGAAGAATTACGTGCACAAGCTGATGCCTATGGCAAAAAACGGACACAGCATTCTCAATTTTACATTGATGATAAAGTATATAAGCATAAGAATGATTATATGAAGAGTATGAAAGGAAAGAACAAAGGTCATTCCTATGCTGAATCGCTGGAGTACGATGATTTTCAGCTGATGCTTGATATTCTAAAAAAGGCAGAAGCTGAACCGCTTTTTGTTATTATCCCAGTTAATGGTGCTTATTATGATTACACAGGCTTTCCTAAAAAAGGTCGACAAGATTATTACAATCGTATAAAGAAACAGATAAGCGATAATGGCTTTAACTATGCTGATTACTCCGGCCATGAGCACGATCCCTATTTTATGAGGGATACGATTCATATTGGCTGGAAGGGCTGGGTTTATTTAAATGAGGATATGCAAAAATTTCTTGAATAGTATTAGGACGATTCACGTATGAAGTGGATCGTCTTCTTCTATTATTTCGGCAAGCGTATTTAGCAAATTTAGATGAGTGAATGAGAAAAATATTCATTTAAAATTGTCATTCTAAATATTCAAGGAGAATCAAGTGAAAAATAGCGTATAATAGGAGCTTACGGAAATAATAAAAGAATAATCCAAAATAAAAGAGGCTTTGTTATGAGTGAAAAAGGTTTTCATGCATTTAATTTAAGTAATCAAATAGTAAAAGCTCTAGATAGTTTAGAATATAAAAATCCAACAGAGGTTCAAAATAAAGTTATCCCCCTTGTGTTAGAGAAGATTGATCTCGTCGTAAAATCTCAAACCGGAAGTGGTAAGACAGCTTCCTATGGAATTCCTATTTGTGAATTAGTGGAATGGGAAGAGAATAAACCACAAGCGTTAATATTAACGCCAACAAGGGAACTTGCTGTTCAAGTCAAAGATGACTTTATTGATATAGGAAGACTGAAGAGGATTAAAGCAACAGCTGTATATGGAAAGCAGCCGTTTGCCATCCAAAAAACAGAATTAAAACAAAAAACACATGTAGTAGTTGGTACACCAGGTCGCGTATTAGATCATATCGAGAGAGGAACATTGACCTTAGAAAAAGTGAACTATCTTGTGATCGATGAAGCGGACGAGATGCTAAACATGGGATTTATTGAACAGGTAGAGGCAATAATCAAGGCTTTACCAAAAAAACGAGTAACTATGTTGTTTTCAGCAACGTTGCCGGAGGCAGTTAAAGAGCTATCGCAACGGTATATGAAAACACCTATTGACATTGAAATCAAGGCAAATGGACTGACTACCGATAAAATTGACCATACGCTTATAAAAGTAGACGAAAAAGAAAAATTCTCTCTTCTTCAAGCCGTAACGATTGTACAAAATCCTGATAGTTGTATTATCTTTTGTCGGACAAAAGATAGGGTGGACATGCTGAGTGACCAATTAACGGACTTAGGATATAACTGTGATCAAATTCATGGCGGGATGGTACAGGAAGATAGGCTAGATGTTATGAATGATTTTAAAAGAGGAGAATTCCGCTATCTAATTGCGACAGACGTAGCAGCAAGGGGCATTGACATTGATAATATCACCCATGTGATCAACTATGATATTCCTTTAGAAAAGGAAAGCTATGTTCATCGTACTGGAAGGACTGGACGGGCAGGTAAAAAAGGCAGAGCCATTACCTTCATGACTCCGTTTGAAGAGAAGTTTTTACAGGAGATAGAAGAATATATTGGCTTTAAAATTCCTATAATGGCTGTTCCTACAGAGGAGGAAATTGCCGATAAGCGGTCTGACTTTGAGGTAAAAAAGAATATCGAGCCGGCGATTAAAAAGGCAAAAAATGAAAAATTAAATAAGCATATTATGAAATTATACTTTAATGGCGGCAAAAAAAAGAAGCTTCGAGCAGTCGACTTTGTTGGAACAATTGCAAAAATAGATGGGGTATCAGCAGAGGATATTGGGATTATTACGATCATGGATACTTTTTCTTATGTAGAGATTTTGAATGATAAAGGACGAATCGTACTCGAAAAGATGAAGAATACGCCGATAAAAGGGAAATCCTTGAAGGTATATGAAGCAAAGAAGGACTGACAAAGACTTTAGAACAGTTCGCAGTCCAGATTGATTAAAAAAAAACGGAGCAGATTGAATACACATAGACTCTTATGGGAGTTGCGAGATAGTTCGAGATTCCCTTCAAACGAGGACTCGCCCCATGGAAGGCAAAGTTTATTCAGTCTGCGGATGATTACTATATAAAAGGGTGGGAAAAATAACCACCTAAATTTCGACAAAAACTTTAAAAAGTAGTTTGACATTCATGCAAATAACACCTATATTAATAGAATGCAAAAAACTAAACTATCTGAATCTTTTCAAAAAATAGTTTAATTGGAGGTCATCTTATGGAAGAACGTCAACAATGGGGGTCACGCTATGGCTTTATCTTGGCGGCTGTAGGCTCTGCAGTTGGTTTAGGAAATATTTGGAGGTTTCCAGCAGTTGCTTATGAGAATGGGGGAGGAGCATTTTTCTTACCGTATTTATTTGCGATTTTAACAGCAGGTATCCCAATATTAATATTAGAATTCACTATCGGACAAAAATTTCGTGGTTCCGCACCACTTTCTCTATTCCGTTTAAATAAAAAAGCAGAGTGGCTTGGCTGGTGGCAGTTGTTAATTGCCTTTGTCATCTGTACTTATTATTCTGTCATTGTCGCATGGGCTATTAAGTTCACTATTTATTCATTTGGGACCCAATGGGGTTCAAATCCGGAAAGTTTCTTCTTCAATGATGTTTTAAAGAGAGCAGATACAGCAGGAACGATTGGCGGGTTAGTTCCTGGTATTGTCATTCCAGTACTTTTTGTATGGGTTGTAGCGTTATTTGTATTGTATCGTGGAGTTTCTAAAGGCATTGAAAAATTAAATAGGATATTCCTTCCTGTTCTTATTGTGATGTTTTTGGTAATCGTTATTCGTGCCTTAACATTAGATGGAGCTGCCCAAGGCTTGAATGCTTTCTTTAAGCCAAACTGGGATATGATTTTGGACGGAAAAGTTTGGATTGCCGCATATGGGCAAATTTTCTTTTCTTTATCGATTGGTTTTGCCATCATGATTACTTATTCTAGCTATCTACCAAAAAAATCAGATATCAATAATAATGCGTTTATTACAGCATTTGCAAATTCTGGATTCGAATTATTAGCGGGGATCGGTGTTTTTGCAGCCCTTGGATTTATGGCTAACCAACAAGGTGTGGCGGTCCAAGATGTAGTCAGCAGTGGAATTGGACTGGCATTTGTGGTTTTCCCAAGCATCATCAATGAATTTCCTAGTATGAACGGATTATTTGGGGTATTATTTTTCCTTTCTCTTGTTTTTGCCGGTTTGACATCCATGATTTCAATCGTTGAAACCTTTATAGCAGGTGTGCAAGAGAAATTTAATGTATCAAGAACAAAAGCAGTATTAACAAGCGGAATTGCTGCAACAGTTATCTCCCTGCTTTTCGCAACAAATGGCGGTTTATATTTACTGGATGTAGTGGACTACTTTATTAATAACTTTGGAATTGTTACGGCAGGATTTGTAGAAGTAATCTTAATTGCATGGTTCTTTAGAGGATTAAACGGATTACAGTCACATACGAATGCTATTTCTGACTTGCGTATTGGTGCATGGTGGAAATTTTGTTTAAGTGTTATAACACCTATTGTTCTAGGCTATATGATGTTTGATAATATTCGCCAAAACTTAAGAGAAAATTATGGAGGATATCCAACAGAATTGATTCTGTCTGCCGGTGTGCTTGTGGTTGCGCTAAGCATCATTATTGGAGTTCTTCTATCCAGAAAAAAATGGAATGCGAAAATAGCTCTAGACAAAAATAAGGAGGTTGCTTAATATGTCAGCTAGTGCAATCACTATGATGATAGTGGGAATGATCATCCTCTGGGGTGGTTTAGCAGCCAGCATCTTTAACGTTGTAAGAGTATCTAAAAAGGCAAAATAATGACTAAAGGATTGGTCCATCATAGCGGCCAATCCTTTTTAAGTGAAGGAACAGTGAAGCTGTTTTGAAGGGTATATCAATTAGAAATCCGAACTTGTTTTCGCTGCTCTAGCCTTTGATAAATCAGTGCAACGATCATTGCGGGCAGACTGCAAGCGAGCATACCAAGAAAGGCATACCTTGGTTCTATTTCGTATAAAAAGCCTCCAAGTATGGTGAATACGGCAGTGCTCCAGCTTAGAGCCAGAGCTGAATATATCCCTTGTGCTTTGGGAATTTGTGCCTGTGAAATGTTGCTAATTAAGTATTTCATAAAGGCATAATGTCCCATTGCAAACGAAAAGGCATGTAAAGTTTGCGCCAGGCAGAAAACAATGACATTAGGAAACGCAAAAATGAATATCCATCGCAGAGAAGAACCCGCTGCTGCTACCGCCAATAACGTACCGACAGAGAACTTACTAAAGTGTTTATCTGCTATGGAAAAAAAGACGATTTCGGCAATGACGGCTATGTTAATGATTACTCCAATGAGATAAATAGGTGCGTGTATATCCTGAAGAAAAATATAGCCATAATTGTAATATGTAGCATGAGCTGCTTGAAGCAAAATGACAATAACAAGTACTAAAATGAAATGCTTGATGCGAAATAGTTGAGACAAACCTATTTTTTCTGTTGGCTTAATTTGTGGCTTTTTCGCTAAAATAGCAGGTGCATTCATAAAACTAAGACCTACGAACCCAATAATCCCTAGTAAGAGCGCCCAAAAAATGATCTCATCCCCAAACTTTCCGGTGAAAATAGTTAATATGACTCCTACTGAAACAAACCCAATAGATCCCCATTGGCGGCTTCTCCCATAGTGTTTTAATTGTTTATTCTGCACAAGGACACTTGCTGCGCTATCTAAAGCTGGCATTAAAGTTGGATAAAACAGATGTAAAATAACCGTTACGAGTAATAGACCGGAAAAAGAGTCTGTTAGCATATAACCACAAATAGAGACAAATGTGCCGACTCCCATGATATTTAATAACAATTTACTACTAAATTTCTCCGACAAATAAGGAAAGGCAAATAATGTTGACAGCCCTCTAGCGATTAAGCCAAGACTCATAATGAAGCTGGCTTGTGAGACGGAGATTCCTTTTGTATAAATTAACCAGCCAGACCAATAAGGCAGGAATATTCCCCAAGTCATAAAAAAACTAAAAAAACGTGTACTCATCCATCGTTGTGTATTCATTCTTATCCTCCTCATTCATTAGCATGGTATCATAGAAGTAAAGATAAATAATAGGAGATATCTCTTATTTATGGAGGCAGAAGATGCAAATTTACAAAGAAGATAAAAAGCAGCAATTTTTAACAAGGACTTCAATTGCTGATCTATTTTCTTTCCAAGTAGAAGAATATATAGAAATTCATGAATATCAGCGGTATGAATGGATTATAAAAGAAGGAATGAGACCGGATTATTTATTTTTTGTAATGGAAGGAAAAGCGAAAATATATGTAACACATCAAAATGGAAAGGTATCTTTAATAAATTTCATTAATGCAAATGACTATATTGGCGAAATGGAATTACTGCATGATGTGTATTATACAAAGGGCATACAAGCATCAACTAAAGTTATTTGTTTTGCTCTTCCATTTTATTATTACCGAACAAAATTATTGGAGGATGCTAAGTTTTTGCGTGAGCTTACAAGGTTTTTAAGTGAAAAGGCAACAGTAATGGCAGCTAAGTATTCGCAAACTCTCGCTTTTCCCCTTGAAAATAGACTTGCAGATTTTATCTTGCAAACGGCAGACAATGGAATTTATAAGGAGAAACATGTAATTGTTTGTGATTATTTAGGGGTATCCTATCGCCATTTGTTATACATGCTTACAAAATTTTGTGAAAAACAATATTTACAAAAGGACGGAAGGAATTATCAAATAAAGGAATATCAGTCTTTAAGGAAACTTGCAGAGGCGTTAAAGAATAAATAATTCACAGGAAAAATTTTTTTAACAAGACAGGGTGAAATTAAATAAGGAAAAAACTAGAAAGGAAAAACGTGTTGACGAATCTTGCCAAAATACGGTACTATTAAAATTAATTGAATAAGACCTCACTTTTTTACAGTGAGGTAGAGGCGCGATATTTAACAGTCTTTAGTGGAGTTTGAGAAGCTATGATGCTAAGGAGAAGGAAATGTCGCCGAAGTTTGTAATATTTCTCCGTATTACATGCTGGGTCTGTAGTTAAGAGCTGCAGGACTGTCTCAATAAACGCCTAGTTTATTGAGTTGTGCTATCTCATTTGGGATAAAGAGAGGACTTTAGGGCTATTGCATATACTACGACCTGAGTTGATCTCAGGTCGTTTTTTTGTTTTAGTAGATTGAAAGAAAAATAGGAGGAGAGACAACATGAGAAACAAATTATTAATGATGATGGTTTTAATGGTCTCAGCCATTCTTTTATTGGCAGGCTGTGGAACAAGCGATAAGTCAGCTTCTGGATCATCAGATGACAATACATTTAGAGTAGGACTGGAAGCGGGATATGCTCCTTTTAACTGGACACAAAACAATGATTCTAATGGAGCTGTTAAAATCAAAGGGTCTTCAGAATATGCTAGTGGATATGATGTGGAAATTGCTAAAAAAGTGGCTGAAGGTCTTGGAAAAGAATTAGTCATTGTGAAAACAGAATGGGACGGGTTAGTACCAGCTTTAGTTTCAGGGAAAATAGATGCTATTATAGCAGGGATGTCACCAACTGCAGAACGTAAAGAAACAGTTGACTTTTCAGATAGCTATTATAAATCAAATTTAGTAATGGTAGTGAAAAAAGGCAGCAAGTATGAAAAGGCTACTTCTATCCAGGATTTTAAAGGCGCTAAAGTTACGGCACAGCTAAATACCTTTCACTATTCTGTCATTGACCAAATTGAAGGGGTAGAAAAAAAGACAGCAATGGATAACTTCCCAGCTATGAGGGTTGCTTTAGAGTCTGGTGTTATAGATGGCTATGTATCAGAACGTCCTGAAGCAGTTAGTGCATCAACTGCAAATGATAAATTTGCAATGGTTGAATTTAAGGAAGGATTTAAAACATCAGAAGAAGACACATCCATTGCTGTAGGGCTGCAAAAGGATAGTGATTTAACAGAGAAGATTAATAAAATCTTAGCAGATATCCCAGAGGAAGAACGTACAAGCATGATGGATAATGCAATCAAAAATCAACCAGCAGCAGAATAAAAAAGAAAAAAACCGGCTGTATATCTTTATACAGGCGGTTTTATATAGTAAGTGAGGAGAAAAAATGAGTCTTGAGTGGATCGTTAAAATAATATTAGAAAACTGGCCGATGTTTCTTCGTGGTGCTGGGTTAACGCTTATCATTGCCTTGATAGGGACCATTATTGGAGCTGCTATAGGATTGATTGCGGGAGTTATCCGCACTATTCCAACACCGGAACGCGGCATAAAAAAGTTTATTTTAAAAGTAATTAATATCATCCTGTCTATCTATATTGAATTCTTCCGTGGAACACCAATGATTGTTCAAGCAATGGTGATTTATTATGGTTCTGCGCTAGCATTTGGTATAGACATGAATGTTTTTGCTGCAGCAATCATTGTAGTCTCCATTAATACAGGTGCCTATATGGCAGAAATCGTTCGAGGGGGAATTATTTCTGTTGATAAAGGGCAGTTTGAAGCAGCACATGCGATTGGAATGAATCATGTGCAGACAATGTGGAACGTTGTATTGCCACAGGTCATCCGTAATATTTTACCTGCAACTGGTAACCAATTTGTTATTAATATTAAGGATACATCTGTATTAAATGTTATCTCTGTTACCGAATTATATTTTGTAACAAAATCAATTTCTGGAAATAACTTTAAGTATTTTGAATCATTCTTTGTAGCTTGTCTAATTTACTTTGTAATGACCTTTATTGTTACGAGAATATTGTTATATATGGAGAGAAAGTTAGAAGGGTCCGATAGCTACACTGTTATCGGAACAGATGCACAACCATTAAGGGGTAAACTAAAATAAGGAAGAAGGTGAATAAGGTTGGACAACAAAATTATTGATATCAAGCATTTGAATAAATCCTATGGGAAACATGAAGTATTAAGAGATATTAATTTTTCTGTTAATAAAGGAGAAGTAGTTTCGATCATCGGTTCCTCTGGTTCTGGTAAATCAACGCTTCTTCGGTGTATAAATCTATTAGAAAAGCCAAGTGGCGGGGAGATACTCTACCATGGCGAAAATATACTGGATGAGAAACATGATGTTGCGGTCTACCGAAAAAATTTAGGAATGGTATTTCAGCAATTTAACTTATTTAACAATCATAACGTACTGAACAATTGTGTAGTAGGACAAATAAAAGTTTTAAAACGCTCCAAGGAAGAGGCCGAAAAGGTAGCAATGCATTACTTAAATGTTGTGGGAATGGACAAGTATATTAATGCAAAGCCAAAACAATTATCAGGCGGTCAAAAGCAGCGTGTGGCAATCGCAAGAGCCTTATCCATGAATCCTGATGTGATGCTATTTGATGAACCTACATCAGCTCTTGATCCAGAAATGGTAGGAGAAGTATTAAAGGTTATGAAAGAGCTCGCACATTCTGGCCTAACGATGATAGTGGTAACACATGAAATGGAGTTTGCGAAGGAAGTGTCAGACAGGGTTATCTTTATGGACAAGGGCGTTATTGCGGAAGAGGGAAGTCCGGAACAAATCTTCCACCATCCTTCACAAGAACGTACGAAGGAATTCCTAAAGCGCACCATTGTACAACCACAAGTTAGCTTATAATACTTGCATGGAAAGACTTGTTAAAGTGGGGTCTCTTTTGTAAGTCATCTGTAAAAGAATCGGATGCAATTAGTATAATTTTCTAATGTCTTCTATGATGAGAAATGGGTTCCGATGATTTAAAGAGAAAAATGGTGATTTCTAGCATGACAGCAGCAGTGACAAGGTGGAGTAGATAGCATAACTAGATAAAGAGAAGTCTATACAAAGGGCTTCTCTTTTTTAGGTCCATTTATAGATGAAATTATAGTTTTGAAGCAACAAATGAAATAACTCATTCAGCTGAAATGTAGCTAACTGAACAAATAAATGAATTGAATTAGGGAATTTTATCGAGAAATCAAAATAAATAATAGAAAAAGATAAACAACAATTTAACTGGCTGTATGTCACTGCTTTAATGAGTGAATGAGAAAGGTATTATGTCATAAAGTGTTGAATATAAGGATAACATCTCTTTTATACGAAAGTAGCTTTAGCAGATGGCAGCTATTCGTAGAGAAAAGGATACTATTTTAATTATGGAGGCACTGAATGAAACAACTCTATATGAAGCAAAAGATTTTTAGCCTTAATGAAAAATTTACAGTCAAGGATCAAGAGGAAAAAGATGTTTATTATGTGGAAGGAAGTTTTTTTAAAATCCCTAAAACCTTCTCCATAAAGGATACAAATAATAATGAAATTGCCCTAATTACCAAAAAGGTCTTTAGCCTTTTACCGAAATTTTATATCGAAATCAATGGGGAAAATGTTTTAACGATTAACAAAGAGCTTTCTTTCTTTAAAGCACGTTACACCATTGATGCTGCTGGCATTGAAGTAAGTGGGAATTGGTGGGATATGGATTTCCGTGTTTTTCAGAATGAGGAAGAAGTCGGCAGGGTGAGCAAAGAGTGGTTTACCTGGGGCGATAGCTATAAAGTGCAGATACTGAAGGAAGAAACGGAAGCAATACTCATTGCTTTGGTTGTTGCAATTGATTGTGTAAAGGCGGACCAAGCAGCTGCATCTTCTGCCTCTGTAGATTAATGAAAAGGGAAGCATAGGGGTGCTTCCTTCTTTTTGTTATAATAATATTTTTAAAGACAAATTAACCAGTGGAGGAATAAAATAATGAGCACCTTGCCTAATTGCCCAAAATGCGAATCTGAATATACATATGAAGATGGAACTTTTTTAGTTTGTCCGGAATGTGCACATGAGTGGACATTCAATAGTAATATAGAGGCAAATGATGATAGCAAAGTTATCAAAGATGCAAATGGAAATGTTTTGAATGATGGAGATACCGTTACGGTTATCAAGGATCTTAAAGTAAAAGGGAGTTCATCAGTTTTAAAACAAGGAACAAAGGTAAAAAGTATTCGCTTAGTAGACGGCGATCATGATATTGATTGTAAAATTGCAGGGTTTGGAGCAATGAAATTAAAATCGGAATTTGTGAAGAAAATATAGACTTTTAAGGCCAAGGCAGTCAAAAGACGGTTCTACTGAGAGCAATTAATATAATTGTCATCGGTAGAACCGTCTTTGTGCGCTTATTTCAAAAAAGATAGGATTATTGATAATAAAGGTCTATTTCATTCCAAAAAGACTTCTGGCATTGCTTCGATCCGTCTCTTTATTCCAGTTCATATTTAGTTCATATTTGTAATTTATTATCACTACATAAGATGAAAGAGGGAGGATTTACTTTGAATCAAGTGACTAATAATAAAAAGATTATAGATAGTAGAGAACTGGCTGTGGAAGCGGAAGGGCTGGTAAAAGTATTTGGCGATAATCGCGCTGTAGATGGTGTGGATTTACAGGTTCGCACAGGTTCTATTTATGGGGTACTTGGTCCTAATGGAGCAGGGAAAACAACTACGATTAGAATGCTCGCAACTTTGTTGAAGGCAGATGCAGGTTCTGCAAAGATTTTCGGCTACGATATAGGAAAGGAGCCACAGCAAGTTCGCCAATTAATTGGTGTAACAGGTCAGTATGCGTCTGTTGATGAATCCCTAAGCGCAACAGAGAACTTAATCATTTTTTCTCGGTTATTAGGTTTAGGGCGTATCGAATCAAAACGTAAAGCAATGGAATTATTAGAAGAGTTTGGCTTAACAGAAGCAGCAAAACGTCCATTGAAAAATTTTTCAGGAGGAATGCGGAGACGACTGGATTTAGCTGCAAGCCTTATTGCACAGCCGCCACTGATTTTTTTAGACGAACCAACTACTGGACTTGATCCACGAACGCGTAATCAAATGTGGGAGACAATCAGGAAATTAGTAAAAGGGGGATCAACAGTCCTGCTGACAACACAGTACTTGCAAGAGGCAGATGAACTTGCAGATCGAGTTGCGGTCATCGATCATGGAAAAGTGGTCGCAGAAGGTACAGTGAATGAGTTGAAGGGGTCTATCGGGACTTCCTCCTTACACTTAAGTATTCAAAATGAACAAAATATGCAAGAAGCTCGCCTGATTGTGGAACGTGTGCTTAACGTTCAATCAGCTGTATCAGCAGAAGGTGGAAAAATTACAGCGCCAATGGCTGATGCGGATAAAGTAACCGATTTGCTTATGACATTAAAGACAGCTGGCATTCCATTGGCTGAATTAAGTGTGCAAAAGCCAACATTAGATGAAGTATTTCTAGCTATTACTGGTTCTAATGCAAATGTAGATAAATCTAGTAAAGGGGAGGGATTAGTATGAGCAGTACTACATTAAAACCAACCAGAGAACAAAAAGTTTACAGAAACTCCACTTTTCGTCAAGCAGTGCGAAATTCATTAACAATGGCCTATAGAGGTTTGCTTAAGATAAAGCGTACACCTGAACAATTATCAGATGTTACCTTACAGCCGATTCTTTTTACTCTTATGTTTACGTATATTTTTGGCGGAGCTATTTCTGGCAATGTGCAAAACTATTTACCGGTTATTATTCCGGGAATTCTCGTTCAAACTGTTATTACAACATCAGTGGTAACAGGTGTCCAGCTCAGGGAGGACATGGATAAAGGAGTGTTTGACCGCTTTAAGTCTTTGCCGATTGCCAGAATTGCTCCTTTAGCAGGAGCATTGCTTGCTGATACTATTCGCTATACCATTGCCACAACTCTTACGTTTACGATGGGATATATTATGGGTTATCGACCAGATGGTGGTATAGGTTTTGTGATCTTGGCAGGAATTCTTGTTATTGTTTGTTCTTGGGCAATCAGTTGGATCTTTGCTTTCTTGGGTGTTATTTCACGAACTGCTTCTAGTGTACAAGGAATTTCTATGATTGTCTTGTTTCCATTAACATTTCTGTCCAATGCCTTTGTTCCAGCAGACACAATGCCTAATTTCCTTCAGTGGTTTGTAAAAATTAATCCTATCTCTCACTTAGTTACAGCAGTTAGGGATCTAACAAACGCAGGAACAATTGGCTTAGATTTCACAATCTCTCTTATTGGAGCAGCCGTAATAGTAGCTATTTTTGCACCGATTACCGTACGTGCTTATATGAGACGCGCATAATTTTTTGAAGGATTAAATGGTAGAATAAAGAATAATCTATGAAGAAGAACGGCTATGAAATTAGCGGTTCTCCTTATTTTTTTAAAAGGAATGATAATATGGCAAAAATACTAGTCGTAGATGATGATCCACATATTAGAGAATTAATCCGTGTCATTCTAACAAAGGAAGGCTTCTCTATTGTGGAGGCAGAAGATGGAGAAGCAGCGATGTCTATACTCGAGCAAGAAAAAATGGATTTAATTATCCTTGATATTATGATGCCGAATATGGATGGTTGGACACTTTGCCGTGAAGTGCGAACCTATTATACAGAGATAATGCCAATCTTGATGTTGACAGCAAAAGGAGAAACATCACAAAAAGTGAAAGGATTTGAACTTGGAGCAGACGATTACTTAGTGAAGCCCTTTGCTCCTGCTGAGCTAGTTGCTAGGGTGAAGGTACTTCTCAAGCGCTACCAAATTAATGTTTCCAATCAGATTAAGATAGGAAATGTCGTGATTAATCGAGACACCTATAAAATTTCTATTGGAGATGATGAAAGTACATTACCTTTAAAGGAATTTGAATTATTATTTAAGCTTGCAACCCATCAAAAGAAAACTTTTTCGCGAGAACAATTAATTGAAGATATATGGGGCTATGATTATGAGGGGGATGAGCGCACCGTTGATGTTCATATAAAACGTCTAAGGCAGCGATTTGCCCAAGAGGACTGTCCCTTTAAAATAACGACAGTTCGCGGTCTTGGTTATCGATTGGAGGTTAAATAGTGAAGTTCTCACAATGGATGAAAAGAATAGCAGGCTTTCTTGCAATTATTATTTTTCTAATGGTATGCTGTTCCTTCTCCTATTGGTTAACAGCATGGTTTTATGAAGCAATCCAAGTAACACCAAGCGAATTCATCAGACAATTAATTAATTGCATTGCCGGATTTTTTCTCTTTGGATGCATAATAGCAGTTATCTCAAAAATCCCGTGGATTAGATCCAAACAGGATAAACACTTATACCCAATCATTCAAGCAATCAAAATGATAGCAGAAGGAAATTTTAATATTGACCTTTCCTATTATAAAAATCAGTTTAGAGAAGGTGACAATGATCATCCTTATTATCAAATAGTAACAAACATTAGTCATATGGCAGAAAAATTAGGAGAAATGGAGGAAATGCGTCAGGAATTTATCTCCAATGTGTCTCATGAAATTCAGTCTCCCTTAACCTCTATTAGTGGGTTTGCTCATGCTTTGAAAAATGATGATTTGAGTCCACAAGAGCGCAATCACTATTTGGACATCATTGAAATGGAAAGCATCCGTTTGTCCAAATTAAGTGAAAATCTATTAAAACTTACCTCTTTAGAATCGGAACATTTACCTTTGGAGCAAAAAGAGTACCGATTAGATCGACAGCTTCGTCGAATTATTCTTGCCAATGAACCACAATGGACAGAAAAAGAAATAGATATGGATATCTCCCTTGCGAACGTAACAATTATGGCAGATGAAGAAATGCTAGATCAAGTGTGGATTAATTTACTACATAATAGTATAAAATTCACGCCAAAAGGAGGTACTATAACAGTCAAGGCATTTAAATCGGAGAATAAGATTATTACTGTTAAAATAAAAGATACAGGAATTGGCATGGAGCAGGATTCGCTCATGCATATATTTGAACGCTTTTATAAAGCAGATAAATCAAGAAGTCGAAATACAGGAGGAAACGGCCTCGGTCTTTCTATTGTCAAAAAAATCATAGACTTGCATAAAGGCGAAATCCAAGTCAAAAGCCAAATAGGAAAAGGAACAGAGATAACAGTAAAAATAGGAAAGCAGAAGGACGGCTCTATTGAGATCAATTAGCCCGACCTCAGTAAGTAGAAACCCGTTCCTCACTTTCTAAACAAGGAGCGATTAGAATGGCTAAGAAGGTTTTCTTAAATGATTTTGCATTAACAGTTTCAAATTTTAAAGAGGCAAAAGTGAAAAGTAAAAAATCAGAGAAGCTGTTAACGGTAGTAAGCTTTGAGTTTAAAGTAAGAGGTGGGGAAGAATACCACGTAGTTACGAAGTTTTTATATGAGAATGTATTCGATGTCAGCATTCCTGATACATCATTGAAATTTAGAGGGGAAATTAATCAGTATTCCACCTCCTATACCAATTTCTCTGATGAAGACAGTACGAGTGATTTCTTTTTAGAATTAATGGAAGTGGAATAAATTTAGAAGGGGTTTAGCAAAACAGATTACCGTTAAGTGGATAGAGCGATCTGTTTTTTTGCTTCTATAAACGGAAAGGGCGGTTATCTCTATGAAATTAAGTATTTTAGACCAAGCACCTGTACTATCTGGGAAGAGTGCGCAGGAGGCACTTAAGGAATCGATGAAGCTTGCTCAATTGGGCGAAAAATTGGGATACACAAGATATTGGATTGCAGAACACCATGATTTCCCTGGTCTTGCTAGTTCTGCCCCAGAAGTGATGCTTGGGTATATCGGAGCCAATACAGAAAAGATCAAAATTGGGGCAGGAGCCATACTATTGCCACACTATAAACCATATAAAGTAGCAGAAACATTTAATATGCTTGCAACGTTATTTCCCGATCGGATTGATCTAGGAATAGGACGGGCACCTGGTGGATCTGCCGAAGCTTCGATAGCTCTTTCTGGGAATTTCTTAGAAAATGTCCGAAATATGCCTAACTCAATTAAAGATCTTCTCCATTTTTTATATAATAATTATCCAACAGATCAGATGTTTTCAAAAATAACAGCCCATCCTTTTCCGGATACTCCTCCTGTTCCGTGGATTCTCGGAACAAGTGAAAAAAGTGCTATTCAAGCAGCAAGTTATGGGACTGCCTATGCATTTGGCCATTTTATGAGTGACAAAGATGGAATCGAGATTGTCAACACTTACAGAAATGCTTTTCGACAGAGCAGCGGTCTCCAAAAACCACAAGCTATCATAACTGTATCGGTTATCTGCGCAGAAACCTCCGAACTAGCAGAAGAGCTTGCTTTAAGCTGGTTCCTATCGAAAATCCAAACAGATAAAGGCGAAAAAAATAACGGGATTCCCACTCTTGAAGAAGCAAGAAATTATTCTTTTACAAGCGATGAGAAAGAAAGAATACAAGAAATGCGCAAAAAGATGATGATTGGAAACCCAAAAGAAGTGAAACAACAATTAGCTGAGTTGCAGTCTGCCTACAGTGTTGATGAAATCATGATTGTAACCATTACTAATAGCTATGAGAGACGAATAAAGTCATATGAGCTAATTGCCAAGGAAGTTTGGTGAAAAAGAAAGGAGGTATTTAAGTGAAATTAAGTGTACTTGATCAATCTGTAATAAGTAAGAATGGGAATGCGAGCATGACTCTCGCAAATACCATTAAATTGGCAAAACAAACAGAGGAGCTTGGCTACACTCGTTTTTGGGTTGCGGAGCATCATAACTCAAATGGCATCGCTGGTACCTCCCCGGAGATACTTATATCGAGTATTGCTGCTCAGACAAACAGAATTCGTGTGGGCTCAGGGGGCGTTTTACTGCCCCAATATAGTCCTTTTAAAATTGCAGAAGATTTTAAAGTGTTAGAAGCACTTTATCCGAATCGAATCGATTTAGGAATTGGCCGTTCTCCAGGTGGGTCTACCCCAACTCGTTTGGCTCTTACAGATGGGATTAGAAAAAGCCTAAATGAATTTCCTCGCCAAGTAACGGCACTTCAAGAATTTCTTATAGGTTCTTCGCTTGATTATGAGGTTCAAGCTTATCCTTCTGTTGAAACGCAGCCAGAAATGTGGATGCTCGGTGTCTCACAACGGGGAGCTAGATTAGCCGCTGAAAAGGGAACTGCTTTTACTTATGGCCACTTTATAAACCCGATTAGCGGAAGTATTGCCATGCAACATTATAGAGAGAACTTCCAGCCGTCTAGTTTTCTTGCAAATCCGCAGGCAAATGTATGTGTATTTGTTGTTTGTGCACCTACCCAAGAAGAAGCCGAAGAAATGGCATTAAGCCAAGATTTATGGCTGTTAGCAATCGAAAAAGGACAAGATACTTTCCTTCTTTCCAAGGAAGAGGCAAAAAATATAGTGCTTTCGGAAGAAGATAAAGCAATCATAAGAAAAAATCGCAAACGGGCCATCATTGGAACCCCAGGAAAAGTTAAAGAAGAGCTGCTCCGATTAAGTAAAGTCTACCAAACCGAAGAAATGATGATTATTACGAACATTTATGATTTTGAAGAAAAAATGCAATCCTATACACTGCTGGCAGAAGCGCTTCTTTGAAATTTTCATGTAAACACTTGATAAAATTAGCTATAATAATGAAAAAGGGGGTGCTTACAGTTGGAGAATCACATACGATTGTCTGATACTACTTCCACTCATGCAAAGCCTATTATTAGAAAGGCGATACTTTGCATGGGGCGAAACAACTAATTTTATCGCTGACTAATATTTTGGCTTTGCACCTTATTTTAGACAAAAATAAAAAATAAGGGAGCGGGCAAAATTGAAGTATACGAACGCAATGAATGTTTTACCTGAAAAGCTTATTTTGGAAATTCAAAAATATATCCAGGGCGAGACCTTGTATATTCCAAAGCAAGAAAATGCCCATAAGAAGTGGGGTACTTCAAGTGGGGGAAGGCTAATGCTGGATCGCAGAAATAATGCGATAAAAGCTGCCTTTGCAAATGGAAGCAGCATTCAAGCATTAGCGAAGGAATACCATCTCTCCACAGAAACAATTAAGAAAATCGTCTATTCACATAAAAATAAAGAATAGCACTGGTGAGCTTTCATCAGTGTTTTTTTTTATGTAAAAATCGTTTCTTAGTCATCTTTTCCATTTTAGAAAAAGAGTGTCTTTACTAAAATAGGAAGAGAGAACATCCCATTAATAGGAGAGAATGAAATGACAGAACCATTTATAAAAAATGAACAATTGAATTTTATCAAAAAGCAAATTTCCAACATTAAAGATAGTATGAATAAAAGTTTACCTAAACCAGTGTTAGCTGCAGTAATCGACTTAGCTCAGGCGAAAATATTTGAGCTTTTTCCACAAGCAACAAGCTCTCAGCAAGAGTTATTGAATATTTCCAAATGGAAAACAAAGGATGAATATGAACAATATATAGAGCGACTTGCAACGTATGTATTGCCATTTCCAAAAATTACAGAACAACAGTTAAAAAAATTATTCCCAAAGCAAAAGAAATTAAGATTACCTGATTTCGCAACAATGGACCTTCATAAATTAACCTATTTAAGCTGGATAGATGGAAAATCTAATAGAAAATATATCATTTATGAAATAGATGGAAAATTAGTAGGGATGGAAGGGAAAATGCCCCCGACTAATAAAAAAAATATTTGTTCCTTTTGCAATAGCTTTGGAGAGGTTGCCTATTTTTCAACGATTACCAAAGACAAGAAACCTAAAAATGCGGATTATTACAAGGCTATCGGAAACCTGATTTGTATAGATAGTAGCGAATGCAATAAGAACATAGCCAATACCGCTTATTTGCAAGAATTTTTATTGACCGCAGAGGGTCGACTCTACTGAGGACTCCTCGGTAGAATCATCCCTTTGCTACCCTGCTGATAAGCTGTGCTAAGGTTATTAATCCTTTTTCTAATTCTTCTAATGAAGCATAGGAGTAGGATATTCGCAGATGCCGGTCATCTGCTTTATCGTATACGATGCCTGGATTGATAAGAATTCCCTCTTTAAGAGAAATCTCAAATAGCTTACGTGAAGATATCATTGGTTTTAATTTCAGCCAGATGTAGAATCCACCATTAGGTACTGTCCACTCAGCAATATCAGAGAAATATTTCTTTAATAGATCATTTGTAAAATCTCTTCGCAGTCTTAGCTCTGCTCTTACTTCTGTTAAGAAATCCTCATACCATCCGTTTTGCAACCATCTTTCTACAGCAAATTGAGATAAACTGCTTGAACCATAGTCTGTCTGCATCTTAATATCGGCTAAATGCTCGATAACTGGTTCAGGTCCTACAATCCAACCAATTCGCAGTCCTGGACTTAATGTTTTGGACATACTTCCGATATAGAGAACGTTTCCTTGTGTATCAAGTGCTTTTAAGGGCTTGGGCGGGAGAGTTTCTAACCATAAATCTCCATATACATCATCCTCAATAATAGGTATTGCTTCTTTTTGACTAATTGCTATTAACTCCTTTCGTCTCCTTTCAGACATGACAATGCCAGTAGGGTTATGATAATTAGGAATTGTATACAACAGCCCGGCTTGATGCTGTCTTTTTAGTCGTCCAATGCTATGACAGGTGATTCCTTCTTCATCAAGCGGCAGGCCTAATAAGTGCATTCCTGCTGATTGGAAGACATGGATGGAATTTAAATAGGATGGTGTTTCATGAAAAATGGCTGATCCTCGCTTTAAGAGACCAAGGGATAGTAATTGAAGTGCCTGGAGCCCGCCTGAAACAATCAAGATCGACTCAGAGGTAGCGATAATTCCCTTCTTTTTTAAATAAGAACTAACCGCTTGTCGCAAAGCTAAACTTCCTTTAGGCTCGGTATATCCAAGTGACAAGCTTAGGTTGCCCTTCTGGTGAAACATTTCTTCCATCCGTGCCTTAGGTAATAGCTTTGGAGAAAGCTCGCCAGTACCAAGTCTGATAATATTCGGATTTGCTTCGGCTTTATTAATTTTTTGAATAATGGAGATGTTCGGTCGATGAATGCTCGATTTAACATAACTAATCCAATCAGGAGGCGGAGTGGAGGCGAGTAAACTCCATGTGTTATTTATTACCTTTGTTCCACTTCCCATTTTTGTTTCAATTAACCCATCCGCAGCCAATTCTTCGAGTGCTGTAACAATGGTGCTCCGGTTGACTGCAAATTGCTCTGCTAAGCTTCTTTGAGAAGGGAGTTTCATCCCAATCGTCCATTCTCCATGAATTATTTTCTTTTTCAGATAGGTAGTAATTTGTTGGTGTAAGGAAACGGTTGAATCCTTTTGTGGCTTCCATTCCATTTCTGCCATGAATTGTTGGCTCCCCCTTCTTTTTTCTTTTATTTTAACAAAATGGTTGGGTTTGTAACCATCCAATTGGATGGAGACAGATAGCCTATTCTTCGCTATGCTCAATAAAGCAAGGGGGAATAAGGATGGAACCATTATTACATGGAATGGTATTAGCGTTTGGGTTAATACTACCATTAGGCGTTCAAAATATATTTATATTTAATCAAGGAGCAACGCATAAAAAATTTAGTTATATATTACCGGCCATAATTACGGCTAGTATTTGTGATAGTTTGCTTATTTATTTAGCAGTTGCAGGTGTTTCAGTAGTGGTTTTTACCTTTGAATGGGTGAGAACAATGCTTTTTACTGTTGGCTTCTTTTTCTTAGCTTATATGGGATGGTCTATGTGGAAAACGGCAGCCGTGGTGGGGAACAAGCAAGAACAAAAACTCTTTTCTCCACGCCGCCAAATAGCATTTGCTGCGTCTGTTTCTCTATTAAATCCACATGCTATTCTCGATACCATTGGCGTCATCGGTACAAGTTCCTTAGCCTATACAGGAGAGGAGAAAATCATGTTTACTGCAGCTTGTATAGGTGTTTCATGGATTTGGTTTTGTTTGTTGGCAATAGCAGGGAGAAAGATCGGACAAATCACCGGGCGTGGAAAGCTGATTCAACACATTAACCAAGTATCAGCAGTTATTATTTGGGCGATGGCTCTTTATTTAGGCTTAAATCTAATAATTTTAAAATGACATCCCGCTTTGGGCATTCAGAATGACATCTCCTTTATATTTCGCTATAATGAGAAGGCTGTAAGTGCCCTGCAAATGAAAAAGGGGGGGGTATGTAATGATTCAATTGCGTAATGTTAGTAAACGTTTTGCGGATGATGAAGTCATTAAGTCTATTTCTTTAGCGATACATAAAGGAGAAATTTTCGGTATTATTGGGGCGAGTGGTGCTGGTAAATCCACGTTGCTGCGGCTAATGAATTTATTAGAAGTTCCCGAAACAGGAAAAGTGCTAGTGGACGGCCGTGAGCTGACCAGTCTTAACTATAAAGAACTTCGACAAGCCCGCCAATCAATTGGGATGATATTTCAACACTTTAATCTTGTTGCAAATAAGACCGTTTATGATAATGTGCTAGTGTCTTTAGAATTGGCTAACTATTCAAGAAAAGACAGACGAAATCGAGTAATAGAGTGTCTCCGATTTGTTGGATTGGAAAGCTTTATGGGTAAATATCCTGCACAATTAAGCGGAGGTCAGAAGCAGCGTGTAGCGATAGCACGCGCAATTGCTAATAATCCGCAAGTATTATTATGTGATGAACCAACCTCATCCCTTGATCCAAAAACGACAGGGGAAATCTTGCATGTTCTAGAGGATGTTAATAAGCGTCTAGGTGTAACGATTGTAATCGTCAGTCATGAGATGGAAGTAATAAAAAGTATCTGTAGTCGAGTGACGGTTTTGGAAGATGGAGAAATTTATGATACTGTTGCAATTGAGCCAAAAGGAATTCAGCAAATAAATAACACCTCCAAAAGGTTAGTAGAACAGCTGAAAAAGGATGGTGAAATAGATTATGCCTGAGATATTAATTCAATATCGATTGGAAATTTGGCAATCTATTGGGGAGACATTTGTAATGGTAGGAATGTCTATTCTAGCAGCGATTATCATCGGACTGCCAGTCGGGACATTGCTTTTCTTGAGTAGAAAAGGAAAGATGCTCGAAAATCAAATTATTTTTTCTACACTGAACTTAATAGTAAATATTATTCGTTCTTTTCCATTTTTATTATTAGTAGTCTTTCTTATTCCATTTACGAGAATCATCATTGGAACGGCTATGGGTACAGCAGCTGCAACAGTCCCATTATCGATTATTGCCATCGCTCATTATGCTCGTTTAGTGGAGCAATCATTACTAGAAGTGCCAAAAGGCGTAATCGAAGCAGCCATTTCAATGGGGGCATCTGTCAGAGAAGTTATCTTCAAATTTCTTTACGTAGAAGCTCGTTCTGGACTTGTTTTAGGACTAACAACCTCGATTATCAGCTTTATTTCTTATTCAACCATTATGGGAGTTGTTGGCGGCGGCGGTATTGGAGATTTTGCGATTCGTTATGGATATCAACAATTTAAAACTGATTTAATGATTTATATGATTATTATTATGGTCATATTAGTACAGGCTATACAATTTACTGGTACAGCAATAGCAAAAGTAATTGATAAAAGGTAAATGATAGGAGATAAGAAAATGAAAAAAATATTATTTTTAATGATAATTGGCCTATTTCTTTTAGCAGCTTGCGGGAAAGAAAAGGCAGAAACAGATAAAAAGCAAACAAATACTAAGGAAAAAGAAGAAGTAACACTAAAGGTTGCGTCTTTAATACCACCAATGACGGAAATTCTTGATCTAGTAAAACCAACACTAGCAGAGGAAGGTATTAACCTTGATGTTAAAGTATTAAGTGATAATGTACAGCCGAATACGGCACTTGCGGCAGGGGATGTGGATGCAAATTTCTTCCAGCATGTCCCCTATATGGAAGAGTTCAACCGAAGTAATAACGCTGAATTAGTGCCAGTAAAAGCTATCTATTTTGCAAATTATGGTGTTTATTCAAAACAATATGATTCTATGGATGATGTGCCAGAAGGTGCTGTAATTGCCATTGCTAATGATGTATCCAATATAGACCGTTCTTTGGCATTATTGGCTCAACATGATGTCATTAAGTTAAAAGAGAAAACAGGCCCTTATTACACCAAAGCGGATATTATCGAAAATCCGAAAAACTATAAGTTTGAGGAAGTTGACTTATTAATGCTGGCAAGAATGTATGATGATGCTGATCTAGTCGTGATGACACCTGCTTATGCATCTCCACTTGGCTTAACACCAAAAAGTGATGCCTTGTTAGTAGAAGGGGTAGAAAATGATTTTGCGATTACATTAGTTGCTCGTAAAGATAATGCAGATTGGGAACCTATTCAAAAGCTTGCAGAAGCAATGACTAGCCCAGAGGTCCGTAAATTTTTAGAAGAAAAATATGACGAAACAGCAATTCCTGCATTTTAAATAAGAGGTTTTTCTCAGACAGTCATATTTCACTGATAAATAGCATATCAATGCCTTATCCTAATTTCTAACAAGGATAAGGCTTTCTTTTTGGGAAAATTCTGGCTTTAAAAAAATGAATAATTAGCGTATAATTATAGGTAACTATTTAAAATTTTTTGAAAATAAGTTGGGCTGTAACAAGGTGATGCTTGATCCAGAAAAGATGATAGCTTTAATAATTCCTTGTTTACTTTAATGCATCAAAAAGGGAACGCTTACATTCTTTCTGAAAATAAAAGTATAAGGAAGGTTAAAATGAGCAGACGAGAGACGAAAACAGACGTTATTTTAATTGGTGCCGGGATTATGAGTGCAACTCTAGGAACGCTTTTAAAAGAATTAGACCCAAATTTGAAAATTACAGTGTTTGAAAAATTAGCTAGTGCAGGTGAGGAAAGCTCGAATGAATGGAATAACGCAGGAACAGGTCATGCGGCACTATGCGAATTGAACTACACGGTAGAAAAACCAGATGGCTCTGTAGACATAAGTAAAGCGATAGAAATTAACGAACAGTTTCAAGTTTCCTTGCAATTTTGGTCTCATCTTGTAAATAATCAAGTATTACATAATCCACAAGACTTTATTAGGCCATTGCCACATATGAGTTTAGTTCTTGGGGAAAAAAATGTAGCTTTTTTACAGAAACGTTTTGAGGCAATGGTAAGTAATCCGCTATTTAACGGAATGGAATTCTCAAAGGATCCCGAAAAACTAAATGAATGGATACCCCTCATTATGCAAAATCGTGAATTAAAAGAACCGATAGCCGCGACAAAGATTGATTCTGGAACAGATGTGAATTTCGGTGCCTTAACCCGTTTGCTGTTTGCTGATTTATTGAAAAAAGGTGTAGAAATTAACTACAAGCACAGTGTAAATGATTTAAAACGAACGAATGATGGCTTATGGGAAGCAAAGGTACAAAATCTAAATAGTGGTACAGTCGAAAGACATGCTGCTAAATTCGTCTTTATTGGCGGTGGCGGCGGCAGTTTACATTTATTGCAGAAATCTGGTATCCCCGAAGGAAAACATATGGGTGGATTCCCAGTTAGTGGTATATTTTTAGTCTGCAAAAATCAAGAAATAGTTGAAAAACATCATGCAAAGGTTTATGGGAAAGCAAAGGTTGGAGCGCCACCCATGTCTGTTCCCCATTTAGATACACGATTCATTGATAATCAGAAATCATTGCTTTTTGGCCCGTTTGCTGGTTTTTCGCCTAAGTTCTTGAAGACAGGCTCCATGTTTGACTTAATTACATCTGTTAAGCCAGATAATTTGTTAACAATGCTGGCAGCTGGTGCAAAAAATATGTCCTTAACAAGTTATTTAATCCAGCAGCTTATGCTTTCAAAAGAAAAGCGAATAGAAGAATTACGTGAATTTATCCCGAATGCCAAAGCGGAAGATTGGGATCTTGTGGTAGCTGGGCAGCGTGTGCAAGTGATAAAGGATACAGAAGCTGGCGGGAAAGGGACCCTTCAATTTGGAACAGAGGTTGTAAGTGCGGCAGATGGTTCTATAGCAGCATTACTTGGTGCTTCACCTGGTGCTTCTACTGCTGTTCACGTTATGCTGAAAGTAATCCAGAAATGTTTTACAGAAAAAATGCCAGAATGGCAGCCAAAATTAAAGGAAATGATCCCGTCGTATGGATTATCCCTAAAAGAAAATCCTCAGCTATTGCATGACGTTCATACATTAACAGCAGAAACATTGCAATTGTCTGAAAAAAGACCTATTCATCATTAATCGAAAATAGATTGTTAAGCCATTCAACTTATAAGAGAAAAAATTTTTTTCGAGCGATTAATATAAAATCAGATACATTTATTTTTAAGAAACTTTCATCATGAGATGGAAGTTTTTCTTTTGGAGGAAATGCATAGAAGCGTCGCTATTCCTATGTTTTTTCTAAATGTATAGAAAAATGATATAAATTTTGCGAAATGATTGACAAGCGCTTTCAAAACGTGGTTAACTTAGTTTATATAACAAACTAACTAACATTTGAAGTTGCTTTTTCAATTATTAGCTTCAGGAAATTTTATAGATAGCAATCTATTATTAGAAAAATATTAGTCTATTTAAATCGTTATTCATAAGGAGGATTTTTTAAATGAAAATTATCAACCCTGTACTGAAAGGATTTAATCCAGACCCAAGCATTTGCAGAGTCGATGAAGACTACTATATCGCAGTATCTACCTTTGAGTGGTTTCCAGGAGTACAAATACATCATTCAAAGGATTTGGTCAACTGGGAATTAGTTGCACATCCATTACAAAGAGTTTCCCAACTAGATATGAAAGGAAATCCTAACTCTGGCGGTGTTTGGGCTCCTTGCTTAAGTTATAGCGACGGGAAGTTTTGGCTTATTTACACGGATGTAAAAGTAGTGGATGGAGCTTGGAAAGATTGTCACAACTATTTGGTTACTTCCGAAACGGTAGATGGGGATTGGGGAGAGCCGATTAAATTAAATAGTTCTGGTTTTGATGCTTCCTTGTTTCATGACGTGGATGGCAAGAAATATTTATTAAATATGCTGTGGGACCAGCGCATTGACCGTCATTCCTTCGGCGGAATTGTTATGCAGGAATACTCTACAAAACAGAAAAAATTAATTAACAAGCCGCAAATAATTTTCAAGGGCACAGATATCAAATTAACAGAAGCACCTCATCTTTATCATATTGGCGATTACTATTATTTATTAACAGCAGAAGGCGGAACGAAATATGAGCATGCTGCAACAATTGCACGCTCCAAAAATATAGAAGGGCCTTATGAGGTACATCCGCATAACCCACTTTTAACTTCCTGGCATAATCCTAGAAATCCATTGCAAAAATGTGGGCATGCTTCTATTGTCCACACCCATACAGATGAATGGTATTTAGCTCATTTAACTGGACGTCCTATTCATCCAGATGATGATTCTATTATTCAACAAAGGGGATATTGTCCTTTAGGAAGGGAAACAGCGATTCAGAAGCTGGAGTGGAGAGATGGCTGGCCATATGTAGTTGGCGGAAAAGAGGGGAGCTTGGAAGTAGAAGCTCCAAAGATTCCGGAAACAAAATTCCCTCCAACTTATCCAGTTGTCGATGAATTTGAGCAAGATAATCTTAATATCAATTTCCAAACATTGCGTATTCCTTTTACAGAACAATTAGGTTCTTTATCAGAAAGACCTCATCATTTACGCTTATTTGGCCAAGAATCATTAACATCAACCTTTACACAATCTTTTGTTGCTAGACGCTGGCAAAGCCTTCAATTTGAAGCGGAAACAGCCGTAGCCTTTACGCCCGAGAATATTCAGCAGGCTGCAGGTTTAGTAAATTACTACAACACTGAAAATTGGACAGCATTGCAAGTGACCTATGATGAAAATCTTGGACGCATCCTTGATTTAACGGTTAATGACAACTTTTCTTTCTCTCAACCATTGAAGGAGAAAATAATTGTTCCAACCGAAACAGAATATATTTACTTAAGAGTCACAGTCGAAAATGAATATTACTACTACTCTTACTCATTTGATAAAGAAGAGTGGAATAAACTAGATATAGTATTTGAATCAAAAAAACTATCTGATGATTATATTCGCGGCGGCGGCTTCTTTACCGGAGCATTTGTTGGAATGCAATGTCAAGATACAAGTGGTCAAAATATACCAGCAGACTTTAAATATTTCCGCTATCAGGAAAACGAATAATGGTAAAAACCCAGGAAAATTTTAGCTCCTGGGTTTTTCTTTTTCACTTCTAGCACATAATATGCTCTTATATATGCGGAAGTAAAAATGAAAGTGCTAACATTTCATTTCCCCCTTTAGACGGAAAAACAATATGTTAAGTTGTAAGAGTTTTCATTGTAAGATAAAAGCGTAGTAATCATTATAAATAATTTACTTAAAATAAATTACTCGGAGGTCATTAAAATGAAAAGAATTTTATTAGCTTGTTCTTCAGGAATGTCTACTAGTCTATTAGTTTCTAAAATGAAAGATGCTGCAAAGGAAAAAGGCATTGAAGCAGAAATTTGGGCTGTTGCGCAAGATAAAGCACAGACAGATATGGAACGTGCAGATGTTCTTTTAATTGGTCCGCAAATGCGCTTCTTAAAAAAGAAACTAGCTACTCAAGCAGAAGCGGTTGGAATTCCGTTAGATGTTATTGATCCAGTTGCTTATGGACGAATTGATGGATTAGCTGTTTTAAACAAAGCGTTAGAATTAATCGAGAATAACAAGTAATCGTTTATTTCCAAATGAAAGCATTTACTAAAAGAAGGAAGAGAGGATAAACCTTATGAATAAGTTTATGGAGGTTTTGGAAAATATTCTGTTGCCAATTGCTGAGAAATTGAACAACAATCGTTATTTAGCAGCATTACGTGATGGATTTATGGTTGCCTTGCCGCTAATCATTTTTGGATCAATTTTTGTTGTAATTGCAAACTTTCCTTTCCTAGATAAGATGATAAGCGAAGATGCTTATGCAGCTTATCAAAATGCATTAGGTCCAGCATCCGCAGCAACGCTAAGTATTATGGGACTCTTTGTCATAATGGGAATTGGATATAAGCTGACACAGCATTATGGTCTTGAAGCCATTTATGGAGCTGTTGTAGGGGTTGCATCATTCCTTATTTTAAACCCACAAGAATTAGGGGAAGTGACTGGGGTAATCCCAACAGTTATTCTTGGCGCACAAGGTATGTTCTTGGGGATTTTCACAGCATTTATTTCCGCAGAGCTATATCGCTTCTTTGTGAAGAAAAATTGGACGATTAAAATGCCGCCAGGTGTACCGGACTCTGTATCTAGATCCTTTAGTGCATTGATTCCTATTACACTAACATTAACATTCTTTTTAATCA
This sequence comes from Niallia sp. M35, assembly GCF_050971705.1. NCBI lineage: Bacteria > Bacillati > Bacillota > Bacilli > Caryophanales > Bacillaceae > Niallia > Niallia sp. M35. Next base: position 48,201 of record NZ_JBPCEP010000027.1, read on the forward strand.
TTCGTATTCTTTTCAGCTTTACACCATTTGAAACAGTACAAAACTTTATTTATACGATTATCCAAGAGCCATTAACTGCTCTAGGTAGTAGTCTTCCAGCAACAATCGTGGTGGTATTATTAATTCAATTATTCTGGTTCTTCGGTTTACACGGACAAATTATTATGAACTCTGTCCTTGACCCAATCTGGTATGCATTGAATGACCAAAACTTTACTGCTTTCCAAGCAGGAACAGAGCTTCCAAACGTTATCACAAAACAATTTATGGATACGTTCCTAGTAGGTATGGGTGGTACTGGGATGACATTGGGGGTTGTTATTCTTATCTTCTTAATCGGTAAGAGCAGACAAACAAAAGAACTTGGAAAACTAGGTGGACCAGCTGGAATTTTCAACGTAAATGAACCAATTATCTTTGGTTTACCAATCATTATGAACCCATTAGTTCTTATTCCGTGGTTATTAGCGCCAGTAGTAGTAACAATCATTACGTATCTGACAATGTCAGCAGGGATCGTTCCGAAACCAGCAGGAATCATTGTTCCGTGGACAACACCGATTGGTATTAGTGGGTTCTTAGCAACCGGTAATGATTGGAGAGGGGCAGCACTGCAAATCTTTAACTTACTTGTTGTGATGGTGATTTGGTGGCCATTCCTAAAAGTTCTAGACAAAAATTATTATGAAACAGAGAAAAAAGGATAAGCAGTCAGCAAGATAGAAATAAGTTTTACATTAAGAGGAAGGGGATTTACCTTAGTTAACCTTAAGTGTAAACCCCCTTTAGTTTTAGAAATGGAGTGACAGGGATGGAAACAGATAACAAAATGACAGAAATAGCTTTTCAAATAATTCTTTTTGCTGGAAATGGCCGTTCATGTGCAATGGAAGCAATACAAGAAGCAAAAGAAGGAAACTTTGAAGAAGCGGATCGATTACTAGAAGAATCAAGTACTGAACTTGGTAAAGCGCATGGTTTTCAAACGAAACTACTCCAAGAGGAAGCGAGCGGAAATGGTGCGGGCGTGAATGTGATTTTAGTTCATTCTCAAGATCATTTGATGACAGCTATTACTGTTCGTGATTTGGCTACTGAAATAATTGAGATTTATCGTAATAAATAATTTTGGAGGTTTCTTAAAATGACTGTTCAATACAAATTTCCTAAAGGTTTTTGGTGGGGAAGCGCCACATCTGCAACACAGATAGAAGGAGCAGCGAATGAAGCAGGAAAAGGAAAAAACATTTGGGACCATTGGTATGAGGCAGAACCAAATCGCTTTTTTGACAATGTAGGGCCAGAAACTACTTCTAATTTCTATTATCAATATAAAGAAGATATTCAATTGATGAAGGAAATTGGGCATAATTCTTTCCGCTTATCTATTTCTTGGTCTAGATTAATTCCAAACGGACGGGGAGAAGTGAACCCAGAAGCTGTAACTTTTTACAATAATGTAATTGATGAGCTATTAGCTAATGGAATCGAACCATTCGTTACCCTGTATCATTTTGATATGCCGCTAGAAATGCAGAAAATCGGTGGTTGGGAAAATCGCGAAGTTGTGGATGCATACCAAGCCTATGCTTTACAATCCTTCCAGCTATTCGGTGATCGTGTGAAAAAATGGTTTACGTTCAATGAACCGATTGTTCCGGTCGAAGGTGGATATTTATATGATTTCCATTATCCGAATATCGTAGATTTTAAGAAGGCTGCACAAGTAGCCTATCATACAGTTTTAGCACATGCGAAAGCTGTTCAAGCTTTTCGAGGATGGAATCAAGACAAAGATACAAAAATAGGGATTGTGTTAAATTTAACGCCATCCTACCCAAGAAGCCAGAATCCGTATGATTTGAAAGCAGCGAATATTTGTGATTTATTCTTTAATAGAAGTTTCTTAGATCCTGCTGTACTTGGTGAATATCCAGAGGAATTAGTAGAAATATTACGTGAACATGGACAACTACCAAATAGTGAGCAAGGAGATTTAGAACTAATTAAAGAAAATACAGTCGATGTTCTTGGAGTCAACTACTATCAACCCCGCCGAGTGAAGGCGAAAGAGCATTTACCAAATCCGTATAGCCCTTTTATGCCAGAATGGTTCTTTGACTCCTATGAGATGCCAGGCAGAAAAATGAATCCTTATCGCGGCTGGGAAATTTACGAAAAAGGTATTTACGATATCATGATGAATTTAAAGGAAAACTATGGGAATGTGGAATCCTTTATTTCTGAAAATGGCATGGGAGTTCAAGATGAAGAGCGTTTCTTGAAAGATGGTCAAATTCAAGATGATTATCGTATTAAGTTTATTGAAGGACATTTACAATGGCTGTATAGGTCTATTGAAGAAGGCTGTAATGTTAAGGGATATCATCTATGGACATTCATGGATAATTGGTCTTGGTCCAATGCCTATAAAAATCGCTACGGTTTTATTTCAGTAGATTTAAAAACACAAACCAGAACACCAAAGAAAAGTGCTTACTGGTTTAAAAATGTAGCAGCCAATAATGGATTTTAGGAACAACAGTGAATGTTTCTGATATAATCTTTCTAGATATCAAGATAGGTTCTGATCAAGAGTTAAGATCAGAACCTTTTTGAGTAAAAATGCATATGGGTAAAATTGTAAAAAACGAATGGAAGGAGACTTTATTTTGTTAAGCTCCCGAATGAAACAAGTATTAAGTGAATTATTGGTAGCGGATACACCGGTAACAGGTGAATATTTAGCTACTGTTAATCATGTGACTGCGCGAACAACGCGAGAAGATATTAAAAATCTAGATGCTATATTAAATAATCATGGAGCAAAAATAATTTCCGTTATCTCAAAAGGTTATACGTTAGAGATTTGGGATAAAGCAGTATTTCAGCAGTATTTACATTCTATATTTGTAGAAAACTCACTTTCTCATACTGGTATTCCTAAAACGCCAGAGGACAGAGTAACTTATATTATTATCCGGTTTTTATTAAATGATCAATACTTTAAATTAGATGATCTCGCAGATGAACTGTTTGTCAGTAAGTCTACTATTCAACAAGACATTAAGCATGTGAAAGAAATCCTTCAAAAGTATGACATTATATTAGAAGCACGACCGAATTATGGACTTAAAGCAGTTGGGGATGAAATTAAAGTGCGATTTTGTTTATCAGAGTATGTACTTGATCGTAAAAAACAAACAATCAGTACAATAGATAGTCCTCATCCTTCTATTTTTAATGAAGAGAAAATGGATAATATCCAAGAAATTATTTTAAGACAAATAAAAAAGTATCAAATTACTTTATCGGATATCGCTATTAATAATTTATTGATTCATATTGTAATCGCCCAAAAGCGGATTGTTAGTGGTCATTATGTGGCAATATTTCACGCCGATATGGATGAAATTGAACAACAAAGGGAATATCATGTAGCAAATGAAATTGTGAAGGAAGTAGAAGATCTATACCAAATTAAGTTTCCGCAGACGGAGATTGCCTATATTGCTATGCATTTACTTGGAACAAAGCTAGTTACTCAGAAAAAGGGCCATATTGATCATGTAATTGAGGATGATATTCTTCAGCTGGTTCATTTTGTTTTGTCCAAAATAGAAGAAAAATTAGATTTAGGCATTGAAAAGGATGAAGAACTTATCTTTGGAATGAGTATGCATTTAAAGCCTGCAGTTAACCGCATTAAATACGGCATGAATATAAGAAACCCTATGTTGCAAGAAATTAAAAATAACTATCCACTTGCCTATGAAGCGGGAATTATTGCAGGAATGGCCATTAAAGAATACACAGGAATCGAAATGGATGAAAATGAAGTTGGTTATTTGGCGCTTCATATTGGAGCAGCAATGGAAAGAACCAAATTACGTTCAGGTCCAAAACGCTGCTTAGTTGTATGTGCTTCTGGGCTTGGAACCGCTCAGTTAATTTATTATCGTCTCAAATCTTATTTTGGCAGTAATTTAGATGTGGTTGGGACAACAGAATATTATATGCTCGATCAATATAATTTAAATGAAGTGGACTTTATCGTTAGCTCTATCCCCTTTAAGGAGAGCTTTGACATTCCAGTCATTGAGGTAAATGCAATATTGAAGGAAAGTGATTTAAAGGCCATTGAAAAATTTATTCTAACTCAAAGTAGTCATCAGCCAATCGAGTCCTTTTTTCGCCAAGATCTCATTTTTTTAAAGAAAATATTCCATTCCCAAGAGGAAGTTTTAACCTTTTTACATACACAGCTAATGGAGAAAGGGTTAGTGGGAAAACCATTTTTAGATGCGGTATATGAAAGAGAAAAGGTAGCACCAACCGCTTATGGGAATTTGGTTGCTATCCCGCATCCGATTACCCCGCAAACAGAAAAAACATTTGTCTGTGTATGCACCCTAGAAAAGCCGATTGATTGGAATAATAACTCAGTTCAGATTATCTTTTTATTATGTGTAAAAAAGAACAGTCAAGAGGATTTGCAGGAAATGTATGATGTCCTCGGTAAATTTATTGAGGACCACACAAGTGTTCATAAAATATTAAAGGCAAGTATGTATGAAGAATTTATCCGCATAATGAAGGAAGCTTAATGGGTAGAAACTAAAAGGCGGGAGTTACCAAAATAGGTATA
>NZ_JBPCEP010000028.1:0-52256 GCF_050971705.1 Niallia sp. M35
TTGTTTGGGTTTTTTATTTATTTTAAGAACGAAGGTTTGTGGTAATCACCCGCAGCCTGAATACACTTCGCTTTCCATGGGGCGAGCGCCAAGCCTCCTCGTTCCTGCGGGGTCTTGGACTTTCTCGCAGCTCCCATAGGAGTCTACGTGTATTCAGTCTGCTCCATTTAGTTTCTTTTGAAAAAAAACTGGAACGAATTGGATTCACCACTAAATTAGAGATTGTTCGTCTTTATCCATTATTTATTTTGTTTTGTCCCACCCTCGATAAATCTAACTTACTGCTCTAGTCGCCGCTAACGCCTTTATTGACTAAGTTGTTTACTTTTATGGTTTTCGCGAATAATCCTGTATAAATAAGAATAGTCCCCACCATTACAATGAAGCCAATGTAGACAGACATCATTGTTGGAATTAAGAATGCCCCGATAATAATACTAGCTCTTGCAATTAAATCTGCTCCACTAAATGATAGGTTGGAAAAAGCAGAGTATGATCCACGTTTATCGCTTGGAATCATATTTGCCTGCTCTGCATTTCGAATCGGTGAATAAATTAATTCGCCCATCGTTGCTATCAAATTAAATAAAACGAGCATATACCACGTATTCGCCGAAGTAACAGTCACATATCCAATTCCATATATAATAAGACCTGTTATTAAAGCATTCTTTTTATTCATCTTATCTGTGAACCGATTAATAATGAAAGTAAAGCAGACTACGAGCAGCATATTTTCTATATTTAATATACTTAGCATTCGTACCCCAACAATTTCAAAACTCCCAATCCTAACTGCTTCAAAAGTTTCAGCAAGGCGAATCCCAATATAACTATTTAATGAAAATTCAGCTGCAAAAATAAAGGTGGAGCCTGTAACCACTTTTACAAAGGCTGTATCTTTAAATGCCACTTTATAATTGCTGATTAAGTCAACCAAGACATTCTTGTGCTTTTTCTGTAACTGATCTGTGAACTTGTCCTGCAGCCAAACCCCGTAAGCAATTGGAATCAATGTAGATGTGCAAGTCAGCATGATGAATAATTCTTTCTGATGATTCAAATATAAAAGTCCTCCAAGTGCTGCCCCAATAGCCATCGATAAATTAACAAGCCAGTAATCGAGTGCATAAATAGCTTTTCGATTTTCTGGTGTTGTGGAATCAATAATAATCGCATGCATTGCTGGTCGCCCTAGACTGCTTGTGATAATAAATCCAACGTATGCCAAAGCAAACAAAACAATTATTTTATTGGTCGGAAATAGACTGATCGTCATGATTAAAAAGAAGAGTGCATTCAGCCAGGATGTTATCATTAAAACCTTTTTTCTGGGAAAGCGGTCAGAAATATATCCTCCCACTAAATTGATCAGAAATCCAATAACCACTGTACTGATCAAAAATAAGCCTGCCCAAATTTTGTTTAATTCCTGTGCAAAGAACAAAGCCATAAATGGCATAACTGCTGATGATACCGCCCGATTAAAGAAAGAGGTAATCATCCTAACTTTGATATTTCTCGGTAATTCCTTCCATTTCATGTTGTCTCCCCCTTGTTATTACTGTATATTAAACTAGACGAATAATTCTAAAAATAGACAATTAATAAAACAATGTCCCCTTTTAGGAGGAAAAAGAATGGATAACAAATTACTTACACTTTGGAGATATTATCCTTCTGGCAGTATTCGAATGGAGGAAATTTCTGAAACCTTGCAATTGAGCTCGAAACAAACAACACGTTATTTAAAAAAATGGATGGAAGAAGGCTGGCTATCGTTTACACCCGGACGAGGACGCGGAAACATCTCAACTTTGTTATGGAAAAAAGAGGTAGAAACTTCTTACGAGGAAGAAGTTTTAAAGCGAATTGATCTTGAACCAGTAGAACAAACAAGCAAATACTTAATGTATGATTGGTCCACAAACAGTAAAATGAGATTAATGAATAAATTTCACACAAAACTTGGCTTTGTCCAAGAGTCAAATGATAAATTAATCGTACCAAAAAGATATCCTTTCCATTCCGTCCATCCGCTTGAGGCTGGAGATGTCTTCAGTGCGCATTTAGTGGCAAATGTGTTTAATCGGCTTGTCACTCATACAGAAGATGGAAAAGTATTACCTGAAATTGCCCATAGTTGGGACAGCACTCCTACTACATTAAGACTCTATTTAAAAAAAGACATTAAATTTCATGACGGTTCTGTTTTGACAGCAAAAGATGTGGCCGAATGCCTTGAAAAACTTCGGACACATGCTTATTACAAAGATTTATGGACACCTGTTGAAAGAATTGAAGTAAAGTCTCCACTTATTCTCGATATTATTCATCCCAATGGATGCAGCTATATCCTTCCTATGCTTAGTATGATGTGTGCAAGCATCTATAGAGAGACGAATGAAAAAATATTGGGTACTGGTTACTTCATCCTGCAACAAAACAGCGATAAGAAGACAACTTTAACTGCTTTTCAAGATCATTTTCGAGAAAGGCCATTAATTGATGTAGTAGAATTCATTCAAGTTCCTGAGGATTTTAAAGGAATCTATCATTCTCCTATGGAAAAGAATACATCTTCCTCCTTCGAAGTAGAAAGTGACTCGGGTTTTGGTATTATCGTAATGAACTCCTGTAGAAATTCTGCTATCAGGCAAAAGGAAGTAAGAGATTACCTTCATTGGATTATCGTTAAAAATCGTCATACTATTGGTGACCTAAGTCCAAGACTAATACCGAATGATAAGAGTATAATAGTCGGCCAAAATCAACAGCTGACTATTTCTGAAGTAGAAAGGCCAATATTTTCTAAACCAATTGTGATAAGAGGTGCCAGACATACTGCTAATACTACACAATGGCTTGCAGAAGTATTTGCAAAAGAAAATATCCCTATAGATATCCAATGGTTTTCCTTTGCTGATATATTAACAAAGCATCCTGAGACATTAGACGCAGATCTTTTTATACATGGAGAAGTTTTTGAATTCAATCAAGATTTTTCCTTTTACCACTTTTTAATGAATGGGTTTTCCCCACTTTCTCAAATGATAGCAAATAATGAAACACTTACAAACTTAATGGATAAATATAAGGAAATACCATTTGAACAATGGACAGCTTTAAATCTAGAAATCGAAAAAGAATTGATTAATCAATCGATTATGATTCCCCTTTATTATCAAAAGCGGTATATTCCATTTTCAACCGATATAAGCAATATTAAAATTAGCCATTTTGGCTATGTGGATTTTTCAAAAGTGTGGGTTCGGCCGAAGGAATGAGTGGTATAGGAAAGAGACATTCTCAGGATTTTTTAATACTTCTCTTTATTAACTAAGTAAAAACAACACATAGAGTTCCAAAAGATAAGGCAATATAAAAAGACGAAACTGCTGGACTCTATGGAAAGGAACTAAACAGATGAAGATTCGCTTTGGCTATGTGGCAAATGCACTAGGATTATGGGATGCAAGTCCTTCAAAGGCTTTAACCTTCTCTCGATATTCAGCACTCCCTAAACAGGAAGCCACAGAAAAGCTACTAGCTGTTACAGCTCAAAATTTAAAAAATACAAAAAGAATTCTCTACTATAATGCTGCCAATGAAATTCCATTGTACCGCTTATCCAGTTCGTTAGTGCCCTTAGCAACGCATCCAGATGTAGACTGGGATTTCATAACTCCTTTTCAAGAACAGTGGAGAGAACTTGGCCAATTAGTTAAACAATTTAAGCTGCGGGTTAGCTTTCACCCCAACCAATTTACGCTTTTTACTAGCCCTAGGGAAGAAGTAACCATAAATGCAATAAAAGATATGACCTTCCATTATAAAATGCTAGAAGCTATGGACGCCCTTGATACCAGTCTTATTAATATTCATATTGGCGGAGCCTATGGTGATAAAGATACTTCTTTGCAGAGATTCCAGCAAAACATCCAGCAACTTCCTATGGTAATTAAGAACCAGATGACCCTTGAAAATGATGATAAAACATATAATGTGAGAGAAACACTGATAACCTGTGAGCAGGAAAACATTCCCATGATTCTTGATTATCATCACCATATGGCCAATAAAGAAGATATTGACTTAGCTCTTTATTTGGAGCGCATTTTTAAAACGTGGAAAAATCATAGAATGGTTCCTAAAGTCCATATTTCCTCCCCGAAATCCACTCTGGCCTTCCGTTCTCATGCTGACTTTGTCTCATTTGATTTTGTACTTCCCTTTTTAAAAATGGCTAAAAATCTTAATCAAGATTTCGACGTTATGATAGAAGCAAAACAAAAAAATCTGGCTATGTTTAAGCTTATCGAGGACATTGCCTCTATTAGAGGAGTAAAGAGGGTTTCTGGTGGAACAATAGAATGGTAAGTGTTTCTCTACATTTTAATACAAACGAGGAGGTGTAATGGATGACGATTGTTCGACTTGGATATGTCGCAATGAGCATGATAGTAAAAAATGCATCTCCTTCAAAGACGATGACATTTAAACAGTTTCAAAAAATAGATGACCGGGATGCAGGTCTTCGTAAGCTGGAACGGATCGCCTTGCAAAATCTCCATAATACGCTTCGGCTACTAAAACATACTGCTGCTTCCGATATCCATTTTTACCGCCTTACCTCCAGGCTAATTCCATTAGCCAATCACGAAGAGCTGCTTGATTGGGATTATATGAAACCTTTAAATGAGCCTTTAAAAGAAATAGGTGAATTTGCCAGAAAGCATCAAATTAGGCTTGATTTTCATCCTGATCACTTCGTTCTCCTTAATTCCAATCAAAAACATATATGGAAAAACTCAATTAAAACTTTAAGATTACACTATTTATTATTAAAAGGAATGGGGATTGATACAACTCATCGTTGTGTTATGCATGTGGGAGGGAATTATAAGGATACCGAAAAATCATTAGAAAGATTTATTGATAATTGGATGCTAGTCCCAAACTCTATTCAAGACATGATCATGCTTGAAAATGATGATACCTCTTTCACATTGGAAGATACTCTTTACTTATGCGAGAAACTAGGGATTCCACTTGTGTTTGATTATCATCACCATCTCTCCCATCATCATAATCCCAATTGGGAGGATAACTGGAGTCGTATTCTTCAAACATGGAGTACATCTCCATTACCAATTAAAATGCATATTTCCAGTCCCAAGGATGAAAAGCACTTCCGTCATCATGCCGATTATATTGATATAGATATGTTTTTCTATTTCCTAAACCGAATAAAAGGAAGCATTCCTGTTATCGATTGCATGATAGAAGCTAAAAAGAAGGATGAGGCCCTTTTTAAGTTAATAGAAGAAGTGAGCATTAGAAACGATGTAGAAATGATTGATGGCTCTTCTTTCCGTCTTAAGTAAAGGAAAGAAGAGCCTAAAACAATTCATTAATTACCTAGTGTTAACTCTTGTACAGGTTCGCCATTCCTATTTAAAATTCGAATAACGTCAGGCTGCACTTGAAGGAACACATAATTTGGATCCATTGGTCCTTCAAACCATTGTTGAAACGACTCGTTCCAAAACTGCTTTTTTAATGTTTCAGAATTATTAATAGAGCAAGTTCCAGCTATTTCCACATAAGAATCGCTTTGTCCCTTTTCTTCATAGCCTAACAATACAGAAACATGAGGATTTTTTTCTATCTCATCTATCTTTTCTGTATCCATTTGAGTGGGCGAGTACAAAGTTAAATTTTCATGATAAAATGTCATATACCGTGAATGAGGTTTATTATTTTCCACAGATGAAAGTACTCCTGTTCGATGACCTGAAATAATGTTAATAACTTGATTCTTTAAATTTTGATTAGTCATATTCTGTTTTACTCCTCTAATTACGGCTATTTTATTTATGTGCTCTTACTGTTCTAAACGATTCAATTCCTGAATGCATTCTTGCACCAGGGTAACTCCTTGGCTCATGGTCGCTCCCCCGCCAAATGCAGCAGTTACGCCTACTGCTTCTAAAATTTCCTGTTCGGAACATCCTTGATCCAAGCATCCCTTTGTATGATAGATGATACAATACTCATCTTGAGCATGAAGACTAATCCCTAAAGCTATTAATTGCTTTTGTTTTTGTGTTAAGGCACCTTCCTCAAAGCAGGCTTCTGTAAAAGCATTATATCTACTTGCAAACTCAGGCATTTTTTGTGTAAAATCCCCTATCCCCTTTTTAAACGATAACAGGGTAGATTCTATTGAATTGCTAGTTTCCATTTCCAAACACTCCTTTTAATTAAGCTGTACAACAAATTTATTATAAGTAAACTTCAATCGAATTAATTATCCCTTATTCATTTCCCATAACTTCCATAAAAAGTGATACATAACTGGTGATTAGGAAGGGAAAAATGGCATTATATTCAATGTAGAAGGTGAGTGAATGGAACTGTATAATGAAAATCATGCCTATCAAGCTGGGGACATCGTTTATGTTTTTTACCGGAACCCGCATACCCAAGATGTAGCGAATATCCAAGCAGCTGCTGTTGTAAAAAATCCAGACAATTCCAATGAATTATCTTTATTTCTATACGAAAATTACTACCCTCTCTCAAATGAAGTTGCTGTATATACTACAGAAGCAGAAGCTCAAGAAGCCTACTATTATTATTATGGAGATGTTTCGGAAGGGAGATTGGAATGATTAAACCCTTCACTCCAAAGCTTGTCTATTTTGAACCGGAAGCATTAGAGTATCCCTTAGGGAAAGAACTGCTGGAGAAATTCAAAAAGATGGATGTAGAGATTCGCTATACCACTTCCCATAATCAAGTTAGAAATCTTCCTGGCGACAATGATTTTCAACGTTACCGAGTGGCAAAGTCAACGCTTGTTGTCGGCATTCGCAAAACACTCAAGTTTGATACATCTAAGCCCTCTGCCGAATATGCCATTCCTTTTGCTACCGGCTGTATGGGACATTGTCATTATTGCTATTTGCAAACAACGATGGGAAGCAAGCCATACATCCGCACCTATGTAAATGTCGAGGAAATTTTAGAAGCCGCCGATAACTATATGAAAGAACGCGCTCCAGAATTTACACGTTTCGAAGCATCCTGTACATCTGATATCGTTGGAATCGATCATTTAACCCACACGCTTAAACATGCAATTGAACACTTCGGGGAATCGGAGTACGGCAAACTGCGATTTGTCACAAAATTCCATCATGTTGACCACTTGCTTGATGCGAAGCACAATGGAAAAACCCGCTTTCGTTTTAGTGTAAATGCAGATTACGTCATCAAAAACTTCGAGCCTGGGACATCTCCTTTGGAAAAGAGAATAGAGGCTGCTGGAAAAGTCGCCAGAGCCGGCTATCCACTAGGATTTATCGTGGCACCCATTTACCTCCATGAAGGATGGGAAGAAGGCTATCTGCATATGTTTGAACGCCTAGAAGCTGAGCTGCCTCCAGAAGCAAAGAAGGATTTAACATTTGAGTTTATCCAGCACCGCTTTACAAAACCTGCTAAAAGGGTAATCCAAAAAAATTATCCAATGACTAAATTAGAGCTGGATGAAGAAAAGCGCAGATATAAATGGGGAAAATACGGAATAGGAAAATATATTTATCAAAAAGAAGAAGAAGCAGACATAAAAGATCACCTACATTCTTATATGAAAAAATTTTTCCCTGATGCTAAACTAGAGTATTTTACGTAAACAAAAAGAAAAAGGTCTTTAATTGTATGAGGCCTTTTTCTCCATTGATATTATTTTTTCGTAAAGACTTTAGCATCGCTAATCCATGTTATTCTTTCAGTATGTGGTAGCTCTACACTCCCAATCGGAAAAGGATTCCGCGATTCTGGACCATGAAAGTCACTACCTCCAGAAACAAGGAGATTAAATGCTTCTGCCATTCTCCCCCAGTAGTTTTGCTCCTTATCGGAATGTTTGGAGTGATATACTTCGATACCATCTAACCCCGAATCAATTAACTGTTGAAGCTGAAATTCATGTTTATAAATGCCTGGATGAGCTAGAAATGCAAGACCGCCAGCTTCGTGGATTAGTTTAATAGCATCCTCTGCGGAAAAACTGCCTCTTTCTTCAAAAGCAGGCTTTCCTTTTTTTAAAAGCTGTTCATATGCATCCTTACTGTTTTGAAAATATCCTGCTGATACTAGTTCATCTGCAATATGGGTTCGAACAAGTACGCCCTTTCCAACACGCGCAAGGCAATTGTTAAAGGAAATGTCGTAGCCAAGATTTCTTAATTTCTCCACTATTCCTTTTCCCCATTGAATTCTGTCCTCCACTCTCCAAGAGACATGATCTTTTAATTTAGGATGATGCGGGTCAAATTGATAGCCTAATATATGCAATTCACCTTGAGGACCATCTGTATTAAGTTCAATCCCAGGGATAACCTTTAATGCATCCTTGCTATAGGATAAAGCTTCTTCATACCCAGTTAATACATCATGATCCGTTATTGCAATAATTTCCAACCCTTTTTTGATACTATCCTCTACAATTTCTTGTGGTGTCCAAAAACCATCAGAGTAGATGGAATGTATATGCAAATCCATCATGCTTTTCCCTCCTAGTCTACCTGCTCCCTGTCAGCACAGCTCTTTCCTCTACTCCACTAAATATCCTCAAGGAAACAGCGTCTCCTGGCAGAAATCGTTTTTCAAAAACAGATCCATACACATTAATTGTCTCTTCCCCCACTTGAACGCTATAATGAATTTCATTCCCTTGAAACTGGGCAAACTGGATAATTCCTGTCATCTCTTCTTGCTCTGCCTCGCCAAGCTTCCATTGCTCAGGACGAACAGGGTAAAGATTTTGGGATTTGATCTCCTTTGAAATTCCGATGTCTTTCCAAGAAACATTAGGAAACTCCGCGGGAATAAACCGATCCTCTCCAATCCACTCTCCTTTGATCAGATTGCTCTTTCCAACAAATGTGGCAACAAATACCGACTGGGGATTATTATAGATACTTTCCGGAGTACCAATCTGCTCGATTCTTCCATTATTCATTACAACAATTCTATCAGCCATCGCCAAAGCTTCCCCTTGATCATGGGTAACATAAATTATGGTAGTTCCCAGCTTCTGGTGAATCCTACTAATCTCTCTTCTCATCTCCATACGAAGCTCCGCATCAAGTGCACTTAATGGTTCATCCATCAAAAGAAGAGATGGCTTTGGAACGATAGCACGAGCAAGTGCAACTCGCTGTTTTTGACCTCCAGAAAGTTCAGCCGGATAGCGTGTTTTCAAATGGGTAAGGCCCACCATTCCTAATGCTTCTCCAATTCTAATCTCCTGCTCCTCTTTGCCATTTGTTCTGCCAAACCGATGATGCTTAAGAGGAAAGCGAATATGGTCTTCTACTGTCATATGCGGCCATAATGCAAAGGATTGAAAGACCATACTTATATTCCTTTTCTCAGGTGGAACGAGTTTACTAGAGCTTGCTGCTAACTCATTATCTATCGTAATCGTTCCTTCTGTCGGTTTCATAAACCCTGCCAAAAGCCTTAATAACGTCGTCTTTCCACATCCAGAAGGACCTAGAATAGCGATAAATTCACCATTTAGCAATTCTAAGTTAATATTATTTAAGGCTGTAAAGCTTCCATAGTTCTTTTTTAACCCATCAATACTAATCACTCTTCATCACCTTCTTCTTCCAGATTTTTTCTAATAAAACAAATAGAATGCCCATGATCAATACAGATCCCACAATTAAAGTGGAAAATGCCGTTGAGTAAGTAGTGTATCCAGCTTGCTCAAAACTAAAGATAACAACACCTATCGTTTCAGAACCGCTAGACCATAATAAACTGGACACAGTCAGCTCTGTAAGAGCAGTCAGAAACACAAGAGCAGCTCCGCTTAATATACCAGGCATTAGCAAGGGAAAAAGGATGCTTCTCCATTTAGCTAATGCTTTTGCCCCTGAAATTCTTGCTGCTTCCTCCACAGAAGAATCAATTTGCGAAAAAGCAGTCAGGCTTCCTCTCATCTGTAGTACCGTAAAGCGAGTGATATAAGCAATAAGCAAAATCCATATCGTGCCGTAAATTCCTGGCTGAAAGCCTGGCACTGGCTGCAGCCACATCAATATAATTGCTAATGCAAATACCGTTCCTGGCAAAGCATAAGGAATGGTTACAATAATTTCTGAGACCTTCACTAAAACAGATGGCTTTTTAAAACGAAGATAAGCAATAACGGTTCCAATTACCATACAAATCAGCATGGTCACCAAGGCAAGCGTTACGCTGTTTCCTATCGCAGCGCCTGTTTTACCATCCTCAAATAATAGATACGAATAGTTTTTTAAAGAAAGATTTTCCCAAGCAAGAGATAATCCATATGCCTTGATAAAGGATGTAGAAGCCATAACGACTAATGGCAAAAGTGTCGTGAGCAACAGGAACATCCAGAGCACTATTTCCACTGCATTTCGCAAGCCCCTTGGGAGAAAATACCTTGGCTCTATATCTCGTGCTGCTGTTTCACTTACATTGCTTTTTCTTATAATTGCCCATTGGAGGACTGTCCCAATTAAAGCAATTACACCAAGAATAACGGAAAGAACAGCAGCTCTTGCAAAGGCAGATGGTCCATATCCAATAATCTGTTCGTAAATATACGTACTCAAAACACGGATATTTGCTGGTATACCAAGAAAAGCCGGAATGCCGAAATTATCAATATTAGATAAGAACGCAAGAATACCACCACTCGCAATTCCCGGAAGCGCCATTGGAAAAATTACTTTTCGAAAGACAACTCCCCCAGATGCCCCAGAAGTATTGGCGGCATATTTCAGTTCCCTTGGTATCCTGCGAAATACTTCCACACTCATCAAATAAACAAGGGGATAATGGGAAAGCCCAAGAACAAAAATGATTCCTCCCATACTGTACAAATTAACTGATTGATGGAAAAGAAATTGGATAGGTCCATTTCCTCCAAAGAACTGTACCCACGCAAGGGTTGAGATATACGATGGTATCAAAAAGGGTAAAAAGATAAGTAATTGCAGCCACTTTTTTGCCCTAATATTCAAATATGCCATAGTAAATGCAAGCCCTACTCCTAAAACAAGGGAAAGCAATGTACTTGAGACCGTAATGATAACAGTATTTTGAATCGTCTTCCACGTAGCCCTTTCTACCAATACTTCCTGATAAAGCTCCAGACTAATTCCTTCTCCAGAGGATATGCTCAGCCAGACAAGACGCCAAACAGGAAGTAAAAAAACAAAGATAAGCAGCAAAAATCCAAGAATCCCCCACCACTTACGGGAAAGATAAGAAAAGGAGAGCGGAAATAATGCTTCCGTCTTCCTTTCAGCGCTCTGAATAGATGAGTTCATTATGTCCACTCCTTCATAAATAGTGTTCTATTCACTGATTACCGTTTCAAATTCCTTCTTATCACCGTCTCTGGCACGATATAATTCTTGCACATCAGTAGAAAGGACTTTCATTTCATCTATCGTTTTAAGTCCCTCAGGAGCTTCAACCCCTTTGCGAATTGGTGTATATCCAAGCTCGGCAGCAAGCTTTTGTCCTTCCTCGGATAGAACGAAATCAACAAAGGCTTGTGCTGCATCTACATTGTCTGCGTCCTTCATAATTCCTATTGGTTCAGTGATAACAGGCACCCCTTCTTCAGGATAAATTAGCTCCACTGGAGATCCTTCTGCTTTCGCGCGTGTAACTAGATAATCTACAACCATCCCATAGTCTTTTTCTCCACCAGCAACACCTTTAAGTACATCGCCATTCCCTTTTGTAACCGTTACATCATTTGCAGCAATATTTTTGTAAAAGTCCCATCCTAATTTATCTTGGCGAGTAAACACTCCTAAATTATAGGCAGCAGCACCGGAATATAATGGACTTGGCATAATAATTTTCCCTTTTGCTTCTTTAGAAGTAAGGACATTCCAGCTTGTTGGCAATTTTTTTACTTTTTGCGTGTTTACAACTAATCCAGTTGCCATGACCTTCGTTCCATAGTAAGTATGATCTGGATCAACAAGCTCAGCAGGAATTTCAGCAGCTTCTTTTGATTCATATGCTTTGAGCATATCCTCTTCTTTTAAACTTTCAAATGTTACTGCATCTGCTACCAATAGAACATCTGCTTGAATCTTGCCAGCCATTTTTTCCGCTTTAATTTTTGAAATGACTTCCTCTGTTCCTGAACGGAATGTTTCTACCTTTACATCAGGATATTTAGCTTGAAATCCTTCTACTAATTTAGCAGCATCTGCATCGGGCTGTGAGGTATAAAAATGAAGGGATCCCTCTAGCTTCGATTCTGATGAACCTGTATCTTTAGAGGCATTACTGGGCTCACTGCTTTCCTTACTGCCACAGCCTGCTGTAAAAACCATCAGTATTCCAAACATTAATACAAGCATCCACTTACGCATAATCTATTTCCTCCTCATCTGTACTAGCAATATTTAAATGAGCAAACCAACGTTCAATTTGTTCTTTTTTTCTTCTATGAAATGTTCTAAACTCGATTGGCGATATGGTCACATAGCCTGTTCTCAACAAAGTGTAATCACTATCTGCTTTAAGGTCCTTCATATTATGAAGCTGATCCTTCAGCCAGTAGTACACTTGTCCATGTGGATCATTCAGTCCAACATATGAATACCTGGCAACATCCATATCTAGAGGAACAATACGAACTCCCTTATAAACTTCCCTCGAGAGGTATGGTAAGTTCACATTCAGAAAGACTCCCTTTGGAATCTTGTTTTGCAGAAGTACTTCCACAATAGGATAAAGCAGCTTTTTCACTTTTTCATAATTGATATCTATATCAGAAAAAGCGTTTAACGATACTGCTACAGCTGGAATGCCATAAAGCAGCCCTTCCACCGCTCCAGCCATGGTGCCTGAGTAATAAAGATCACGCCCTAAATTTGGCCCAAGATTTATCCCTGAAATAACAAAGTCTGGCGGCTCTTTCATCAGCACTTCTATTCCAAGCTTGACGCAATCTGCCGGAGTTCCATTAACAGCCCAGCAGCCTTTTACACCAGGAAAAAGCGGGAGTGGTTTTGCTTTTAAAGGAACTCTTAATGTTATCGAATGACTGACAGCACTTCTTTCCTGATCTGGGCAGGACACATAAACATCTGCAAAATGCTGAAGCACTTCAACTAGTGCCTGGAGACCTGGAGCAAAAATACCATCATCGTTTGTTACGAGCACTTTCATTGTGGTACCTCCTTCATCATTGCCAGGCTTTTTAAATAATGAAGATTATGATTCCACCAGTTCAAGCTTTCTGATGCATCAAAGCCCTCTACTACAACTGGAAGATCATTGATCGATATAAATTCTTTCAGCATATTTCTATCAAGAATACCCGTACCAAGAGGAACATGCAGCTGCCCCCGAGAATTGTCACTAATATGAATTTTGTCCACATTTATTAACTGAGCAAAGGCTTGCTGTGGAGTTCCTTCTGAAATATGAGCAACGTCAAAGGTTGTTTTCAGTTCCGGCAAGAAGCCCGCGATCAGTCGATTCATTGTTTCTGGAGTTGTCACGAATTCCTTTGCCTTTACCTCCATCAATTCTATGCTTAAGGTTTTCTTGTACCGCTTTGCTGTTTCGATTAATGTCAAAATAGATTCCATCATGAAAGATTCATATATTTCCTGTTTTATCTGCGGAAGTGTCAACCTCCCCGGATGAAACGTTATCGAGTCTGCCCCTATCTCATCTGCTAACTTAATAGAATTCTGGATCTGCTTTACAGAGCCTTCTCTTATTTCTTTTTCTAGAGAACTAATATTTAAGTCCCAACTCGCCGCATGCATGGTTAGGTTGATAGACTGATTCCGATTCGCTTCACGAATTTTGTTTGGATCTGTACCATGAAACCATACATGTTCTGCCCAAATTTCTAATCCTGATAACCCGCTCTGCTTAGCAAGCTGGACCACTTGATCTACCGGATAAGCCCAAGCTAGTGTGGACGCAAAATGCATAAAAGTACCTCACTCCTTTTGATTACTTTAATTTCTCTATTAATTTAAATTTTAGAAAATAAATATAAAGCTACATTAGGGAGTAGTGTAAAGAAATCATTAAATAAAATTCTGATTATTTAAGCTGAAGGGATTGATTTTACAGGAAAAAAGCGAGCTTTTGTAAAAGAAGCGTAAATTATTTACATTTGATTAAAATACATGGCGATTTAAAAAGGAGAAAGTTAAGTTAGTTTGAAAAGACCTTGGAAGATTGCTAACAGCTAAGTAAAAGCAAATTATACTAAAGACAAAATGCCTCTCCGAATAGGAGTTGCTCCAGTTTGTTTGTTTTTCTCTATTCCCTTTTTCCTCTGCTTCTCTTCCTTTTGGGCACAGAGGATGACTCTCCATTTCCTTTGCCTTTATTTCTGTTATCTTCCATATTAAAAAGAAATAAAATCAGGGAGTGTGCTTTGTAAATGTGGATTTTGTTCGAGGTTAACAAAACTTATTGATTTCATTATTCGTATAGGAAAGTAAAAATAGCGAATGGTATTGATAACGATGTTTAAATCTGAATTAGTAAATTTAGTTTTGAAATTTGTTTGTTATGTTCTATTTATGCTTTTTATTCTCTTTAGTTTTGTTGATTATTGGTTGAAAATTGCTTTTGTTGTTCTTATTATCCCTCTATGGGTAATTACGGATGTTATACAATATAGGAAAAAGAAAGAAACCCATGAATTTTAAAACGACAAACGGCTTATAATTTGTAAAATAAAAATGCCTACCACCACTGGCTAATCGAACAATCCGATTCTACCAGGAGTAGAGGCATTTTTTCTAATTTATAATTTCATTAAACATTGGCCCACATTCCAACACTTTTAATTTTCTTATATTCAGGCTGCCAAACTGCATCGATCACAGCCTTTGTTACATCCGTAATCTCGGCTCTTGCAATTCCTTCCTCTATAGCCGCTTTTGCGACTTCCACTGCCACATAGATAGAGACATCATGTAATTTCTCAATCGAAGGAAGTAACGATGCCCCTGGTTGGTTCGTTTCACACATTTCGGCGACCGCATTAGCGGCTGCAGCAAACATTCCTTTGGAAATAATTTGCGCTTTTGCAACAATAGCACCAAGTCCCAAACCTGGGAAGACAAATGCATTATTCGACTGCCCAATTTCATAGGAAACACCATTATATTCTACATCAGCAAACGGACTTCCTGTTGCAATTAATGCTTTTCCATCCGTCCATTTAATCAAGTTTTCCGGCATAGCCTCAGCCAGATTAGTAGGATTGGACATCGGCATAATAATAGGACGTTCAACATGCTTTGCCATTTCTTTCACGATTTCTTCCGTAAAAGCACCCGCTTGGCCAGAAGTACCAATTAAGATGGTTGGCTTCACCCTTTTAACTACTTCCATTAAGGAAATGATTCCATCTTCATTTCGATTCCAATGCTTAACTTCTTCTGCTTTTCTTACATAAGGCATTTGAAATTTCAAAACACCTGGTGTTTCATCTGTCAGTAATCCTCGATAGTCAATTGCAAAGAAACGGTCATAGGCTTCTTCTTTAGTAAGTCCCTCTAGAGCCATTGTATCAACCATTTGGTCCGCATTACCGATTCCAGCAGCACCCGGACCAAAGACAACAATGCGCTGATCCTTCAATGCTCCACCTGTGACTTTTAATGCAGACATAATCGCTGCAAGCGTTACAGCACCTGTTCCTTGAATGTCATCATTAAAGGTAAGAATTTTGTCCCCATATTTATCCAAAATATTGCGGGCGTTCACATTGCCAAGATCCTCCCAATGAAGAAGCACTTCTGGGAAAAACCTTCTTGCAGTATCAATGAATAAATCAATGAATTGATCATAACGATCCCCACGAACACGGGCAAACTTGTTACCAATATAAATAGGGTCGTCAATTAAAGACTGATTATTTGTACCAACATCTAGTACAACCGGCAGAACTCGGCTAGGATCAATACCAGCAGCTGCTGTATATACCGCTAGTTTTCCTATTGCAATATTAATACCACCTACTCCTTGATCTCCAATTCCAAGGATACTTTCCGAATCAGTGACAACAATTAAATCTATATCATTTTTGGCTTTTCCTAGATTACGAAACGCCTTTTCCACCCCTTCCAAATGATCAATGGAAAGATATAATCCTTCTGGACGATGATAGCTATGAGAGTAAGACTGGATAGCATCACCGACAGTCGGGGTATAAACGATTGGCAGCATTTCTGCAAGATGTTCTTTTAAAAGTCGGTAATATAGAACGACATTGCGATTATATAAATCATTCAGTAAGCCGTTTTTGAAAAGATTAGTGGTCCTCATCAAATATTGCTCATAGACTCTGTTTACTTGTTCATCAAGCGTAAGTACTTGGGGCGGTAACAGACCGTCTAGACCAAGGTCTTCTCTTTCCTCTTTCGTAAAAGCTACTCCTTTATTTAAAAAGGGATTAGAGAGAATTTCTTTTCCTTTTAACGTTGTGATAATTACATTATCTGACACAGTCATTGTGGGTAATCCTTCTTTCTATTTAAAATATGATTAAAAGATCGCTTTTTTTATTCCTATGTTATTACTGTTTGTACTTTCTCACTAGGTTATTTAACTTAAATTCATTATTTTGTAACTAAATAATGCAGTACTCGTTTTTATCTGTCATGCTGCACTCGCCATCGACTTATTGGTCTTCTTTCTTTGCGACCTTTTAAATACATAGCTAACAATAATCGGACAGATAATGGCAGATACAACACATGCTGCTGCAACTTGAGCAGTAGCTGCTGGGGCTATTGAAGATAAGGTCGGATCTGCGGCTGCAACCACAGCTGGTGTAGCGACAGCATTCCCAGCAGTAGAGCCTGTTGCTAAGCCAACAATTGGATTTTCTTTAAATAATTTCAAAAGAAGATAAGCTCCAATTCCTGTAAACGCAGCTATTAATCCTAGTAATAACCCTGGCCCTCCTGCTTCTACAATGGTTCTAAGATCCATTCCTGCTCCTAATGGGAAAGAAAAGAATGGAATTAATAATAATTTACTGCTACCAAGAAACTTTCTCATGTCTGGATCAATATTTCCCAAGATCATTCCAATCAAAATTGGGATTAAGACACCTACAAGTGCCTGAAAAGGAATGGCTGCAAGACCGGATGCTCCTAGTGCAACTAGCGTGAAAAATGGTCCGTCTTTTAAAGAAAATAATGCATATGCTCCTACATCTGTTTCATCACCATAAGAAGAAGCAAGCGATGCATATAATCCTCCATTCGCATTTAATAAGGCTGCAAGAATTGCCAATGGCGATAACCCTAATATTCCAGCAGGTCCAAATAGCATGGCGACTGCAATCCCTATCCCCGCACCTACTATAAATTTACCTGTTAGTAAGATGGCACCCTTTTTGATTGCCTTTGGGGCAAGTTTGAAATTAATTTGTGAACCAATCAGAAACATAAATAATGCAAGAATGGTGGATGATGCTTCCTTGCTGAATAAAGCTGTTGTAAAATGACCAATTTCTAAAAATTGCGGGAAAAATGTGTTCGTTAATACCCCTAAAAATAACGGTACAACCATCATACCACCTGGAATTTTATCAAGCGTCTTCTTAATTGGAATATGCATTTTAATCCTCCTAACAAAGTTTTTACTCCCTATTGACTTCATTCGAGCCTCTATCAATACGTTTGAGATTGTTAAGCCCAAAACGTTTTGTTTTTTACAAGTTCATCTTACTCTCCAGTTAAACGCTTTCATAGTTTATGAAAGTTTAATAATTCTTTTTGTAAATAAAAAAAGTAAGCAGCTTTCATGCTGCTTACAAAAAGTTTTTTATTCTGTGTTCTTTTAAGCGATTATATTCATGTTGATAAACAGGTCTTCCAATCGTGCCATAGATTACCTTAACTTCCAGTATTCCTAAATCTTTTAAGAAATTTAAATACTTTCTAGCAGATACTCTTGATATACCTACTAAGTTCGCAGCATCATCGGTCGAGAAAGGTTCCTCTTTTAATTTTTGAACTGCTTCCCATACTTGTTTTAACGTATCCTTTGTTAATCCCTTCGGCAATTCTTCCACTGTCACAGATTCTTCCCTATGTAAAAGAAGCGTATCTAACTCTTGTTGACTAATGGAAGCTTGCTTATTGGTAATCCTAGCTTGCTCTAGATAAGTTGTCAGCGCTGTGTTAAATCTTTCAAACTCAAACGGCTTTATTAAATAATCGACTACACCATGTCTTAAAGCTTTCTTAATGCGCTCAAGATCGGAAGCAGCCGAAATCACGATAACATCAATAGCAAGATCATTTTTTCGAAGATAAGCTAATAGCTCCAGCCCAATCTTTCCAGGCATAAAAATATCTAAAAGGATAAGCTCTATTTTTTCTTTTTTTAATAAAGTAATCGCATCATCTACTGAATTGGCGGTTGCAGTTAAATGAAACCCATTGATTTGAGAAAGATATCGTTTATTAATTTCTGCTACCATTGGATCATCTTCTACAATCATCACATTAATCATTTTATTCATCCTCTGCTTTATATGGTATATATACGGCAAAAGTGGTGCCCTTCCCAGGCTTGGACGAAATAATAAGCTCCCCCTCCAACCTTTCAATCGCCATTACTAATAAGTACAATCCAAATCCTCGATTATTTCCTTTAGTAGAGAAGCCTTTATCTAACACTTTATTTTGAAGTGCATTTGTCATTCCTATTCCAGTATCTTTCACTTCGATCGTTAAAATTTCTTCTGCATAATCCAAGGTGAGATCTATCTTTTTGTTTATGCTGTCTACCATTGCCTCTATTGCATTATCAAAGATATTTCCGATAATCGTAATTAGTTCATTTGTAATCTCCGGGTCTGCTGGTTTTGGAAGGATATTTTCACAATCAAAGGAAAGGGAAACGCCTGATTCTCTAGCAAAGCTTAGCTTACCAATCAAAAATCCAGCAAGTACAGGATCTTGAACCTTCTTCGTAACAAAGCCTACCTCTGTTTCCCGATGATTAACCGTTTCACTTACATAATTAGCAAGGGTTTCATATTGTTCCGTACGAACTAAACCAAGGATAACATGGAGTTTATTCATAAACTCATGCGCCTGAGCACGGAGCGCATCTGCATAATTGCGCACCCCTGTCAGCTGCTCAGCTAATTGTTGAACCTCTGTTTTATCACGGAATGTGGCAATAGCCCCAACTACTTGATTTTCTACCACTACAGGAACTCTATTTACCAAAATGGTTACCCCATGCAAGTTCTGCTCTTGATCCAAATCCATTTCACCAGATTTTATGATGCGTGTTAACCGAGTTTCTGGTAAATAATCTTCAATGTTCCTTCCAATAGCATCCTCCCCAATGCCTGCTTTTTGAAAAAGCTTACTAGCTGCTTTGTTCACAAGCGTGATTTTTCCCTCCTGATCAATGGCTATAATTCCTTCACGTACAGACTGCAGCATCGAGCTACGCTCTTCCAAAAGCTTAGCAATAGCAAAGGGTTCAAGCCCTAACAGAATTTTCTTGAAATACCTCGCCAGCACGACAGCCCCTATTATGCCGATGAGAATTCCTATTAAAGTCCCTATTCCAATTCCCATCCGTCCTTTGTGGACAGCTTCTGTTACACTCTTTAAAGAAATTCCTACTGCCACTGCACCAATTTGCTCTTCCTCAGCGTTTTTTATTGGCGTAAATGCCCGCATCGATTTTCCAAGAGTTCCTTTGGAAATAGAAACATATTCCTTTCCATTAAGTACGGGGCCTTCATCTCCTCCGCTAAAATGCTTTCCAACTTTACTAGCTTCCGGATGGGATAGACGGTTTCCGTTCATATCCATCACCACAACAAAGTTCACATTCGTCTGGGTTTTAATTTGATTGGCAAATACTTGGACATCTTCCTCATTCTCTCGACCTTCAAGAACTCCTATTACTTGCGGAGTTATCGCCATCATCCTCGCAACATCCAGTGCCTTCTCTTTCTGTGTTTCTTCCACGCTGGAGGTAATGCTATTACTGATAATCAAATCCGTAATTCCAAGGGAGAAAGCAACAACAATACATACAAAAATAATAATGATAGCTTGTAAACTGAATTTGCCTTTTTTCATATTCTCCTCCAAGGGGTTATAGGGTTAATTGTTATCGTAGTACTTAAATAAAAAACTGCTCATTCTAAAGAGACAAAAACAGACTCCATTCTCTATCATAAATGGCAAAACAGCATTAAGGAGAAATAATCAGCATATAATATAGACTACTATTTAATAAAAGAGTGTCTATCACTTGATATATAAGGTCATGAAAACTAAAAAACCTTCCCTTGTAAAGAGAAAGTTTTTTAAATTCATTATATACTTAAATAAACTATGGGGCTTTTTTGTAATTAAAAAAAGTCCTTCCTTATAGCAGGGAAATGCTGTCATAAGTTGATGTTGTTTTCATAAAAAATGATAAGTGTTCTTTTAAAAATGCCACATAACGGTCAATCTCTTCTACTGTAGAGTATGGCGAAATAGTGAAAAATTTATGCGCATATACAGGGATTTGCTTGTTTGAATTTGCTGCTTTTACTAGGCACTGCTTTTTTGTATTCCCAAAGAAAATCGTATCTCTTTCAGCACCGATTATTTCTGCAAACGCATCATTAAATTGATTAATTTCAATCATTTCCTCAGCAGTTAAAAGACCGTTCCTTTCTTCTTTCCATTTTGGCTCTTCTGGATAAAAACGGAAAGTGGTAATCGGTGAAACCTCATTCGTAATGGCAACATTCGGGATTTCTTTTGTCAGCGTTTCTCTAAATTTACTATTCACACGAATATAGTTAGCTAGCAGCATTTGATATCCCTCCACACCAAATGCTAATAACGATGCATAAATTGCTAACGCACTTCCCATTCGCGAACATTCTAATGTATAGCCTGTATGGTAGCTGCCGTAACCACGATTGCCAACATAAGGAGTTTCCTCTTCGTCTAAATCAACATACTTAAGGCTTTCTCTGTTTTTAATCAAAAATAAACTTGTAATATACGGTGTTTGTCCTAGCTTATGGAAATCAAATACCATACTATCAGCATGCTTGATCTGTTTAAACTTCTGTTGATAGGATTGCAAAACTTCCTTAACATCATCTTCCAATTGAAGGGCATTTCTCTCAAAATCATAGTCATTAAAGAAGGTGTACATTCCTCCCATCGCTGAGTCTGCATGAATATAGAGCGGGCTTAGACAATGCTTGCGTTCTAGCTCCTCCGCTAGCTGCTTAATTCCTGCTATATCATCAATTCCAAAGGTATCCGTTGTGCCCATTGTTGCAAGAATATAAAGAGGCACCCCACCTTTTGCAATAACTTGCTCTATTTTCTCCTTTAAGTCTTCTAGATTCATAGAATGATCTTGGTTCACCTTAACTCTAACCATATTTTCTACTCCAATTCCGGCTGCTTCTACAGATTTATATAAGCTGTAGTGGGATAACTCAGAACAAAAGCAGTAAAGATTTTTCGGAATGCCCATTTGGTTAGAGGAAGGAGCATAACGAGCAATAGCGATGCGTAAAGAATTGAAAACAGCTCCTTGCCCTCCCCATGTTGTATAGCCCGCACTTAAATTTTCGTCATATCCGATTAATTTAGACAGCATACTTGTGATTTCAACTTCAGCTGCAGCTGCGGCCGGGCCTTCTACATCCCAAAGGTTATTCCCATTTACAAGCACCATGACTAAATTACCTATGATACTAGCAATATTCGGCAAAGGTGCTGCATTGGCCACATAATTACGATTGACATAGCGATGACCTTCTACCAATTTTAGAAGCTCTTTGATTACTTCATCGATCGACACCCCTGCTTGAGGAACATTCGCATTTTGAATCACACGATTATAATAATCCTCGGTGTACTCTGGCATTTCTCCAAGTGTTAATTTGTCAGGATCCTTTAATTCATCTATTTTTGTTAAAATTGTCTTAAAGTAGGACAGTAATTCCTCTCGTTGAAAGTCATTTCCGTCCATGCTAGGAAACAATGCTTGTATTTCCTTCATTTTATTTGACCTCCTTGACGTTTTTTTCCTAGAAGTATTTTTTATTTAAACAAAGTAATAATCCAATCTGATAAGCCTGCTGCGTCTAAAAAAACGATAACAATGGCAATAGGAACAACGTATTTCAACAGAACATAACAAATCATAAAAAATACATATCCTACATTTGATCCTCGCTTTAATTCTGCAAATAAATCAGCCTTTGAAACTTTTTGAGAAACAAAAATGGCAATTAGTAATGCACCTAGAGGCATTAAGATGTTACTAACCAGATAATCCATCAAATCAAAAATTGTCTTATTGAATAGATAGATTTCGGAAAGAGCACCATACGATAGGCAAGATGGAATACCAACAATAAAAATAAGGAATCCAATTATCCAAGTAGCTTTCTTCCTTTTAGCTGTATCATTTTTAGTAACGGCTGCAACTATAATTTCAATCATTGAGAATGCGGAAGTGAGAGCTGCAAATAAGAATAATAGTAAAAAGGCCAAGAAAAAAACCATACCAAAGGGCATATGAGCAAACACTGCAGGTAAAACAGAGAATATTAACACAGGTCCTGCATTTGGCTCCATACCAAAGGAGAAAACTCCTGGAAAAATAGCTAATCCCGCCAATAAAGCTATAACGATATTCAAGATAATGATCGAAATGGCCGAACGGGGTAGATTTTGAGACTTAGGTAAATAGGAAGCATATGTAAGCATAACCGAAACACCTAATGACAAGGTAAAAAACGCTTGTCCTAATGCAAATAAAATACTCTCAGATGTCAGCTTCGAAAAATCTGGCACAAGCAGGAACTTTACTCCCTCCATTGCTCCATCCAAACTTAAAGAGCGAATCACTAATATTAAAAATAAAATAACTAATGCAGGCATCATAATTTTACTTGCTAATTCAATTCCTTTTTGCACACCTTGGGCAACAACAAGAATCGTGATTAGCATAAATACAAGCTGTGCCGATATAGTGGAATAAGGGTTGGAAATAATTTCGCCAAACAGCTCTCCGTATTGATCTTGACTCAGTCCAGCTAAACCACCGCTCAAAACCTTTACAATATATAGGATTATCCAGCCGCCTACAACGCTATAAAACGATAGAAGTAAAAAGCTTGTAAACACACCGAGTTTACCAATAAAATTCCACTTAGTATTAGAGGCTAGCTTGCCATATGTTCGAACCGCATTACTTTGCCCCATTCTCCCAATCATAAACTCTCCTAATAATAAGGGCATACCCAACACCAAAGTAAATACTAAAAAAAGTAAGAGAAAGGCTCCTCCTCCCCCTGTTCCAGCGACGTAAGGAAATTTCCAAATAGCCCCCAATCCTATCGCTGATCCGGCTGCTGCTAAAACAAATCCTATTTTTGATCTCCATTGCTCTTGTTGTGACATAATTACTCCCTTTCCTGTTGCAACATACAATCCCTTCTGCTAGAAACTCAAATCCAAATAAAAAAGTCCACACGAAGGAGGACATAAAAAAGCAATCTATTGCTTTATAAGCAAATATCCAACCCTTTTGGCAACCCTGGCTACCATGGAAATACTTCTTTAGGCCCGCAGCTTTGCGTCCTCATTTTTCAATGAGTTTGCTATTTTCGAAGGAATATAACAAAATACTGTTATTTACGTTAAAAGTGGAATTAAAGTAAAAGCTTCTCACAAGTTTGAATACCGATGAGAAGCTTTTTTCTAACTTAAACCGCTACAGTAATATCACCTTCAGCATGTGATTTTTGTTCTGAAGCTTGATTCCACGTGGATAATAGTTTATCTACATCATTTTTCAATTCTAAAAGATTTTCGGCTTCTTGTACTAGACCTTGAATTGTTTGTAATTCATCATCGCTGATTTCGATTAATTCCTCAAACATTTCAACCGATTCTCGTGAGATAGAAGCTATCTGTACAATTGTCGCCATGATTTGTTGAGAAGCAGACGATAGTTCTTCTGTACTTGCAGAGGAATTCTCATTATTTTCCGCAATAACCTTTGTCGTCGACAGAATCTGTTCAAACATTGTTCCAACCTCTAAGATGTTAGTATTTGTCTCTTTAAATTCTTCTGTGCCCTGTTGCATTGATTTAACAACTATATTCGTTTCTTCTTGAATATTTTTCACAATATTCGATACTTCTGAAGAGGACTGACGGGACTGTTCAGCCAATTTTCGTACTTCATCTGCTACAACAGCAAATCCCTTACCGTGTTCACCGGCCCGAGCTGCTTCTATCGCTGCGTTTAAAGCCAATAAATTAATTTGTTCGGAAATACCTGTAATTACTTTTACGATTGTTCCAATTTCTTTAGATTTTTCTCCAAGATTATTGATGGCATGAAAAGTTGTATTAATTGTTTGATTAAATTGCTCCATTTGCACTAAAGAGTCCTTTAACTTTTCGTCTCCCTCTTGCGTTAATTCTAATGTAGTATTGGACTGTTCCGAAATTTGATTGGATCTTATGGATAAATCCTCAATCGCCTGAGCCATTTCTTCCATTGAAAGGGCGCTTTCCTCTGTAGCGACTAATTGTTTCTGTAAGCCTCTGCCAACCTCGTCAATTGCTGCTCTAACAATGTCCGCTTTTTCCATCGCGTATTCACCAATTTCAGTTAAACTTTCTCCCTTTTTATGTACATTTTTGGAAAAAGAAAAGAACTTTCCCCTTACACGCTCTAAAAATTCAATTAATTGATTAAAGGTAGCATGATAAGAACTTGAACCTTCTACTTTGCTGCTCATACTGCCTGCAGCTATTTCTTTCATCCCGTTCATGATCTCTTTATTAATATGAGGATGATGTTTCAATGTAAAATATCGATAAGCAAAATACACGGTGGTAACCAATAAGATAACAATAATACCTAGCAATATAGCCTCCATAATAAATAACTCTCCTATTTATATATTTGTTTAGACATACTGAAATTTTAAAACTCTTTCATAATGATATAAGTGCCGTCAGCGATTGTTGCAGGAATATCTTTTAATCTGCTATTTTCTTGATATTTATGAACAATATAATTTCCTTTAACATCTCTATATTTCTTCATATTATGATATTTTTCCATGACACGCATAGACTTAGGATTTGTTGCTTCTCCTACAACAGCCTTTAATCCCTGTTCAGATGCTTTCGTTATTAATTTATTTCCTAATTGCTTAATAATTTCGTGACGCTCAAGTTCAGCAGTTACTCCTAACATGAATAAATGAAGTATCTCGCCATCCTGCAGTTCTTTTCCAGTGCGCTGCTTATAATCATCCAAAAAGCGTTTATCTACATCCTCAAGAACATGCAGAATAACATTCATATCTAAAAAGGTGCCTTCAAATACATCTTCTCCAATAATCTCTGGAGCATTGGTATCTCCAGCAAGAACACCAACAACCTTTTGATTATTATCTATTGCAACTGCACAATATCCTTGCTCCACAGTAGCATCTATATAATCTTTCGTGAACTGATAGAAATCCTCATAGCCTATATTTAACTGACCAACCATTGGCTCTTGAACCCATTTCCCAGCAATATCCACTCCAATAAATGAGCTTGCAAGACAGTCAGCAGCCTTTTCGATTAGATCCGTTTGTTCCTTTGTTATAATTTCATATTTATACGACATTTCTACCTTTTGCACTTCATAACTCCCTTTCAAATCGGATTAAAAAATAGCTTTTTTATTAAAACCTGGCATTACTTAGAATGAGAGGCACGATCAATAAATGTACCTGCAAAATCAATTCTTTCTAGGGCGTTTCTAATTTGCACTTGGGCAATTTTTGACGAAGGTTTAATTACAAGAACATCCTTAAAACCTAAGCTAGAGTAAAATTGCATTGTTTGTTCTAACTGAGGTACCACCTTTGATGGAACAGGCGTTTGATGAGTACCATCCACGACAAAAGTATAATCCTTTTTAGATACTTTACTTATCGTATCCTGTAAATCAACCATATACCCCTCTGCGTCTTCCTCTCTCATCAATCCATGTACCTGGACACGTACTTCTTTTGAGTTTTCATCTATTTCCATTTTATACTTCTTTTTGTCTACAACAATCATCTCAAATCTCCTTTTCTATTAAGTTTCTATAGTTTATGTTTTTTATTGTTCTCCACAAGTCCAAAGCAAAAATAAATAGCTATCCTAGACATACATAAATAGGGATAGCCAAATAATTGCTTAAAGTATACCTGGCAACCCGACTATCATTATCCAGAAGGATTTTAGACTCGTAGCTTTGCGTCCTTACCTTTCGATAAGTTTGCCTTTTTCAATTTCAGGAAAACAATAGTACTAATAGCATATATACATATTACTATTCCATTATAAGGAACTTGTCATTTTTTGTCGATACCAGTATTTTTTCTTCACATAAAAGAAACAAAAAATAGGTCTAATTACCTTGTTTTTTCCAAATGATAATATTTGAAAATTCTCTCTCTTTACGTATATAGTTAAATTGTATAATAAACTCAATAAAGGAGTGGCGTTATGGGATTGAAAAGGAATTGGGCAGGGAATTTTCAATATAGTGCAACTAACTGGCACGAACCAGAATCAGTGGAGGAAATTCAACAATTAGTTTTAAAATTAAAAAAGCTTCGTGTAATTGGAACTCGTCACTCATTTAATAGCATCGCTGATTCAGAGGAGAATATCGTCTCTTTGCAAAAACTGAATAAAGTTATTGCTATTAATAGCGAAGAAAAAACAGTAACGGTAGAAGCAGGAATGAAGTATGGAGATCTTTGCCACGTGCTTCAGCAGCATGGCTATGCCTTACATAATCTTGCATCCCTTCCACACATTTCGATTGCTGGAGCTTGTGCTACAGCAACTCATGGTTCAGGTAATAGCAATCAAAATTTAGCTGCTGCAGTTTCCGCTATGGAAGTCGTTACAGCGGACGGTTGTATCATAACTTTTTCAAGAGAAAAGTCAGAAGAGGAATTACATGGTGCAGTCGTTGGATTAGGAGGAATTGGTATTGTTACAAAACTCACCTTAGATATTCATCCAAGTCATCTAATGCGGCAAGATGTTTATGAAAATCTTCCATTTGCTCAAACAGCTCATCATTTTGACACCATTTCTTCCAGTGCTTATAGTGTCAGTCTGTTTACAGATTGGCAGGACGAAACATTTAATCAAGTGTGGTTAAAGAGTAAGCTGACAGATGACCAGACTTTTTCATTAGGTGATGACTTTTACGGAGCAAAAGCAGCCAAAGAAAATCTTCATCCAGTACGAGGAGTCGCTGCAACTAATTGCACGGCACAGCTTGGTGTTCCAGGAGATTGGCTTGATCGCATGCCACACTTCCGGATGGACTTCACTCCAAGTAAGGGACAAGAGCTGCAAAGTGAATATATATTCCCGCGAGAGCATGCTTATAACGCTCTTTGTGCCCTTAGTGAAATACGTGAATACATCGCACCCCTTTTATTTATTTCGGAAGTGCGGACAATTGCGAAGGACGAACTGTGGTTAAGCCCATCCTATAAACAGGATTCCATCGCTATTCACTTTACTTGGCAAGATAAGTGGAAGGAAGTTCAGCAAGTACTCCCGTTAATCGAATCCAAGCTCGAGCCTTTTCAGGCAAAGCCACATTGGGGGAAGCTATTTACTACCGCCCCTTCCAAAATACAATCGCTATATGAAAAAATGCCCGCATTCCAGCAATTACTTATTAAGTACGACCCACAAGGTAAGTTTCGCAATACTTTTATGAATAAGTATATTTTTAACGAACATAACTGAATCCGTTTACAATAAAATCCCGCTAGGTTGCTTCTAAACTAAAAAGCAATGGGTGCTTAATCTATTGCTCCCATTGCTTTTTAGAAAATATCAAATTTTTCATGCTAAATCTCAATAATAATCGGAAGAATCATTGGCTTTCTCTTTGTTTGATTAAATAAATACTGGCCAACCGATTTTTTAATATTTTGTTTCATTACATTCCATTTATGAATATTCTCTGATTGCAAGTCATTGACAGTCTTTTTGACCAAACGGTTTACTTCCTTCAGTAATTCATCAGAGTTACGGGCATAAACAAATCCCCTCGTAATCGTATCTGGGCCAGAAATAATCTTCCTGTCGCCCTTGCTGATGGTAATAATAACAACAAGCATCCCATCTTCCGATAGCTGCTTTCGATCTCTTAACACAATATCGCCAACATCCCCAACACCCATCCCATCTACATATGTGTCTCCTGCTGGGACAAAGCGTGTTTGACGGGCTACTCCATTTTTGATATCGACAACTTCTCCATTTTTAATAATAAAAGTATTTTCTTTTTCCACTCCCACTGATTCTGCTAATATTCGATGATGGTAGAGCATACGAGATTCTCCATGAATGGGAATGAAGTAGGTTGGTTTCATTAAGGTTAACATTAACTTTAGATCTTCTTGATAGCCATGACCAGAAACGTGCATACCGGTTGTACTGCCAGAACCATAAATTACTTTTGCCCCAAGTTGAAATAAATTATCTATGATTTTAGAGACGTCTTTTTCATTTCCAGGGATTGGAGATGCTGCTAGAATAACAGTATCCCCCGGATATATTGTAACATCGCGAAAGTTCCCACTTGCTAAACGTGACAAAGCAGCCATTGGTTCTCCTTGACTACCTGTACAGAGAATGGCAACTTTCTCTGCTGGCAGTTGGTCTACTTGACTGACATCAATTAACATTCCCTCCGGCATATGAAGATAGCCACGTTCTATAGCAACGTTCACCACATTTACCATACTGCGGCCAAGCAATGCTAATTTACGATTCGTTTTTATAGCAGACTCTACTACTTGTTGTATTCTATTAACATTCGAAGCAAATGTCGAAATGAAAATTTTCCCATCTGCTTTCATAAAGGCTTCATCTAAATGAGAACCAACCATTTGTTCAGAAGGAGTTAACCCCTTTCGTTCTGCATTTGTGCTCTCTGATATTAATGCTAAAACTCCCTGCTGCCCGATTTCCGCCATTTTATGTATATCAGCATATTGGTTATTCGCCGGGGTTAAATCAAATTTAAAGTCACCTGTGTGAACAATATTTCCTTCTGGGGTGTGGAAAACAACTCCAAGACAGTCTGGGATACTGTGACTTACCTTAAAAAAGGAAACTTGCACTTCTCCAAACTCTAGCTTGGAGCTAGAATCAATAGTTATTAATTTTGTCTCTCCGTTTAGCTTATGCTCATTGATTTTAAGCTCTATTAAACCTAAGGTAAATCTTGTAGCATAAATAGGAATGCTTAATTTCCTTAGAATATAGGGGATTCCACCAATATGGTCTTCATGACCATGGGTAACGATTAAAGCTTTAATTTTATCCTGATTCTCCTCCAAATAGGTTATATCTGGAATTATTAAATCAATACCCAATAAGCTTTCATCAGGAAATTTCCCTCCACAATCAATAACAAAAATTTCATCCTCATATTGAACGACATACATATTTTTTCCGATTTCATTTATTCCGCCTAATGCAAAAAACGACAAAGCATTCTCATCCACTTTCATTATTCTCCTCCTTAGCACACTAAATATTGTTATTATTTCTTTTTTATTTAGCTTTCATGCAAAAAGAAGAGAAACACATCTATTGCTTAAGAAACTTTAAAGAAAAGGCTCCTGCAGAAAAAGAAAAAACCCCAATAAGGGGTCTTAATCCAAAATTCACTATTTTAAGTTTTTTATGCCAGTTTCTAATACTTCCATTTGCCATAACGTTTGTTCGTCTGTTATGGTCTTATCTTCCCCATTTATAATCGCTTTGTATAAATCATCATACACTCTTCCATAATCGCCGTTTACCGATTTCACTGTTTCTTCATGGATTGTCCCTTCATCATCAATGTAGGTTAATACTCCATAATGTTTTATCGTATCTATCCCGAAATCTTTATTATCCGGCATGTAAAATAATTTTAAATGTTCCTCTTGACGATCTTTTGTTTCTTTCACAAAACATCCCTTTTTTCCATGAACGACAAAGCTAGGTCTTTCTTTCAATCTAAAATAACTAGACTTTACAGACACTTTCATCTTCCCATAATATAAATCTAAATCAAAATAATCATTCATTCTTCCTTGTCCTAATAATTGCCTTACATCATAATGAATATGATCAGGTTTGCCAAAATAGCTGATGACTTGATCAAGCGTATGGCAGCCATGTCCATATAAAAATGACTCCGCAGGATTAAAGGTCTGTGCAGATTCTGGCACTTCCGGACGGTAATAATCGTAGTGCATTTCCACTTCCAGCAAATCCCCTAGTTTTCCTTCTTCAATGACCTTTTGCACAGTCAGAAAATCACTGTCAAAACGTCTATTTTGATACGCCTGCACAATTAAATTCTTCTCTTTCGCCAATGCAAATATTTCTCTGGCCTGTTCGGCAGTTTCCATAAAAGGTTTTTCAACTAAACAGTGTTTATTATGTTCTAGTGCTAATTTAGTGTATTCAAAATGACTGTCATGTCTTGTGCAAATAACAATTAATTGAATGTCTTTATCATTTAATAATTCATTTAAATCAGATGTATAATTGACTCCTGCAATTCGATCCCAGCTTTCACGCTTTGGATTTCTTTGGTAAATTGTTTTTACCTTGATATTCTCTCTTTGTAATACAAACGGCAGATGATATCTGTTTGTGCTTTTCCCATTTCCAATATAACCAATAGTAAGCATAGCAGCCTCCTAAAAATTTATTTATTATACTATTTATCCCATTTTTCTTCCTATTTGTCATGTGAAAAGCACCTCCTAAAAAAATCATACTAGGAGGTGCTTTTCTCTTTTATATTGTCTTACTTACATTAAGTGAATTAGGTGGAATACAATACCTACCACGAATAAGCCAAGAATCATAACGATTGGAGAAACTTTCTTTCTAAGCAGCCACATACAAAGAAGTGTTAACAATAATCCAGCTAAACCAGGAATTAAGCTATCTAAGTTGCTTTGTAATGTAGTTACTTTTATTGGATCTAATGAAAGACCAGCAGCTTGCTGTTCCAAGGCGGTCTTAATCCCCTCTGCTCCAGCAGGTAATTTATCCCAATCAATATAAGCACCTTCATCAAGCTCTACTGACGATACAACAGGGGTAAATTTGACCGATACCCACCGGTTTACGAGTGCACCGAGGATAAACATCCCGAGAATCGATGCCCCTTTTGTAATGTTTTGTAGCAACCCACCAGATAAGTCATCCGTAATTTTTGAACCAGCTTTGTAGCCAACTTCTTGTGTATACCAAGTGAATCCCATGCGGATAAGGTTCCAAGCAAAGAAGTAAATAATTGGTCCAAGAATATTACCAGTTAAAGCAAGAGAAGCAGCCAAAGCACCAAGGATTGGCTTCACTGTAAACCAGAAAACTGGATCTCCAATACCAGCTAATGGTCCCATCATTCCGACTTTAACCCCTTGAATTGCTTTATCATCCACTGGTGCTCCATTAGCACGCTCTTCTTCAAGTGCTAATGTTACACCAAGAATAGGTGAAGCCACATAAGGATGTGTATTAAAGAACTCTAAGTGACGTTTTAGTGCTTCCGCACGATCTTCTTTTGATTTATATAATCTTTTTATAGCAGGAATCATGGCAAATGCCCAACCACCGTTTTGCATACGTTCATAGTTCCAAGAACCTTGAATAAACGTGGAACGCCACCAAACCGAAATACGATCTTTTTTTGATAATTTAAATGCTTTTTCCATTTTCTGTCCCCTCCTTCTTAGTAATTATCGATAATATCGCCTAGTGGATCACCAGTGTTCCCATTTCCGCCATTACCAGAACCGCCTTTGTTAGAAAGCGCAAGATAGATAAGAGCAAGAGCCACACCGATAGCCCCAAGACCAATAAGTGTAATTTGTGAAACAGTCGCTAATACGAAACCAATCGCAAAGAATGGCCATACTTCTTTTGTAGCCATCATGTTAATAACCATTGCGTAACCAACAGCTACGACCATTCCCCCACCGATTGCTAAACCGTTTGTCAACCAATCTGGCATTGCTGTAAGTAAGTCACTCACAGGACCTGCTCCAATAGCGATAATTAATGCAGCTGGAATAGCAATACGTAATCCTTGTAAGATAATCGCAAAAATATGCCATAGTTCAACTTTTTTAATGTTTCCTTCTTTCGCCGCCGCATCCATCAAATGCACCAATCCTGTTGCAATTGTACGAACGATGATAGTTAATAATAAACCAGCAACTGCAAGTGGAACTGCAATCGCAATAGCAGAAGATACACCGGCATCTCCTTGACCACTTAAAACTAAAATAATGGCAGATGCAACTGATGCTAGTGCAGCATCCGGTGCTACTGCAGCCCCGATGTTCGCCCAACCTAAAGCGATCATTTGAAGGGTACCACCTAAGATAAGACATGGTACTAATTCTCCTGTAACTAAGCCGATTAACGTACAGGCAATGATTGGTTGGTGAAAGTGGAATTCATCCAGGATTCCTTCAACACCAGCTAAAAACGCTACAATAATGACTAATAATATTTGAATCATATTTAAATCCATGTTTATTAATCCTCCTTTTTCTTTGATATTCGGATTATTTTCGTCTATTTAATTCATCTTGTGCTTTCTTGATTATTTCATCCATATTACCTTTTGAATCATTCGGAACTTTACGTACATCAAAGCTTAAACCAGCTTCTTTTAACTTCGCAAATGCATCAATATCGTCTTGGTTAAAAGCTAACACCTTATTCGGCTGAACTTTACCAGGTGAGTGTGCCATAGAACCTACGTTGATTGTCTTTAATGGAACACCACCCTCAACTGCTCTAAGAGCATCTTGTGGATTTTCAAATAGTAGTAAAGCGCGTTGACCACCAAAATGTTGATCATCTTTTGCAAGTTCGATCATTTTTTTCACTGGAACAACATGTGCTTTTACTCCTGGAGGAGCAGCCTGTTGGATTAATTTCTTCCGAAGTTCATCCTTCGCTACTTCATCAGAGACAACAATAATACGGGTAGGCTGTGTCGTTTTTGTCCAAGCAGTTGCTACTTGTCCATGAAGTAAACGAGAATCAATACGTGCTAACACATATTCAAATTTTCCAGGAGCACCTGCACTTGCTGGCTGAGCAGTCGTATTAGCAGCTGTTTCTGCTGGTTCTAAAGCTTCAGGTCTTACTTTAACTCCTTCTTTAGCTGTTCCTAAAATATGTGCGGCAATTTCATGTGCAGTGTTCATTGTAAAGCGTGATGCATAAGCTTCAATCAACATTGGTAAGTTCATACCAGCAACAATTGCCCATTTTTCATTATGTTCTTCAAACAAGCTATTGGCTTGGTTGAAAGGAGTTCCACCCCAAAGATCAACTAAGAATAGTACTTCGTCTTGGTTATCGAAAGAGGCGATCGCTTCTTGCATTTTTGCCTTTACATCTGCAGGTCCTTCGCTTGGCATCAATGTAACAGCTTTTACATTTTCTTGCTCTCCGAAGATCATTGCTCCAGATTGCAAGATACCACTGGCAAATTCACCATGACTAGCAATGATAATTCCTACCATCTTTTTACCTCCCATTATTATTTTTACAGCTATCAAGCTGCATTTTTCCAACTCATCTAAAGCGATTACATAAAAGCGATTACAGTGTTTGATAAAAATAAAAAAGGCATGAGTAAAAAGTCGATTTAAATGAAGTTATAGGTATAGAATGCCCCTATTCCCTTCATTCAATCATACTTTTTTACTCATGCCTGATCGAATCAGTAACACGTAAAATAATGACGATAGTTATTCAATTTATTCTGTAAACGCTTTAAACGGAGTAATTAATATCCTTCTGCTTCACTTTAGTAAGCTTGCAAAAAAATTATAGCACACTGGATTTTCTCTTTCAATAGGGAAATTATTTTTTTTGATTCCGCTATCATTTTCTGAAACCCTCTCTCCCAAACAATGCTATGATTCTTTAATTGCAATAGTTTTTTCCTCTATCCATTCTACTGCGGATCTATTATTTTTTCGACTTACCCTTTAATCCGCGTTTAATAACATCAAAGAAACTCAACGATTGAACCATACGCTTCGGATCAACGTACTCACGAATTGTCCGTAAAACTTTTTTCGGGTCTTTAGAGGAAAATGTATATGTCCCATTTCGCTTCGTTTGGATAGAATAACGCGGAATCCATTTCCCCTTGAACATGATAGAAGCAATTACATAATCCACCTCTTCCCAAGGAATCTGGATAAACTTGCGAGCATCACGGCTATTAAAGAATTCAAAGCCCTTGTCCCCAATCATAATCTTCCCATATTCTGAGATTCCTGTGTGTGAGGTTGCGTTCATAACTAAATCGACTTTTGTATTAATTGATTGGACCATTTGTTTACTCCATTTCTATCTTTTAATACTAATAATTATACGTCTTTTTTTGCTTTAAGCAAATACTCTGGGAGAGTTCACATTATCTTAAGAATTTGGATTGAGTAATATAGAAGATGTTATATCTATCGGAGATCTCTCGTATTAATAGTCTAGTATTTTATTAGTAAAAACTTGAATAGTCTAAACAGAATTGACTTATTAGGAAATATAAAATAAGGAACAAGTGGATAACACCTGTTCCTTAGCTATTTATCTCCAAATATCTTTTAATACCCAATAAGTAAAATCAATTACTTGTGCTTCGCCATTTTCCAGAAAAAGTTCTACACCTAATCTTTCCTCCTTTGGATATATTCGACTAGTCATTGATACCTCTCCATCATTGGCGAATATCTCTATAGAGGATCGATCAATAAACACCCTGAGAGAAAGTAACTGGTCTGATTTAAGCATTGTACTTCTAATCCCATCTTCCTCCTTACCAGACTTTGAACAATCCAATACTAACTTTTTATTCTCTTTTTGATACATGATGGTTGTCTTTTCTTGATTGATCCCACAAATTTTTAAGCCGACAGCCTCAGCTGATGTTTTTGCCAAGTCAAACTCTACTCTCAATTCAAGTAGATCCTCTTTTATTTCAACGAAATAAACACTGGATAAAATATGATTTTTACATACAGTTCTCTCTGTTTCCCGCAATAAAGTTAACTCTTCAACAGGATTCATTAAAATTTTATTATCTTCCCCTAATTTTAGTTCCCTTGGCAGTGTTAACGCTCCACACCATCCATCTTCCTTCGATGGCATGTTTGACTCCCACATATCCATCCAACCAATGGAGATACGGCGACCTTTATTATCCAGGAATGTTTGAACAGCATAAAAATCATGTCCATTATCCAACTCAATAAAAGCACCGTGTACAAACTCATTTGTTTCGTAATTATATTCACCAACTAAATATCCTGTTTGAAATAAATTATTATATAAATCTCCTTTTGCTTCTATCCCTTGTGGCGAAAATAATAAGACATACTTTCCGTCCAGTTCAAAGAAATCAGGACACTCCCACATATATCCAAGAGTTCCATCGCTTTCAGCCAAAACACCAAGATACTCCCATTTTCTTAAATCTATTGATTTATAAAGAACTGCTTTTCCAATATCCCCTTTTCGAGTACCTAATACCATATACCAATAATCCCCGAGTTTCCACACTTTCGGGTCGCGAAAATGCCCGGACCCTTCCTCTGGATGCCTTGTAATTACTGGATTTGCAATTTCCTTTGTAAAATGAATACCATCATTACTTGTCGCGATACATTGTGATTGATCAAGAATATCTTTTTCTTGATCAATAAAGATATTCCCTGTATAAATTAATGTCAGGATCCCGTTATGATCAACTGCGCTTCCTGAAAAACAACCATCTTTTTCATAATCTTCTGTTGGAGCAAGAGCAATCGGCAAGTGTTCCCAGTGAACCAAGTCTTTACTTTTCACATGCCCCCAATGCATAGGCCCCCAATTTTCATCGTATGGGTGATGTTGATAGAATACATGGTATTCCCCCTTATACTGTACTAATCCATTAGGATCATTTATCCAGTTTGCTGGAGCCATAATATGGTAACCTAAACGATAACGATTGTTGATTTTTTTCTTTGCATTTTGAAGAGCTTCTTCCGCTTGTAACAGTTTATCAATTGTTTTCATCTGAAAAGCCTCCTAACTAATCTCTTTCAAATTTTTTGAAGTTTTATTGACTATGTTTTTATCTGAATTTAATAAAGTAAAAATTGAAATAGTGGAAAATAAAAGTACTGAAATTCCCATAATGATATACGATTGACGGAAGCCAATACTATCATATAAATTACCCGCTACAGGCGACAGAATCGAAGCACCAACTTGTGACGAAAATTGGAAACCAACTAAATATAACACAGATGACAAGCGTGTATCGAAGTTTGCTGCCAAATATTTAAAGATTGCAATTAACATGATTGGCAGTTCAACTGCATGAATCAATTTCATTGCTGATATTCCGATTGGTCCTGCAACTAGCCCCGAACCAATAATTCGGAAAGCCATTAAATAACCCGCTAAGAGTAAACTTTTTTTCGGTCCAAGCTTATTTACAATAAACGGAGCAAGGAACATCATTCCTGCCTCTAAAAAAACTTGGAAGGAATTTAAGTATCCAAATACTTGATTTCCTAATTCCTTTGTTGGGAATAAAGATGAATAATAAATTGGAAACTGCTGATCATAAACACTATAAACACAGGTGACCCCAATTACATACATCATCAATAACCAAAAGTCCTTTAAAAGAAACAATTGTCCAACATCTTTTAATTTTACTGAATCTGCTCTTTCCATCTCCTGATTTGAAATTTCAACTTGTACCGAAATAATGATGGCGACTAAGATTATAGCTGAGACAGAAGCAATCCAAAAGTTGATATTAGGATTAATATTAAATAATTGGCCAGCGAAAAAAGTCGCTGCCGCCCAGCCTAAAGAGCCCCACATTCTTGATTTCCCATATTCAAAGTTGTACTTACGTCCTACTTTTTCAATATACGATTCAATTGCTCCAATTCCTGCTAGAAAGGCAGAACCTAGGTAAAGTCCCCCTACGATTGCACCCACCATTACATTGTATTGTAATAATGGCCCATAAACATAGATATAAAAAGGTCCAACAAATACAAGTAATAAACTAATGAAAAATAAGATGTTTTTCTTTAAGCCAATTTTGTCTGAAATATATCCATATAACGGTTGCATACACAAAGCAAAGATAGCGTTTACAGAAAAGATAATACCTGTTTCCGCCCCATTTAAATTAACCTCTTGCCCTAACCAAATTGAAAATAAGGAATAGCTGGATGACCAAGTGAAAAAGAAAAAGAAAAAATATGCACTTAATTTCCAATAAAGACTTTTTGAACTCTTCATTTTCATATCTCCTTTACAGTAATTTAGAAAAACAAACCCAAACAAATACTGAAAGCACTTTCAATGATCATTCTATGTCAACCGGTTCCATATGTCAACCCGTTGACATAATAAACAGAAAAATAATCTACTAAACAATCTTTTAAGCTATTGTTCCTTTTAGTACTTTTACTGGAAGCTTTATTTGAATAGAGGATCCCTAAATTCGCTTTCATTTTTACCTCTATAAACATTAATACAAGAAATAAAGTTTAATAAATTCCAAATGTATCTTTTAAAAGAAGAAGTTCTCTTTAATCTAAATAAATAAAATAATTGTAAAACTAAAAATTATATGATAACATTCAAATAAATTTGAACGTTAAAGGAGTATTGAATGATGTCCTCTACAAATTTATTATTGATTAAATCTTACGATCAATTAAAAGCGATTAGTGATCCCTTAAGAATAAGAATCTTTTCCGAAATAACAAACCAATCCAAAACGGGGAAACAAATTGGGGATATTTTAAATATCCCTGCCCCTAAGGTGCATTACCATTTAAAGGAACTTGAAAAAGTTAAGATAATATATATTGAAAAAACGGAATTACTAAATGGGATTGCACAGAAATTTTATAAGACTTATGGAACAGATATTGTTATCGACCAAAAGCTTTTTCCTCACCTCAATGAAATGAATGAATCAATTAGAACTTCAATATATTCAATTTTGTCAAATGCAAGAAATGAGGCAATTGTTGCTCCCGAGGAATCATTTTCAATATCTTCAGGAGAATATATGGATTGGCCATTAATTTCTATTCAAACAAAAGTTAATATTAATCGACAACAGTTTATGAAGTGGAAAAAAAAGTATCATAATCTTTTAAATGAATTAGCAAATATGGAAAATACGGACCAAGAAGATATAAGCACTTTTTATATTTCAAGTGTAGGTTTCGAAGTAAAAAAGGAAAAAGGTGAATTTTAAAATGATATCCTTATTTAGAAACTGGAGGTTTACACGATTATTTTCCGGAAGAATTATAACTAATATGGCAGACAGTATCTATTATATTGCAGCAATGTGGTTAGTATATGAATTAGGAGGATCAGCATTTCACACTGGATTAGCAGGCTTTTTAGCCTTGTTACCACAAGCAATACAATTTTTAGCAGGTCCATTGGTTGATCGTTGGTCTTTAAGAAAAACCCTATTTATTACTCAGCTTGTTCAAGGCATACTTATAGCTATTATTCCGATTGCGCATCAATTCAATTATTTAAATGTAACTACAGTACTAATTATAATTCCTTTGATATCTTTGCTAAATCAATTCGCATACCCGGCTCAAACAGCTGCTTTACCTTTGATATTGAAAAAAGATGAATTAGTTAAAGGTAATTCATTATTTAGTTTTGCTTATCAAGGCATTGATATGGCTTTTAATGCAATTGCGGGTATACTAATTTCATTATTAGGAGTAGTAACGTTATTCATTATAGATTCCATAGTATTTTTTATTGCTGCCGTATTATTTGTATCAATTAGAATTTCTGTTAATGAGGATCCAGATGTCTTAATACCAGATAATAAACAAAGAAAACTGAAACAATTACTTAAGAATTATTGGTTAGAATTAACTGATGGATTTAAATTTGTTTTTGGTTCTATCATTGCTAAATTATTTGTATCGATAGTTGTTGCAAACTTTGCAATTGGGGCGACCCTTGCTATTTTACCAGTATACGGTGAATACCTTGGTGGTTCTGAGACATATGGATATTTAATGGCAGCATTATCAGCAGGAACATTAATAGGAGCTCTATTGGGGAGTATTATGGGAAAATTCCCTTTAGGTACTTTGACAATTATAGCATTTATTATAGGATTTTGTTTTTGGATTAGTTCCATCTTTATGCCTTCAAAAACTTTATCTATTATATTGTTTGGTTTTGCTTGGATACCTTTAGGTGTAACC
Source organism: Niallia sp. M35 (assembly GCF_050971705.1). Lineage (NCBI taxonomy): Bacteria > Bacillati > Bacillota > Bacilli > Caryophanales > Bacillaceae > Niallia > Niallia sp. M35. The sequence goes on from NZ_JBPCEP010000028.1 coordinate 39,506, forward strand.
AATGTTGTCATGAATTCAGCTATATTAGGAATGATTCCACAGAAATTGGTTGCGAGAACTATTACGGTGGCAGCTAGTATCGGGACTTTAATGATGCCTATCGGTTCCCTTTTAGGCGGTTACGTTGCTACAATTCTTGATATTACCCTAGTCTTCGGATTATTAAGTTTTGGATTTTTATTCATATCAATTTTTTGGATTTTAAATTCTACATTAAGGAAATTGCCACAGCCAGTTAAAATGAATGCTGAAGATTATGGATTACATGTAAAAAATCAAAAATCCAACTCAGGCTAAATAAACCAACTATAGTCTAGAAGTTCTCATCAACATACTTCTTTATTGATCATCTCTTACTCTCCTTTCTGCGGATAAGCTTTGTACTGTTCATTTAAGTTGATTTTTGTATAAAATTTACTTTCTATTAAAATAATTACAACTTATAATGTATTTAAATCTATACTAAGGAGAAAGAAATGAATTATGAAAACATCTACCCCATGCCCTAACTGTAACAAATCTCTTACAATCGAACATTTTGAAGATTTTCCATCACCATTTAATATGAAATGCCCGCATTGTAAGGCTAAGTTAAAAGAAACAAAGATGACACCAATATTAATTTTAGTAACAATAATCATAATTCCTCTCTTTATTTTACTTGGTGTCACTGTCAAAAACTTTTTAACTAACTTCTTTCCTATTGTGGAAAAAATTCCTACAGCAATAATTTTCCTAGCATTTTGCTATCCCGTTTATGCTTTATATGAAGCTTTCAATGCTGTTATTATCTTTAAAGGGAATCTCCAATTAAAAAAACGTCAGTAATAATAGAAGCGTGAATTCTCTCACGCTTTTTGTATTAAATAAGAGCTTTTCTTTTCCGATTGCACAGCTGTTATCTACTTTCCTTACGTTTAACTATTAGCTTTCGTCCATCACATATTTCCGTATCTAATTCTTGTTAATTTCATGAAAACGATGTCTTCATTTTCTATATCAAACTAAAACACCATACTCCCACGACATCGTCTAAAACCTTAGCCAACTTTACTCCTCCTTGCTTCACTTTAGTTATCTGTTTTCACTTCATGTCGAATCTTTTAGTTTTTTGTGGAATTCTATTCCTTTAATAATTCCAGTATTTGATATACCATAAATATACTTATTACGTTTGAAAGGCGGTGAATTCATGAAAAAAAATCTCTTGAAAATTACAATGGTTTTTGGATTAATTTTCTCTGTGTCATCACCAGTATTTGGTTCAGATGTGAAACCAATGATTTCTGACTGTGGTGGTTCAGAACATCCAGTTCCGTGCTGGGCTTATTAAATTTTGTACAGTAATACATTGGAACCTTTATTGATTTACTTTTATGAAACAATTATGCCTTTCCTTCTCTCCCTCCCGAAGGATTAAAAATGATGATATTCCTTGATGCAGCCAAAAGCTCGAATATCCAAATGACTATGTAATTTTCTTAATTCTTGCCTATACCTAGATTGCGGGCTGGAGGATTATAAGCCTTTAAGTGGAAAGGTATTGACTTTGGAGAACATACCATTAACGCCAGCTATCCACAAACGATTAACCCCTCACTCATTAAGACATACACACTTTTCTTTTAGCAGAAACAGGAAATGAATTACTTCAAATCATGGACCGGTAGGAACATACACATTACTAATGACAGAAAAAAAGAAGCCTCTCAAAAGCTTGGTGAACTGATGAGAAGCCTATAAAGTGATGGAGTTTTTCCATCACTTTTTATTCCTTATAAATATTCTATTCTTTAATGAAATACTATTTTAGCATGTCAAAAATCCAGTTACAAAACTGTTGAGATGTTAAAAGCTCTATAAATATAGTGGTCAAGGTGCTACCAATTCAACCTTAATTCTATCCGGATCTTCAAAATAAACCGCGTAATGTTTTTCCCCTCCTGCATAGGGATGCTTATCGGTATAAAGGATTTTAACACCTTTTTGTTCTAACTTTCTTGTCATATCGTCTATTTGTTGACGAGAACTTGCGTGGAATGCCAAATGGTTTAGACCTACCCGACATCTATGGTAAGGTATGTCCATAAACCGTTCTTCTGCTTGTACGAAAACAATATATGTCTCTCCGAGTTTCCAGCTATGTCCACTTTCCCACGATTGAAAAGACTCATATCCTAATTCCTCTAAAAACCACCCCCAAAAGGTGATTGAACTTTTCAAATTTGAAACATATATTTCAATATGGTGAATAAGACCTTTTGACAATGGATGGCCTCCTTTTCTAATCTATATAGATTATTTTATCAGATAATTTAGAGCTACAATTATAAAGGTATAAAAATCCCACTATCTACACCACTGTAAAAATCCTCCCCATTGAAAAGGAACGAGAGAAAGAACAGAAAGCTGAGGAAGAAGAAAAGTTAAAAAGAAACAAGAGAAACTTGTTTATACAGCGGAAAATGTAAAATATTGATAAGTTACTATTACAACTATGGATTCTAAAAATTATGACTACATTCTGATTTATGTGAATGGACTCTGTAAAGAACCACACTGATTTAAAAAAAGAAAAATTCGCAAATGAGTGGGGAAATAAAATAAAAAATAGTGTAACCGCTAAGCTTTATGGCATTGAATTACTTCAAATCATGGATCGGTTGGGACATACAGAAGATGAAATAACTACACAAGTTTATCTTCACATTACTAAAGACAGAAAAAAGAAGCCTCTCAAAAGTTTGCGGAACTAATGAGAAGCTTCTAATTTCGGAATGTTGGCACCTTTTTGGTGCCTATTAAGACATACTAGCCTGTAAAACCTTGATATAATAAGGTTTTATTAGCTATTCTACATCATGCCGCCCATTCCGCCCATGCCACCCATGTCAGGCATTGCAGCACCTTGACCAGCTGGCTCTGGCTTGTCAGCTACGACAGCTTCAGTAGTTAAGAACATTGCAGCTACTGAACCTGCGTTTTGTAATGCAGAACGAGTAACTTTAGTTGGGTCAACGATACCAGCTTCAATCATGTTTACCCATTCGCCGTTAGCAGCGTTGAATCCTGTTCCTACTGGTTCGTTTTTCAATTTTTCAACGATTACGGATCCTTCTAGACCTGCGTTGAATGCGATTTGACGAACTGGTTCTTCGATCGCGCGTAGAACGATATTGATACCAGTTGCTTCGTCGCCTTCTGCTTGGATAGCAGCTACTTTATTGTATACGTTTAGAAGTGCTGTACCACCACCTGCTACGATACCTTCTTCCACAGCAGCGCGAGTAGAGTTTAGAGCATCTTCGATACGTAGTTTGCGTTCTTTTAATTCTGTTTCTGTTGCAGCACCAACTTTCACTACTGCTACACCACCAGAAAGTTTTGCAAGACGTTCTTGTAATTTTTCACGGTCAAATTCAGAAGTAGTTTCTTCTAATTGAACACGGATTTGATTTACACGTGCTTGGATATCTTCTGTTGAACCAGCACCTTCTACAATTGTTGTAGTTTCTTTTGTGATTACTACTTTTGCAGCGCGACCTAATGATTCAATAGATGTTGTCTTAAGCTCTAAGCCAAGATCTTCTGTAATTACTTGACCGCCTGTTAAAACAGCGATATCTTCTAGCATTGCTTTACGACGATCACCGAATCCAGGAGCTTTAACAGCTACTGCAGTGAACGTACCGCGAAGTTTGTTTAATACTAATGTAGCATTTGCTTCGCCTTCAACGTCTTCGGCAACGATTAATAATGGTTTACCTTGTTGAACAACTTGCTCTAACACTGGTAAAATTTCTTGAATGTTTGTAATCTTTTTATCTGTAATTAAGATATATGGATTTTCAAGAACAGCTTCCATTTTATCTGAGTCAGTTACCATGTAAGGTGATACATATCCACGGTCGAACTGCATACCTTCTACTACGTCTAGCTCAGTAGTGAAACCTTTTGATTCTTCGATTGTGATAACACCATCGTTACCAACGCGTTCCATTGCTTCAGCAATTAATTGTCCTACTTCTTCATCTGCAGAAGAAATAGCAGCAACTTGTGCAATAGAAGCTTTGCCTTCGATTGGTTTAGAGATAGCTTTTAATTCCTCAATCGCAGTTGAGATTGCTCTGTCCATCCCTTTACGGATACCCATTGGGTTAGCTCCAGCAGTAACGTTTTTAAGTCCTTCACGAATCATTGCTTGTGCTAGAACTGTTGCTGTTGTTGTACCGTCTCCAGCAACATCATTTGTTTTGCTTGCTACTTCTGCAACTAGTTTTGCACCCATGTTTTCAAACGCATCTTCTAATTCGATTTCTTTTGCAATTGTTACACCATCATTTGTAATAAGTGGTGAACCATATTTTTTCTCAAGAACCACGTTGCGTCCTTTTGGTCCAAGCGTTACTTTAACAGCGTCTGCTAGAGCGTCTACCCCACGCAGCATTGCACGGCGAGCTTCTTCACTAAATTTAATATCTTTAGCCATTTTGAAAAACCTCCTCAAGTATTGTTATCTCATGTATTTTTATAATCAGTAATCTCTTATGTTAAAATAAAATTAGCCAATAATAGCTAAAATGTCGCTTTCGCGAAGGATTAAGTATTCTTTCCCTTCGTACTTCACTTCAGTACCAGAGTATTTTGAGAAGATAATGCGGTCATCAACAGATACTTCAAGCGCAGCACGTTCTCCGTTGTCTAGTACACGACCAGTTCCTACAGCTACTACTTTACCTTCTTGAGGCTTTTCTTTAGCAGAGTCTGGTAATACGATACCACTTGCAGTTTTTTCTTCTGTTTCAACAAGCTCAATAATAATGCGATCTCCTAATGGCTTTAACAAGTGAAACAACCTCCTCAAATTATATACAAATTTTTATTATTAGCACTCAATCACAATGAGTGCTAACACAATTATTATATTAATTAATCTTTTCTCAGAATGCAAGAGACAAGACTTATTTTTTTGTAAATTTTTTTCTAGTTGCTTTTGCCCTTACAAAGTATATACCTTTACGCCTTAAATATTCATTCTTTCTATTATTTTAGTTGCTACTATTTGAAACAAAGCACTCCTTATTAGTAGAATAGAAAGTATGATTGTCTGTTATCTTCAATATAATAAGACAGATTAGGTTAGATATAATTCCTTTGTCACAAACTTTTAAACCATCATTATTTAAAGGAGCTTTTATTTTGAAAAAAGAATATTGGATTATCATCATAGCTTACATTGCCATGCAGCTCTCTACTTTTGTTGGAGTTCCTGTTATTCTCTTTATCGCTGGTTTGCTTGGATATAACCCAGCATCTAAAGCGATTCAATTTCAATCTAACATTATTTGGTTGATATTTAGTTTTGTCGTTACCCTTATAATCTGTCTTTTTCTGTTAAGAAAAGAAATGAGAAATCCAATGCGCTCCGATATGATGAATATTCCTTCTTCTATCGGCTGGGCAATTGGGGGGATTTTTCTATCTTTATTTGCACAAACCTTTGCAGGCATAATCGAACGACTATTAGGCATAGAAGCTGGATCGGAAAACACAGAGCAAATCATGCAGCTTATTAATGCTGCACCTCTTGTCATTATCGTAGTAAGTGTGATTGGACCCATTCTCGAGGAAATAGTGTTTCGTAAAATTATTTTCGGCTCCCTATATAAGCGGTTCGGATTTTTTATCTCTGCACTAATTAGTTCCCTTATCTTTGCGGTTGCTCATAGAGATTTCACCCATATTCTACTATATGCAAGCATGGGATTTACATTTGCTTTCCTATATGTGAGGACCAAAAGAATCCTTGTGCCGATCTTCGCTCATGTCGCAATGAATTCGTTCGTAGTTATCATGCAATTAAACTATGATAGAATTATCGAATGGCAGGAAAAGTACTCAGGCGTCACACACTTTATTGGAGGATTTTTATAAAATGAGAAGATCACCGCTATTTTCAGGAATTATATATATTATATTTGGAGCTTTCTTTATATACTTTGCAGTACATGATTTACAACGAAACCAAGAATGGGGATTCTATACATATTTACTAGTCATCCTCGCAACCTTTGATATCGGTTCAGGAATTAAGCTAATCAATTTTCACTTTTTCCTGAAAAAAAACCAACGCGATACTAAAAAACCAAAACAATAATCGAAAGGCAATTTACAGGAGATGAGCAAACGAAGATTACCCTTAATAGAGCTGATTAGAGTAGAAGTCCGTTGACTTCTATTGGAAATCAACGAGTACAATTTTCTTTAAAAAAATGCGTGTATAAGAATGTAGTTCCCTATACACTCTTATACACGCATTTCCTTTTTATTCTTCCGTTTCCTCAACCTCTACTTCTACTTCCGCATCCGGAGTAGGATAATGTTTTAAGAAATAAACAAGAGATTGCAGCTCTACTGCTAAGTCAATATGATGAACTCGTACATTTGATGGCACATTTAGACGAGCAGGAGTAAAGTTCAATATTCCTTTAATATTACTTTCCACTAAACGATCAGTAATTACCTGAGCAGCACTTGCAGGAACCGTTAATATCGCCACTTCTACTCCATTTTCTTGTAGAACTTTCTCTAGATCATCCATATGATGAATCGGCACATCGTTCACTAAAGTGCCAATCTTTTCTTCTATCACATCGAATCCCACTTCTATTTTTGTGTTATTATTTTTTAAGAAGTTATATTTTAAAAAGGCAACCCCAAGATTACCAACACCAATTAAAGCAACCTTTGTTAGTTCATCTTGATCTAATGTTTTACGGAAAAATGACAATAAATAGTTTACATTATAACCATATCCCTTTTTTCCAAGAGCACCAAAATAAGAAAAATCCCGTCTTATTGTAGCAGAATCAACCTTTACTGCTTCACTTAATTCAGCGGAAGACACTCTCTGCTTTCCCGATGAATGTAAGTTTTTTAAAAAACGATAATATAATGGTAACCGCTTCGCTGTTGCCTGCGGTATCTTCATTACCTCATTATGCATACTTATCCCCTACCTATATTTAAAAATTAGCAGTTATTTCTACTGCTCTCTTTTGTAATTGCCGCTTTTTCCACCTGATTTCTCAACTAAATAGGTGTGCCCAATTACCATCCCTTTATCCATGCTTTTACACATATCATAAATAGTTAACGCTGTAACAGAAGCAGCAGTTAAGGCTTCCATTTCCACACCCGTACTCCCAACTGTCTTTACCGTTGCTGAAATAATTAGGTGGAAAAATCCTGCCTCTTCTTCCCATCGAAACGATATATCGACACCCTTCAACATAATTGGGTGACACATAGGGATAATATCAGCCGTTTTCTTAGCAGCCATAATTCCTGCCACTTGCCCAACAGCTAAGACATCCCCTTTTTTGATTTCTAAATTTGTGATTTTCTGATAGATTTCTTCCCTTACTTTAATGCTAGATTGAGCAGTAGCTATGCGAACGGTTTCACTTTTTTCTGAGATATCAACCATTTTTGCACGGCCCTCATGATTAAAATGTGTAAACTCCCCCATAATAACACCTCTAAGCAAAATGATACACTATTTTAAAGAGAATGTGTATTTATTATCACTTTTTTCCCATTTCACCTTTATTGCAGTATAACGTATTTTTAGGTTACACTTATGGTACATAATCCCCTGAGGTGAAGAAATGATACTATTACAAGTAAATCAGCTAACCAAACACTTTGGAGCTGAACTTATCTTATCAAATATAAAATTAGAAGTACAAGCAAGAGATAGAATCGCTCTCGTGGGAAGAAATGGTGCCGGGAAGTCTACCTTATTAAAAATAATTGCAGGACAACTGTCTTATGACTCTGGTGAAATCATAAAACCGAAAAATGTCGAAATAGGCTATCTCGCCCAAAATACAGGGCTTGAATCAAATCTTTCCATTTGGGATGAGATGTTAACTGTATTCCACGAACTTCAAATTAAAGAGAAGCATTTAAGAAAACTGGAACAACAGATGTCGGATCCTGGCACTATCGAGAACCCAGATGCTTTTGAGAAAATTTTAAAAGAATATGACAATCTGCAATACGAATTTAAGGAAAGTGGCGGCTATCAATACGAAGCAGATATTCGTTCCGTTTTACACGGACTTAACTTTAATACATTCGATTACAGCACTAAAATTTCCTCTTTAAGTGGTGGGCAGAAAACAAGACTGGCATTAGCTAAACTACTGCTTACGACACCAGATATTTTAATTCTAGATGAGCCGACTAACCATTTAGATATTGAAACACTTTCCTGGTTAGAGCAATACTTGCAAGGCTATAAAGGAGCCGTCTTAATCGTTTCCCATGACCGTTACTTCCTTGACAAAGTAGTAACACAAGTCTATGAAATATCCAGACATCATATTCAAAAGTTTCTCGGTAACTATAGCGGTTATCTTGAGCAAAAAGCAGAAAATTATGAGCGTGAAATGAAACTTTATGAAAAGCAGCAAGATGAAATTGCCAAACTAGAAACATTTATTCAAAAAAACTTAGCACGTGCATCTACTACCAAAAGAGCACAAAGCCGTAGAAAGACATTGGATAAAATGGAACGGATGGATCGTCCAGACGGAAATGAAAAATCAGCTTCTTTTGGGTTTGAAATTACAAAACAAACAGGAAATGATGTTTTAAAAATGGATGATCTTTCTATTGGTTATAAAGATAATACTGTCTCCAAACACATATCCTTCCAAATAAAACGAGGAGATAGCGTGGCATTAGTCGGACCAAATGGTGTTGGTAAATCTACTTTATTAAAGACAATTATTGAAAAGCTGCCAAAGCATGCTGGCTCCATTTCACTTGGATCAAATGTCATGCTCGGCTACTATGATCAAGAACAAGCAGAATTGACATCAAACAAACGCGTATTAAATGAATTATGGGATGACTTCCCACTAACTCCTGAAAAAGATATCCGAACAGTGCTTGGTAACTTCTTATTCTCTGGTGATGATGTTTTAAAAACAGTTAACTCATTAAGCGGCGGGGAAAAAGCGCGTTTAGCATTGTCCAAATTAATGATGGAAAAACCCAATGTATTAATTTTGGACGAGCCAACTAACCATTTAGATTTAGATAGTAAAGAAGTACTGGAGAATGCTCTAATTGATTATCCGGGCACCATTTTATTTGTTTCACATGATCGTTATTTTATAAATAGAATCGCAACAAAAGTGATTGAATTAAGTGCAGAAGGATCTACAGAATTTCTAGGTGACTACGACTATTATGTGGAAAAAAAATTAGAACAAGCAGAGATTAAAGCATTGGAAGCAACGGCTTCTATTCAGGTTGAACGTGACAATGGTACAGAAGAAAAGACATCTTACCAGATGGATAAGGAAGCAAAAAAGCTAGAAAGACAAAGAATAAGAAGAATTGAAGAAATTGAAACAACGATCGAAGAACTAGAATTAAAAGTATCAGAACAGGAAACTCTCCTATGTGAACCTGAAATCTTTCAGAATCATGCTAAGGTTTTAGAGTTAAATAACAGCCTTGAACAGTTAAAAGGTCAAATTGATCGTTTAATGGATGAATGGACCGAATTGTCAGATAAGTAAAAAGTACTGGGTATACCAATACCCAGTACTTTTTTTCCACATTATTATCCACATATTAAAGAGTTATTATATAAGCTTTCCACATATTTACCCACATTATCCACAAAACGATAATAAGTTATACACAATATCCACATAATATGTATATAACATCATATTTATTCACAATTATTCTTTTCTATGCATTTAAGTAAAAAGACTTATTCCTACTCGTTGTGGATAGTTATATCTAATCCTGGATTTCCGTTTAAATCCAGGTGTGCTCGCTGTCCTTTTTCGAAGAAAACTGTGCCAGCTGCTGCTATCATTGCTGCATTATCTGTACATAAAGATAATGGAGGAATGGTTAACTTAACTGAATCTAACTGTTTAAATTTCTCGGCAAGTACTCTTCTTAAACCCTTGTTAGCAGCAACACCGCCCGCTAATACAACTTGTTTTACCTTGTATTCCTTTGCTGCTTCCAAAGTCTTTGAAACTAATACATCCACTACACTTTCCTGAAAACTAGCAGCCAAGTCCTCTGGTCTAATAACTTCACCACGTTGTTCAGCGTTATGCACAGTGTTGATAACTGCTGATTTTAATCCACTGAAACTAAAATCATACGTACCTTCTATCCATGCTCTTGGAAGCTTAACAGCTTTTGGGTTTCCTTCTCCTGCTAATCGATCAATATGAGGTCCACCTGGATAAGGAAGCTGGAGCGTCCTTGCAACTTTATCATATGCTTCGCCAGCCGCATCATCCCTTGTTTCTCCAATAACCTCAAAATGGCCATGCTCTTTCATTAACACTAATTCGGTATGTCCACCAGAAACCACAAGAGCTAATAAAGGAAATTCTAAGTTATCCACAAGTCGATTAGCATATATATGTCCTGCAATATGATGTACACCAACTAAGGGGATATCATGTGCAAAACTTATTGCTTTAGCTGCATTTACCCCTATTAAAAGAGCACCTACTAAACCAGGACCTTCTGTTACAGCAATAGCATCAATATCCTCATAGCTTATCTCTGCTTTTGAGAGGGCCTCTTCAATCACAATCGTAATTTGCTCCACATGATGTCTCGAAGCAATTTCGGGAACTACTCCGCCAAATCGTTTATGACTTTCTATTTGAGAAGAAACAATATTAGAAAGGATTTCTGTTCCGTTTTTTACAATAGAAACAGCCGTTTCATCACAGCTTGTTTCCATGCCCATTATTATTACATTATTATTCTTCATAATTTCACCCACATTACTAAAGCATCTTCTTGATTATCTGTATAATACTTCTTTCTGATTGCTCCATTTTGAAATCCAAGTTTTCTATATAAATTTTGTGCTACTTCATTAGTTACACGAACTTCTAGTGTCATAGTAGTTGCACCAAGCTTTCTTGCTTCTTCCATAATCTTTGTAAGCAGCATTTCACCAAGTTTTTTCCCTCTGAAATCAGGCAGAATAGCGATATTTGTAATATGTGCTTCATCTACAACAATCCATACACCACAATATCCAACAAGACCGTCTTCATATTGGATGACAATATATTTTGCAAACCGATTTTGGGTCAGCTCATTATAAAAAGCCTCTTTGCTCCATGGAGTACTAAAAGAAATCGTTTCGATTTTAAAAACATTATCGATATCCGCGACTGTCATATTGCGAAATTCAAACGTTGACATTATCCCCTGTCTTCCTTTTTCTCTATTTTATTTGCCTTCAACCAATTGGCCTCTGCTTCTGCTAAGCGAATATAATTAGGGGTAAACGTATGTATCGCTTCTCCCTCTCTAGCTTCTCCTAACATTGCAAGGATAGACGGTCTAGGATTAAAGTCCACAGCATCTGTTAACTGAGCAAACTCTCCTAATCCTTCTGTTAAGATATCTTGGTGTATAGGTAAGTCATTTCCTACAAACAATATTCGCTGTTTTAATGGGACAAGTTCCTCTATCCAATCAGTTGAAAGGATTAACTGATCATTTTTTACGATCTCAATATCATTTCTGCTAAATTGATAAAGTCCTGTGTAAATCTGTCCTCTTCTTGCATCAAATAAGGGAGAAACATATCCATCAAAGTATCTTCCCACAGATGCAGCAAGCACTTCTAAACTAGAAACACCCACAAGTGGGATGTTCAATGTCCAAGCCAGTGTTTTCGCAATGGTAACACCAATACGCACTCCTGTATAAGATCCTGGACCTTTTGCTACCACGATTTTAGAAAGATCCTTTGGTTTAATATCACAGTCCTTCATTAACTGTTCAATTGCTGGCATTGCTCTAATCGAATGATTCTTTTTTAGGTTTGTAATATACTCCCCGATTACCTTCCCATTCTCATATAAGGCAACCCCTAAAACAAAATTTGATGTATCTATTGCTAATATCTTCATGAAAATAACTCCTTACATAATTGCATATAACGGGAGCCCTTAGGTGATAAGACAATTTTTCTTCCCGATGTATTATCATAATATAAGTTAATCTGCAGATAATCCACTGGTAGCTGCTCCTCAATCAAATGGGCCCATTCCACTACTGTAACGCCTGCTCCTTCAAAGTACTCATCAAATCCTAAATCCTCATCGCTATCCTTTAAACGATAAACATCCATATGATACAATGGTAATTTCCCTTGATACTCTTTAATTATTGTAAAGGTGGGACTATTAACTGTTTTAGTTATCCCTAATCCTTTCGCTATTCCCTTTGTAAAAGTTGTTTTGCCAGCTCCTAAATCACCTTCTAAAGTGATTACATCTCCTGCTTGTAAAAGCCATGCAATCCGCTCCGCAAAACCAATTGTTTCTTCCGCATTATCTGCCTTCCATTCAAAGTTATTCATAAATTACTCCTAATACAAATTTAATAATGGTATTATCTTTTATTATACTCAATTACCCACTGAGTCTAAAGCTAGTCTTTTGTTTTTTGAGGGAAACCTTCTGATCTTGCTTCTTTATTTTTAATTTAGTTATCCACAGTCTCTCCATTAAAAAAAATCCTAGACGAACAAAAAAATCCTTAGGTTTTATTCCTAAGGATTTTTCATTGTTTGATTGCGGGGACAGGATTTGAACCTGCGACCTTCGGGTTATGAGCCCGACGAGCTACCAGACTGCTCCACCCCGCGACGATATAAAATAATAAA
>NZ_JBPCEP010000029.1:0-45865 GCF_050971705.1 Niallia sp. M35
TATTGATCACTTTTTTTGGCAGCTTTTTAGTACTATCCTATTTGGTTGTAAGAGAGAGATTGATGGCGATATTCCATAAAAATAAGTTTGATTAGTCTTCCCAGTTTTCATAGACAACAACTCCTCCTGATAAATCGATTGTATTACGTTCTCCTTTATAAAGAAGTTTGCCATCCTCTTCTACAATTAGATTTTCATAAGTAAATACTTTTTTTCCGTTTGGCAAGGTAATGACTACTTTGTCTCCATATTCTTCTGTTCCTGTTTTGGGCTCACTAGCAAAATATCTATCTGAAAATATATAACCTCCGAAAATTGTGGTAAGCAGTAAGATAGAGCCTAAAAAATACATCACTTTTTTACCTATCCTATTTTTATTTTCAATTTCCTCATGTTTATCTGTACGTTTCATATGCTCTTCCACAATATCACCTTTTCATAAAGTTTTATTGCTCAAACGGTAACAATGGTATATACAAAATATTTCGTTGATATAGATGAAATTCCCCTTAAACTATGATATGAAACAAATTCTTAAAGATGACGAAATATTAATGGAAGAATGATTTTTTTGCATGCTTGATAAGCTGATGCTAAAAAAGGGTATTAGTTCTTTATTTCTGTATGCCAGTTCATACAATATAAGTATAATTTAGATTTTTTCTAAAAATTCCTGAAACCTTTCTTCGTCTAAGTCGTATGTATGGTAAGTACTAAAATGAAGGAGGTCTGATTTTAGTGAATACATAACAAAATTAAATTTTTAGAAAGTGAATGATGTGTATGGAATTATTCGGCTTTGATCTTCCCTCCATTTATTTAACTGTTTTAATTGGTTCGGGAATATGTGTCATATTAACCTTATTACTATCAGACTTATTTGGTGGAGACGTGGGTGTATTTAATCCTACTTTAATCCTTGCTTTTTTTACGATATTATCAGCAAGTGGTTATCTTATGGAGAAGTATTCTTCTATCAATAGCTTCATTATTCTTTCCATTTCAGCAATAATCGCACTTATTATTTCTAGCTGCTTACACTTTTTTGTTTTTATTCCTCTTGCTAATGCAGAAGAATCATTAGTTTATAGCGATGAATCACTTAAGGGAAGAATTGGCAAAGTCATTACAGCAATTCCGCAGGATGGCTATGGAGAAATATTGATCGAAAGCATCAGTGGAAATATCTCAAAAACTGCAGCAAGCTTTTATAACGAAGAAATTGGATTTGGCGAAGAAACGGTTATAGTAGAAATTAAAGAAAATGTTGCTTATGTTGTTCGCAAGGATGGCATATAGTAAAGCAAACAAAAGGAGGAAAAATGAATGGCAATTGAGATTTATATTGTAATAGGAATTGTAGCATTTTTATTAATCGCACTTATTAGTATTTTTATGGCGAAATATAAGACTGCAGGACCAGATGAAGCACTAATTGTAACAGGTAGTTATTTAGGTTCTAAAAATGTTCATGTCGATGAATCAGGAAATAAAATTAAAATTATTAGGGGCGGAGGGACATTTATTCTCCCGGTTTTCCAGCAATCAGAACCTCTGAGTTTATTATCTAGTAAATTAGATGTTTCAACACCGGAAGTATATACAGAACAAGGCGTTCCAGTTATGGCAGACGGCACAGCTATTATTAAAATTGGTGGTTCTATTGGTGAAATTGCCACTGCAGCTGAACAGTTTCTAGGAAAAACAAAACAAGATCGTGAAAATGAAGCAAGAGAAGTATTAGAAGGCCATTTACGCTCTATTTTAGGTAGTATGACAGTCGAAGAAATTTATAAAAATCGAGATAAGTTTTCGCAAGAGGTCCAAAGGGTTGCTTCTCATGACTTAGCAAAAATGGGTCTAGTCATTGTATCCTTCACGATTAAAGATGTCAGAGATAAAAACGGATACTTAGAATCGCTTGGTAAACCAAGAATTGCCCAAGTTAAACGCGATGCAGATATCGCAACAGCTGAGGCAGATAAAGAAACAAGAATCAAAAAAGCCGAAGCAGATAAAGATGCTAAAAAGGCAGAATTAGAAAGAGCAACAGAGATTGCCGAAGCAGAAAAAGAAAATCAAATGAAAATTGCTGATTATAGAAGAGAGCAAGATGTTGCAAAAGCACGTGCTGACCAAGCATATGATTTAGAAAGCGCTCGATCTAAGCAAGAAGTTACTGAGCAAGAAATGCAAATTAAGATCATTGAAAGACAGAAACAAATTGAGTTGGAAGAAAAAGAGATTTTAAGAAGAGAAAAGCAGTATGATTCAGAGGTTAAAAAGAAAGCAGATGCAGATCGTTATGCAATGGAGCAGGCTGCCGAAGCGAATAAACGCCGTGAAATTGCCGAAGCGGATGCGAATCAATATCGAATTGAATCACAAGCAAAAGCGGAAGCAGAAAAAGTGCGAGTAGATGGTTTAGCAAAAGCGGAAGCAGAAAAAGCAAAAGGGGAAACAGAAGCAGAAATTATCCGCTTAAAAGGTTTGGCTGAAGCGGAAGCAAAACGCAAAATTGCCGAAGCATATGCACAATATGGTCAAGCGGCAATCTTGGATATGGTACTTGATATGTTACCTGAATACGCAAAACAAGTAGCTAGTCCATTAGCTAATATCGATAAGATTACGGTTGTGGATACTGGAAGTGATGGCAGCAACGGTGGAGCAAATAAAGTGACAGGCTATGCAACAAACTTAATGTCAACAATGCAAGAATCATTAAAGGCATCTGCTGGAATCGATGTAAAAGAATTACTTGAAAATTTATCAGGCAAAGGAAATATTCGTCAGAGTATTAATGAGTTAAATGATAATTTAAGTAATAAAACAGAATAAAGAAAAAAAGACTCATCTGAAATAAATTTCAGATGAGTCTTTTGGTGTTACTCTTTTTCTTTTAAATCTTCAATTGAATTAATATCTTTCATATAGCTTGGTACAACAAGACCTAGTTTTGTTCCTTCTAAGTTAGGTCCTAGGTCTTCGAATTGACCTTTGAATTTGTTTGCATAATCTTCATGCGTAATTGGTAACCAACCTGCAATATGTGCATCTAGGCTGCCATCTGCTACACCAGTCCACATTGGACCTGCTTCAACTTGACTTAATGTTACCTTATAACCTAAATCTGTTAAAACTTTGCCGATAACATTGGTACTTGCAATTTCACTATCCCATGCTACATAACCGATTTTAATTTTGTCTCCGTCTACTTTGCTCACGCCTTTTGTCCATTCACTAACTTTATCAGCGTTATCTTTTATCCATTTTTCAGCGGCTTTTTCAGGATCTTCGCCATCATAGATATCCATCATAACAACACCCATGTCATCTGTTGTCCAGTGGAAATTATCTAGTACCTGATATGCTTCAGGCATATCTTCTTTTAATCCGTTACGCGCAATGGAATGAATATTCTCATTTTCACCAAAAGAGCCCTTTGGATCTTCCAAGTATTTTAAATCATATGCAGTGAACATCCAATGTGGAGTCCAGCCTGTTATGATAATTGGTTCTTTTTTGTCATACGCTTTTTTTAGAGTAGCCGTCATTGCTGCGCTTGAACCTTCTACCAATTTCCAATCCTTTAAGTCATAGTCGCTAATCGCCTTATTAGCTGCTTTCATTATACCTGCACCAGGATCGATACCGATAATTTCATAATCAACTTTTTCACCAATTGTGGCATTCGGATCGTCTGCGCTGTTAGAACCACAGGCAGCTAACCCTAAGGTAAGAGTGATTGCTCCTAATAGACTAGTCATTTTTTTCATATTATTTTGCCCCCTTTTTCTTTGTTCCCACATTTTGGGTAATTCTATCTAAAATGATCGCAAGTACTACAATAGATATACCAGCTTCAAATCCACGTCCAATTTGAATTTGAGTTACAGCACGATATACATCAGCACCAAGTCCTGGTGCACCAACCATTGCAGCAATAACTACCATTGATAGTGCAAGCATAATACTTTGGTTAATCCCAGCTAGTATTGTTGGCATAGCAAGTGGTAATTCAACCTTTAATAATTTTTGGCTAGTTGTACTACCGAAGCTTTCTGTCGCTTCTCTAATATCGCTAGGAACCTGTTGGATACCAAGAATAGTCAAACGAATAGTAGGTGGCATAGCAAATATTACTGATGCTACCACTCCAGGTACGACCCCGATACTAAAGAAGAAGATAGCAGGAATAAGATAGACAAAGGCTGGCATTGTTTGCATAAAGTCTAATATTGGGATAACAATATTGCGGACAGTGCTATTTTGTGAAGCCCATATTCCTAGTGGAACACCAATTATTATGGAGATAAATACAGCAGAGAGTACAAGAGCTAGTGTATCAATCATTGGTTCCCAGTAGCCTAAATTATCTACTAGTAATAATCCGATAAGAGTAAAGAGTGCAATCTTCTTATTCGCTAATTTCCATGCAAGTAATGTAAGTAAAATAATTAATAAAATAGGAGGAATAAACCCAAAGAAGCCTACTAAAATATTTACAACAAATTCTAATACAGCAGTGATTCCATCAAATAATACTTCGAAGGTAGTTGTCAACCAGGCGACAAAGGAATCAATCCAATCTGCAACTGGTAATTTAGGAATTAGATTATTCATTATTCATTCCCCCCAACTAATACTGATTCTTCTGTTGGTGGAGTATTAATAAGCTCGTTGTTACCAGCAAGGGCTCCAATAACTGCACCTCTAACGAGAATCCCTTTTAATCTCTTCTGCTCATCTATTACTGCAACTGGAATGATTGCAGTTGATACCTTATCAAAGAGATCAGCTAATAATGTGTCACCTGTAACCGTAATTACATCTTTTTGTAAAATGGTTTCAATGCCTTCATTGTTTTCGGCAGCTGCACGGGCATCGTCAGCTGTAATTGCTCCGAGTAATTCTCTTTTCTTGTTCACGACATAGATGCTGGAAATTCCAAGTTTCTTCATCATTTGTAACGCGACACGAGGACCTTTTTCAATCGTGACTGCTTCTGCGCGTTTCATTATATGATTGGCAGTTAATACTTTCGATAAATCTACATCTTCGACAAATCGTTCCACATAATCATTGGAAGGATTCATTAATATTTCTTCTGGTGTTCCGACTTGAACAATGGTTCCATCTTTCATTAGCGCTATACGGTCGCCAATACGAAGTGCTTCGTCTAAATCATGTGTAATAAAAATGATTGTTTTTTCCATATTTGATTGCAAGTCTAATAATTCGTCTTGCATATCTTTTCGAATGAGGGGATCAAGGGCACTAAATGCTTCATCCATTAGAAGAATATCAGGGTCATTAGCTAAAGCGCGAGCAAGACCGACTCTTTGCTGCATTCCACCACTCAATTGGTCTGGATATTGGGATTCATACCCTGATAATCCAACTAATTTAAGTGATTCAAGTGCACGTTCTTTTCTTGATGCTTTATCAATCCCTTGAATTTCTAAACCATATTCTGCATTTTCCAATATTGTTCGATGAGGGAGTAGAGCGAATTTTTGGAAGACCATACTTATTTTTTCTCTGCGTACTTTACGTAAATCTTCTTTTGACATTTTTACGATGTCTTTCCCATCAATATAAATGTTCCCGATTGTAGGATCAATCAGACGATTAAACATACGTACTAATGTTGATTTACCACTACCGGATAGTCCCATAATAACAAATATCTCACCAGGATTTACTTCAAAACTAGCCTTGTTTACACCGACTGTTGCTCCTGTTTTTTTGAGGATATCTTTTTTTGATTCACCACTGTTTAATAGTTGAATTGCTTTTTTTGCGTTTTTGCCGAAAATCTTTGTGACATTTTCGACTTTTAATTTTGCCATACTTTCCATTCTTTCACCTCTTTAATTCTAAACGC
Source organism: Niallia sp. M35 (assembly GCF_050971705.1). Classification (NCBI taxonomy): domain Bacteria; kingdom Bacillati; phylum Bacillota; class Bacilli; order Caryophanales; family Bacillaceae; genus Niallia; species Niallia sp. M35. Next base: position 5,891 of record NZ_JBPCEP010000029.1, read on the forward strand.
TCTGTAAAGCGAGCCTACATATATTATAGAAGATAATCAACAGACACTTCAAACTGTATAATCAGTTAAAATGATTCATTCTGAACGTACAGAAAAAACTGAATGAACCGTAGGATGTATATTCTTAATAATGCGCTCAAATGCTTCCATATACTATCTAGGTTGTTACTTTACATTTTTTTTATTCATGTTAATCTATAAACAGAAAAAGCATTTAAGTACTTGATTATTGATTCACCTTGATTATTGAAATAATCATTATTACAATGTATAAGTAAACATATAATATGGATGTGAATGATAAATGACGGATAGGGAGCAGTTAAATATTGCTCGAGAGAGAGTGATTGATTCCGTAGCCCAAAACATGGATTTATATGGAGTGACTGAATCGATTGGTAGATTATATGGGATGCTATTATTCCAGAAAAATCCGATGACGCTTGACGAAATGAAAGAAGAGCTAGGAATGAGTAAAACTAGTATGAGTACTTCGGTTAGAACCTTGCTTGAATTGAAAATGGTGGACAAAGTATGGCGAAAAGGTGTTCGAAAAGATTTATATAGAGCAGAAGAAGATTGGTATCAAACATTTATCGATTATTTCACGATTAAATGGCGGTTAGCAATTACTGAAAATATATATGCAATTGAGAAATCAATGAATGAAATAAAAGTATTAATGAATAAAGAAGGAATATCTGAAGATGTTATAAAAGATGCAACCAATGATTTAGAGAAAATGAAATATGCGCTTGATTATTATGATTGGCTTGAACGTTTTGTAGATAGTTTAGAATCACATGAAATTTTTAATTTCATTCCCAAAAATAAAGAATAAAAGAATAGTTAAAGGTGCTATCTTCTAAGTTTTTTATTAAAAAACTTAGAAGATAGCACCTTTTTGAAGTCTAAATAGATGTATGAAGAAAATTTGACAATCAAATATGAAACGAAAAAAATATCACAATAGCCTAAGGATAACTGGTTAAAAAACCTAAAAAATGTGCATTTGTCTATCGCACATTTTCAATTCTTGAATAGGATATATGGAATCAAAAAAAGGAGGTTTTTATTCATGGGTGAAGTTGGAGTAGGTTACGGCGGAGGTTTCGCTCTTTTAGTAGTATTGTTTATTTTATTGGTGATTATTGGTGCTTCTTGGGGTTACGGCGGATTTTAATTAATCCGTAACGAAACAGATATTAAAAGGAGGAAATAGAATGTACGGATATGGTTGTGGATATCCTGGCTATGGTTCTGGCTATGGTGGTGCAGGTTACGGCGGAGGTTTCGCTTTAATCGTTGTTTTATTCATTCTTTTAATCATTGTGGGTGCAGCTTGCTTTAAATGGTAAAATAATGAAAAAAAGAAGGCTGATTCGATGAGTCAGTCTTCTTTTAATGGTAATAAGTAAAGCGAATAAAGTGCATACTATTATATTTGAGGAGTCTTAACTATTTGCTAAAATAAAGAGAGAAGATGTGTGTTAGGGGGAAATGAATAGATGGATTCCTTAGTTTCATTAATAAAGTCTGCTAATTATTTTGTTATATTTACTGGTGCTGGGATGTCAACAGAGAGCGGATTGCCTGATTTTAGATCTGCTAATAAAGGATTATGGACTGCTGAAAAGAAACAATATCTTTCCAGTACGAGTGCCTTAAATAATCATGTGCAAGAATTTATTGAGTTTTATCGAAATCGAGTTCAAGGCATTCATGAATTTAAGCCGCATAATGGCTATTACATACTAAGTGATTGGGAAAGAAAAGGCTATTTAAAACAAATCATCACACAAAATGTGGATGGGTTTCACGAAGAAGCTGGAAATGAGAAAGTTGCTGAATTGCATGGAACATTAAAAAAGGTTCATTGTGAAACGTGTGGAAAGAATTATCCTAGTGATGAATATTTACATGACAATTATTTATGCAGTTGTGGAGGGATACTAAGACCTTCCATTGTCCTTTTTGGAGAAATGCTCCCAGAACAGCCATTTTTTACAGCGGAAGAGGCAGCCATAAATTCAGACGTCTTTTTAGTTTTAGGGTCCTCTTTATCCGTTTCACCAGCAAATCAATTTCCATTACTTGCAAAGCAAACAGGTGCTAAACTAATCATTATCAATAAAGAGCCAACCCAAATGGATGGTATTGCTGACATTGTCATTCATGAATCAATTGGAAAGGTATTAGAAGAAATTAATCTTAAGCTATAATGTCCGTCAAACGGTTGAAAATAAATAAGATGGATGGATTCTCATGAAATAAAAGAAAAATAGTAAAAATAAAAGTAGCCGAATACATTTATATCCATTGCAAACTTTGATATATCGAGATAATATAAGGGAATGGACTAAATTTGAATGCGTAAAAGAGAGGAAAGTAACATGTCAAAGAATTTTAAACAGGATGTACTATCTCGTCGCACCTTTGCGATTATTTCCCATCCAGATGCTGGAAAAACAACGTTAACGGAAAAGTTATTATTATTTGGCGGAGCAATTAGAGATGCTGGAACAGTAAAAGGGAAGAAAACAGGAAAATATGCGACAAGTGACTGGATGGAAATAGAAAAGCAAAGAGGAATTTCTGTTACATCAAGTGTGATGCAATTTGACTACAAAAATGCACGAGTAAATATTTTGGATACACCTGGACACCAAGACTTTAGTGAAGATACTTATCGTACTCTTACAGCTGTGGATAGTGCTGTTATGATAATTGATTCGGCAAAAGGAATAGAGGAACAAACGTTAAAGTTATTTAAAGTGTGTAAGATGAGAGGTATTCCTATTTTTACATTTATTAATAAATTAGATCGCCAAGGGAAGCCGCCTCTTGAATTACTTGCGGAATTAGAAGAAGTAATGGGGATTGAGTCTTATCCAATGAATTGGCCGATCGGAATGGGTAAAGAATTTTTAGGTATATATGATCGTTTTTACAATCGAATTGAGCAGTTCCGTGTAGAAGATAAAGAACGATATGTTGATCTAAATGAAGATGGAGAGATTGAAGGGGATCATCCAATTAAACAGGATTCTTTATATGATCAAACATTAGAAGAAATCATGCTTTTAAATGAAGCGGGGAATGAGTTTTCGGAAGAAAAAATTAATAATGGTGATTTAACACCTGTATTTTTTGGTAGTGCATTAAGCAACTTTGGGGTACAAACATTTTTAGAAACATATTTGCAATTTGCACCGTCTCCACAAGCTAGAAAATCTACCATTGGAGAGATCGATCCTTTATCAGAAGAGTTTTCAGGGTTCATTTTTAAAATTCAAGCGAATATGAATCCGGCTCACCGTGATCGTATCGCGTTTTTACGTATTTGTTCTGGGAAATTTGAAAGAGGAATGATGGTTAATTTACCAAGAACAGGGAAGCAAGTAAAGTTAGCGCAATCTACACAATTTATGGCTGATGATCGAAGTACCGTTAATGAGGCGGTTAGTGGAGATATTATTGGGTTGTATGATCCAGGTTTTTATCAAATTGGCGATACGTTAACGGTTAGCAAGAATGCTTACCAATATGAAAAACTACCTCAATTTACACCAGAACTTTTTGTAAAGGTAACGGCAAAGAATGTAATGAAACAAAAACATTTCCATAAAGGCATTCAGCAGCTCGTACAAGAAGGTGCAATTCAGTTATATAAGACTGTCAAAACAGAAGATTATTTGCTGGGAGCAGTTGGTCAGCTACAATTTGAAGTATTTGAGCATCGAATGAGAAATGAGTACAATGTAGAAGTAATTATGGAGCATGTAGGTTCGAAAATTGCCCGTTGGTTAGTGGATGAAGAGGTAAATGAAAATCTTTCTAGTGGAAGAAGTCTGCTAGTAGAGGATCGTTACGGCAAAAAAGCATTTTTATTTGAAAATGAATTTGCATTAAGATGGTTCCAAGATAAAAATCCAGAAGTAAAATTATATAATCCGATGGATGAACAAGAATAATTCAGTAAAAGAAGAGATTATTGCAAAAGGATTCTACCTATTTTAAATGGAGATTCTTTTGTAAATAGTCTCTTTTTTGATGTAATGGAAAATAGCTCTATGTTGAAATCCTGTCAGATTTTCGAACATGAGAAAAGGGGAGGGAAGGAGAAGGGACAAGTGTTTATTATAAAATTTCAGATTTTTGTTATTCTGAAATAATTTTATTTGATGGGAAGTAGATATATACTGTCTTTTTTCTGAAATAAAAGCGGGTGGATGGTTTTTGTAGGGAGTAAAAAAGAAAGTCTTTCGGTATACGAATTACTGATATATAAGGTTTTTGTAAATCTAAATAAAAACGAAAATGTTTAAAATGTTTTCATGATTAAAAGTTTTCAAAAAACTATTTGTAATTCTAATAAAAATAGGTATAATAAAAACATGATGTTATAAAAGTTAACAAACAATTGTTAATTAGTTGGCTTTTTAATATCTAATAGGGCTGATACTAACATTCGATGTGATAAGAGTATTCTTGTAAGATAAATAGATTGAATATTCTTTTAATTAGAGTTTGCTAGTATCATAAAAACAAGATATAGGGGGATATATTGTATGAAGAAAAGTTTGTCGCTTACTTTTAGTATTTTATTAGTACTTGTTCTAGCTTTAGCTGGCTGCTCAAGTAAGTCAGGATCAGATGGGGAAAGTACTAATGGTGCAAAAACAAGTTCTTCTAAAAGTTTACTTGAAACCATAAAAGAAAGAGGGACATTAAAAGCAGGTGTTAATGATGCTCTTCCTGGTTTTGGCTACATAGGTTCAGATGGGAAAAATACTGGTTTTGATGTTGATTTTGCAAGAGCGATTGCAGCTGGAGTTCTTGGAGATCCTTCTAAAATTGAATTTAGACCTCTATCAGCTACAGACCGCTTTACGGCAGTTCAATCTGGTGAAGTAGATGTGTTAATTCGTAATACAACTTGGACAACAAACCGTGATGCTGAAGTGGGGCTAAGTTTTGCTCCAGTTACTTTCTATGATGGTCAAGGAATTATGGTTCCAAAGGATAGTGGAATCAAAACACTAAAAGATTTAGAGGGTAAAACAATTGGGGTAGAAACGGGAACAACAACCGAATTAAACTTAGCTGATCAGATGAAAGCAGCAGGTGTTAACTATACAGCACAAACATTTGATAATGCAGATGCTGTAATTGCTGCATATGAACAGGGTTCTATTGATGCTTGGACAACAGATAAATCGGGATTAGTTTCTCGCCAGTCTACTTTGCAGGACCCAGATGCTCATATTATTTTAGAAGAAACATTATCAAAAGAACCACTAGCTCCAGCAGTTAAAGATGGCGACGAAAAGTGGGCAGATGCAGTATCATGGATTGTATTTGCAACCATTCAAGCGGAAGAATTCGGTATTACCTCTCAAAACGTAGATGATTTCTTAACCAGTGAAAACCCAGAGATTAAGCGTCTTTTAGGAGTGGAAGGCAATCTAGGAGAACAGCTAGGATTAGCCAATGATTTTGCCTACCAAGTAATTAAACAAGTTGGTAACTATGGTGAAATTTACGAGCGAAATTTAGGTCCTGACACAGTGTTCAAATTAGAGCGTGCACAAAATGCGTTATATACTGATGGGGGATTATTGTACTCTATTCCATTCCGTTAATAGGTAATAACAGATAAAAATATGGGGGGTCTCAAAAACCAAAGTGTCTAATCTATTTGAGATACCCCCTATTCTTTTAAGTGAGAGGTGAGAAATAGTGGAAATGAAAAAAACAACATCGACTCCTCTTTGGAGAAATAGAAAAGTGGTCCCGATAATTAGTCAAATTATTTTTGTTCTAATCGTAGGAATAGTAATTGCCTTTATGGTGAGAAATGTAATATCAGGTCTCGAACAAATAGGTTTAGTATTAGGATTAGACTACTTAAATCTAAAAGCATCTTTCCCTATAGCAGAATCTATTATTAGTTATACACCTGACGATCCTTATACACGTGCTTTATTAGTAGGATTATTAAATACACTTAAGGTTTCCATTTTTGGGATTATCCTTGCAACTATTATTGGAGTCATTGTAGGAGTTGCAAGATTATCGAACAACTGGTTAGTCCGTAAAGTGGCAACAGTATATGTTGAAGTTTTTAGAAATACACCATTATTGGTTCAAATTTTCATTTGGAATTTTGCTGTTTTTTTACCAATGCCGAAAATTCAAGATGCTATATCGGTTGGGCCGTTTTATTTTTCAAATAGAGGTGCCTCTATTCCGTGGTTTACCTTACAGGATAATACGCTGATCTGGCTTGTCATTCTAATTTTTTTAATCGCAGGAAGCATAATTTTATTCAAAAAATTAACAAAAGTATCGATAGAATCAGGTAAGTCTACATATCCGTTCATTTCAAGTGTGGGATTAATAGTAATTGGAACGATAATTATCTATATTATTTTAGGAAATGGACCACTTGGTTTTTCTGTTCCTGTATTTAATGGCAATTCATTTGAAGGAGGAACGTCATTATCCATCGGGTTTATGTCTGTTTTAGTTGCCTTAACAATCTATACATCAACCTATATTTCGGAAATTGTTCGTGCAGGAATAATGGGGGTTCCAAAAGGGCAGATAGAAGCTGCTAAAGCGCTTGGATTTAAAAGTCATACAGCACTTCGTTTAATTATTTTTCCGCAAGCAATTAGAATCATTATCCCGCCATTAACAAGCCAATATTTAAATTTAATAAAAAACTCAAGTTTAGCAATGGCTGTAGCATACCAAGATATTGTTGGAATCGGAAATACAATTATTAATCAGACAGGACATACATTAGAAACTTTATTAATTGTTATTTCTGTGTATTTATTATTTAGCTTAACTACATCACTGTTAATGAATATTTTTAATAAAAAATTCCAGCTGGTAGAAAGGTAGGGAGGTAAATGGATAATATACAACTTAATACGGAACCAGTTATGGAAACGAAAAAATTGGCTAATCAAAAGAAATTACAATTATGGCTGAAAAATAACTTATTTAAGAATTGGAAAAATGCTATTTTAACGATTGTCACATTAATGTTTACTATTTATTTGCTTACGAGAATAGGTAAGTTTTTATTCGCAAGTGAATGGGGAGTTGTTACTGACAATTTAAGGCTCCTCTTTGTCGGACAATTTCCACTAGAAGAAATATGGAGATTGTGGGTATCTCTTCTGTTACTATCAGTATTTTTAGGAACTACTTGGGGAGCGTGGAGAGGGATTATCGGACATGTTGCCATTAGTCTCAGTGTTCTTCTAGTTATATTTGGAGTAATTCCTTATACAGAAATGGAATCGAAAGTATATTTATTTACGAGTGCGGCTGTGATATTCCTTTTTTACTTTATCGGAAAATATGTTCCGAAGTTAAAAATCCCCCTTCTTATATTATGGATTTTATATATGCCGATTACCCTTTCTATTATTAATGGGTTTGGTGTACTTGAGCCAGTAAAAACAAATATTTGGGGAGGATTTTTATTAACGCTTGTTATCGCTTCGGTTGCAATTATTTGCTCTTTCCCATTAGGTTTACTCCTAGCAGTGGGGAGACGAAGTAAACTGCCTATAATCAAATATTGCTGTATTCTTTATATAGAATTAATTCGAGGAATGCCGCTGATTATGGTGTTATTTATTGCCCAATTATTGCTGCCGATGTTCCTTGGGGGAATCGAACTAGATAATGTAGTCCGGGCAATGATAGCATTCACTTTATTCAGTGCGGCCTATTTAGCAGAAAATATTCGCGGAGGCCTGCAATCAATACCGAGAGGACAATTTGAAGCAGCGCAAGCTCTAGGATTAAATAATTTTAAGGTAATGTTTTTTGTCATATTGCCACAGGCTTTAAAAGCAGTTATCCCAGCTATGGTTGGTCAATTTATTTCCATCTTTAAAGATACATCCCTAGTTGCGGTTATTGGATTAGCCGATTTTCTTGGAATGGGAAAAAAAATTGCTGCAAATCCGGAATATTTAGGAAAATATATGGAGTTATATATTGTGATTGCTTTTATATACTTCATCTTCTGTTTCTTAATGTCGCATGTAAGTAAGCATATAGAAAAATCACTTGGTGTAGGGACGAGATAGAAAGGAGAATGAGAGGATGGAAAGTGTCTTTGGTATAAATAAATTATCGACACCTCTAGATGAGAGAGAGGATATTATTAAGGTTACTAAATTGAATAAATGGTATGGAGATCACCATGTATTAAAAGATGTAGATCTTACAGTAAAGCAAGGGGAGGTAATTGTCATTCTAGGACCATCAGGTTCTGGTAAGTCAACCTTTATTCGTACGATAAATGCTTTAGAGGAATTTCAAAAGGGGCATATAACGGTTGATAATATTGCGTTAACAGATGATTTGAAAAACATTGAAGAAATTCGGAAAGAAACGGGAATGGTGTTTCAGTCATTTAATTTATTTCCTCATATGACTATCCTGAAGAATATCTCTTTAGCACCAATTTGGGTGAGAAAGTGGAAAAAAGCAAAGGCAGAACAAATTGCCAAAGAATTACTTGAAAGAGTTGGTATTCCAGAACAAGCAAATAAGTATCCAGGACAATTGTCAGGTGGACAACAGCAACGTGTTGCAATTGCACGAGCATTAGCGATGCAACCGAAGATTATGCTGTTTGATGAACCTACTTCTGCCCTAGATCCTGAGATGGTAAAGGAAGTATTAGATGTTATGAAAACTTTAGCAGAGTCAGGAATGACCATGTTGGTGGTAACACATGAAATGGGTTTTGCAAGACAAGTGGCAGATCGCATTATCCTTTTTGATAAAGGAGAAATTGTAGAAACGGGAAAACCAGAAGAACTATTTGATCATCCGAAGCATGAACGGACAAAAGCATTTTTATCTCAGATATTATAAAAAGAGCCCTAGGGCTCTTTTATAGTGGTCCAATCATATATGATATGGATTGCTTATAAGCAGTATTTCCATTTAATATTTTGTTTTGTAAAAATATAACAATTTATTTTGTATAAAATATCGAGATTTCGCTAAAAATGTAATAGTAGGTATAGAAAAATAGATGGTGATACCAATGAAGGGCCTAAGTAGATTGGAAGCAATTATGTGGAGTATAGCTCTACCTGGTTTTAGTCAGTTATTATTGAAAAAATATTGGAAAGGAACACTATTAGTTATCTTAGAATTTATTATAAATGCGAAAAGTAATTTTAATTTAGCCATTATGCTGAGTTTTTGTGGCAATATCCAAGAGGCAATAGAGATTATCGACTTTCAATGGATATTGTTTTATCCGTGTTTATATATGTTCGCAATGTGGGATGCCTATAAGGAAGTTATGGAAACAGACAATGAATATGCTTTTTTACCATTTGTATTTTGCGCATATTTTGTTACCGTAGGTGTTTTTTATTCGACACAAATGAAGTTATTTGGAGTGTTGTTAGGTCCTGTATTTTTACCGATGGTATTCTTGATACCTGGAATCATTAGTGGTTTTGTAGTTAAGTATTGCTTAATTTATTTTAGGAAAAAGAAACATTCTTAAAGTGGTAAATGTTGATTGGCTAGAGAGAAATGATGAAAGAGTTACAGATAAAATAAAATTATCAGTAAAATTAAAAAATATGTAAAAAACCATTGGCAAATAGTTCAATATTGTATATAATTAATACATATTAATATTTGTATACTACTCAAAGGGGAGTAGCTTTTAGGTTTGATACCTAAAACAAAGTCGTCAGTTCATGGCATATGCCATCGGCTTTGTTGGCATATTAGTGCTTAGCAAGACCTTTGCCTATTTGGCAAAGGTCTTTTTTTGCGCACTTTTGTACATAATAACGAAAGTCGTAGCAAAACCTGCTAATAGGAGTATACAAATAAAAACCTAAAGGGGGAAATTTTATTGGATGCAAGCATGTTACTAGAGTATGGGTGGGTTTTACTGATTCTTGTTGTTTTAGAGGGGTTACTAGCAGCTGATAACGCGGTGGTAATGGCTGTTATGGTTAAGCATTTGCCAGTAGAACAACAAAAAAAGGCGCTTTTTTACGGATTATTAGGTGCTTTTGTATTCCGTTTTGCTACTTTATTTATGATTTCTTACTTAGTGGATGTTTGGCAAGTGCAAGCGATAGGGGCGCTTTATCTTCTCTTTATTGCAGTGCATAATATTTACGGAAAGTATGCGAAGAAAAATGAAGCCGATAAAGATAAAAAGCCGAAGAAACAATCCGGTTTCTGGATGACTGTTTTTAAAGTAGAATTAGCAGACATTGCTTTTGCGATTGATTCCATGTTAGCAGCGGTTGCACTTGCAATTACTTTACCAAAAACAAATTGGTTTACGCTAGGAGGCATTGATGGAGGACAATTCTTAGTTATGTTCCTTGGGGGATTAATTGGATTGATCATTATGCGTTTTGCTGCAAACTGGTTTGTAAAGTTACTTCATTCTCGTCCTTCTCTAGAAACAGCAGCATTTTTAATTGTAGGCTGGGTAGGGGTGAAATTAGCCGTATTTACGTTGGCACATCCATCAGTAGGATTCTTAGATGAACATTTTCCAGAATCGAAACTATGGAAAGGAATCTTCTGGTTTGTGCTAGTAGCTATTGCGGTTGGTGGATATCTCTTCTCCAATAAAGAAGCAGTTAAAGCAAAAGAAAGTAATGCATAAATATGATGAAAAAGCCATCCATTTGGAGTGGCTTTTTCTTTTTGATCAGGACTTTAGTTCAGCAGATTTAACTTATTGCGTTTTTCCAGATAACTCTGCCTGTGCTTGTTGGACAAGTCTTTTTGTTATTTCTCCCCCAACAGAACCATTGGCACGTGAAACAGTATCAGATCCTAAATTCACACCAAATTCTTGGGCAATTTCATACTTAACACTATCTAGGTATTGTTCAATTCCTGGAACTAATAATTTATTTCGAGAAGCCATTTTTGTTTCCTCCTTATCCAATATATAGTACAGTGATTATTTATCAATTAATTGTTTCAAAAATAGGAATGATAAATGATTCTGTATTTATAATATGTGGATTTATTTTAAGTTCATTAGTGGTAAAGTTTGTGTATAGGGGAGAAAATAGGATTTATTGTTGTTTATAGGTTAGCCTAGCCTATTGGTAAACCTCCATTACTTCATTAATTGATAGTACTTAAAAATATTCAAGCTAATCTTAAAAGTTTCCTAAACATTTAAGATTAGCTTGAACGTCGAGGGATAGATAACTTATACTGTTTAATATCTATGATAATAAGGCATCATTATATAGGATATATGGTTAGCTTTAAAGAAAGGAATTGTTTTTTAATGGGCAAGAAGTTTAAGTTAGTCCTTCAAAATTTAACTCCTGCGCAGATGATAACCAGTTATTATGGTTTAGCTGTTAGCATATCGGTTTTATTATTAAGTTTACCAGGAGTACATAAAGAAGGGGTAACAGTTTCCTTTATGGATACATTGTTTACTGCCGTAACGGCAGTAAGTGTAACAGGACTTACTGTTATTAATATCGCTGAAACGTATAGCACATTTGGAATAATAATATTAATGTTTGTTCTTCAATTTGGCGGTATTGGAGTAATGGCAATAGGTACATTTTTTTGGATGATTCTTCGTAAGAAGATTGGTTTAAGAGAAAGACAGTTAATAATGATTGACCACAATCAATCTAATCTTTCCGGTCTCGTCAATTTAATAAGAGAAATTATCAAAATCATTCTTATTATTGAAGTATTGGGTGCTATTATACTCTCAATGCAATTTCATAATTATTATCCTACCTGGGGGGATTCGATCCTACATGGCACTTTTGCATCTGTTAGTGCCACAACAAATGGAGGATTAGATTTAACAGGAGAATCACTTACTCCATTTAAGGATGATTATTTTGTCCAACTTGTTAATATTATTTTAATTACATTAGGAGCGATTGGATTTCCAGTACTTATCGAAGTGAAAAATTACCTTTTTCCAAAAGAAGGAAAAAATCATCTGAAGTTTTCATTATTCACTAAGTTAACAACGATTACTTTTGGTTTTCTTTTACTATTTGGAACGATTATGATTATTATTTTAGAATGGGGTAATTATTATGCGGGAATGAGCTGGCATCAAATATTCTTCAATGCCTTTTTTCATTCTACCTCCACTCGAAGTGGTGGTTTAGCAACAATGGAATTAAACGAGTTTTCTATGACAACTTTACTTATCTTTTGTTTTCTTATGTTTATCGGTGCTTCCCCAAGTTCTGTTGGAGGAGGTATCAGAACAACAACCTTTGCATTGAATGTCTTATTTATTTATCATTATGCAAATGGAAACAGGTATATTAAAATATTTAAACGAGAAATTCATGAAGAGGATATTATAAAATCATTGGTTGTAACGATATTTGCGATTGGTATATGTCTCGTCGCTGTCATTGCTTTATCTATTTCTGAAAAGGCGTCCCTTATTGTGATCCTTTTCGAAGTTTGTTCTGCATTTGGAACAACAGGACTTTCTCTAGGATTAACACCAGAATTATCTACCTTTGGTAAATGTGTAATTATGCTGCTTATGTTCATCGGAAGAATAGGATTGACTTCTTTCATCTATATTATTGGAGGAAAAGAGAAAAAAGATAACTTCCATTATCCAAAAGAACGAATTATTATCGGATAAGGATAAGGATAAGGAAGATGTGAATGGAGCTGGCTATTTTGCCAGCTCCATTTTTTTATGAGTGCTTGACAAAAGTAGGAAAGCATATCTTTTATTCACATGCGGATAATAATGATGTAATGGAAAGGAGAGATCATAATGGCTAAAAGAAAAGCTGAAGTTAACAGTGTAGAAAAATACAGCAAAACGCCAAAGAAAAATACGCAGGAAACAGAATTTTCCGCTGAATTTAGTAGGGGCGAAAACCCAATCAAAGGTGCCAATCGTAATGCAAAGCATGGAAGAGAGGGACAATAAATGGCGAAAAAAATAAAAAAACGACAACAAACAGAGGCTTCAAATGTAGAATTTGGCCAAGAGTTTGGTGATGTTAATGCAAGTAAATTCTATGATACAGGAGCTTTAACAAAAGATAAAACAAAGAGTGCTACTAGAAGAAAATAAAAAAATTTCCCATCAGTAAATTCCTTCACTGATGGGAACAAGTTATCTATTTGTTTGAAGAGAGCGCTGTACTCTTGAAAAAAGCTTTTTTAATTTAGAACTTTTTAATTCAATAATAGGCTGTGTAAAGGAAATAATTATATTGCTTGAAAGCAGTACTGTAATTAAGAATGATACAATTACGATCATAACATAGGACCTAGGTGATTCAAAAATAGCGGGTAAGTCACTTTGTCTAAAAAGACGGATAAAAAAGCCATGCAGTAAATATACATATAATGTTGATTTTCCAAGCTTAGTAAAGAAATATTCCTTTTTTGGTACACAAGCAAAAAAACAAAAAATCATCAGAAAACTTAATAGATAGAAAAATAATCGAATAGCCATTCCTATAAAATAACCTTCTCCAAGGGCTTCATAAGATTTTGAGCCGAATAGCCATTGATAATTAACGGTAGGGAATAGGTGAAATCCTATAAAAACAATCGTGAAAATAACAATAGCAAGGATGGTTGCTTTTCTTGTTTTTACTAAAGCAAAATGTTCTTTTTTCATATAAAATCCTATTAAGAATAAAGGGAAGAACACAAAGGTTCTCGTTAAGCTTAAATAGCTAGACGTCCAATCGACCATTCCAATCGCTAATCCTAGTACAAAGGAAAGTAAAATTCCATGTATAGGCTTTAACTTTACAAACACTAATAAAAAGATGTTCCAAAAAAACAAACTAATTAAAAACCATAAGGACCAATGTGGGGTCAACGGTTCAATGGCAAAAGTTGATTTACCATATAGAAAATAATAAAAAATGCTATATACAAGTTGGAAGATAAGGTAGGGAATGATTAGTTTTTTTGCATATTTTTTTATATATCCCTTTTCTGCTATACCTTTGGCAAAAAATCCTGAAATAAGAATAAATGCTGGCATATGGAAAGTGTAAATTACTTTATATAACGTATAAATATTTTGATTGTCATTTATGAATGATTGGATAAAATGACCGAAGACAACGAAAAAAATCAAAATAAATTTTGCATTATCAAAATAGTAATCCCGTTGTTTCATAAGCTCATCCTTTCATGAACGGAAATATCGTATAGTTCATTTCACTAACTATATATAACACAAATTCGATTGTTTTAATCCCCTGTCGTTAATCTGTTAACTAAATAACTTCTGTTTATTACATAATTGAAATGTACGTTAGACGAAAGAAAAATAAAAATCCTTATTAATAATAGGGAAGGCTTAATTTTTTGTTTGAATTTTAAGGGGGAATAAAGGGAGAGGTAGATATTAAAATGAATATACTTGCGATCAGAAATACATCGGTTGCTATATTGAGGGAGGGACATAAATATTTTAATCAAATATAAACCCGAACAATAATTAATTTTTTAAGAAAGATGGAACGATTGATTTCACCACTAAATTAGAGATTGTTTGTCCTTATCCGTTATATATTTTATTTTCTCAGCAGTTGACTAATCTTAGTATGTTTTTTTCTTTAAATTCTTCAGAAGGAAAGGAAATTCAAGAATAATGTAGAATTATGTAATCACTACGTTTGAAAAGGGGGGTATCCATAAAGATGGATAGTATATCCTATTCTGAAGAATATCGACAATTACAAAATAAACTGAGGGAATTGGAAAGAGAGAATACCCTTCTAAAGGAAGAATTAGAAGAAAATAAACTTGTCCGGGATAGGAGATTCATTGCTTTCCAAACAATAAATGTAGGGATGGTTATATTTGATAATAATGGAGTGATTCGAGATATTAATCCATGTCTTTGTGATTATTTTAACGTGAATATGAATCAAGTAGTTGATAGGAATATAACGCATTTTGTGAAGCAGGAAGAACGTTCGGTGATAAGGGAGCATATGGAAGCTATAAAAACCAAATCAGGTACTTTTCAAAGCGTATTCCTATTAACTATTAATGGGCGAAAACGCTATTTTGAAACGCAAACTAGTCGCTTGCCCGATGAGCTGGGATTTATAACAATTATTGAAAAGATAACAGAGGAATTTGAAAGAGAAAAAGAGAAAGAAGAAGCACAAAAGCTGTATAATGATTTTTTTACAGAAGCACTCGATGGTATTGTTCTTTGGAAAGAAACAGGGCAAATTATTGCAGCTAATGAATCAGCTTTAAAAATTTTTGAAAGTTCTGAAGAAAAGTTACTAAAATCAAGGATTAGTGATTTTATTTATAAAAAAGATAAACGCTACGTGGATATGATTACAAATCTCTATTATAAGAAATCTAATCGAGAAGAATTGATGTTTTTGATGCCTAATGGACAGAAAAAAATACTAGAATTTACAACCAAACTTCATTCGGTAGAAGGGCTAAACATGAGTATTTTCCGTAATATTACGGAACGTTATAAAATGGAAGAAGAATTACGTGAAAGTAAGGCGATGTTTGAGAATACTTTTGAAGAAGTTTTTGACGGTATTATCATTTGGGATCAAAACTATCAAATAATTGATATGAACAAAGCGGCTGAACGTCTTCTTCATAAAAGTAAAGAGGGTTTAATCGGTGCAGATTTAATATCCTTTTTCCCTCCTGCAAAAACAATTGGAGAAGATATAAAGCCAAAATTATTAAATGTGGACAAAGATGGACAAAATAGGGGGCTTTATACAGTAAAGTTTCCTAATAATAGAGAATATACGCAGCTTGAATATCGTAATAAATTTAATATTTATTCAGGATTAAGTATTACTACATTACGTGATGTTACAGAAAATGCCTTGTTGGAAGAACAGCTGAGAAAGTCATCTACTTTAAATGTAGTAGGAGAATTGGCAGCGGGAATAGCTCATGAAATTCGAAATCCAATGACAGCTTTAAAGGGATTTATTCAATTGTTAGAAGATGGAGTTGCCTCAAAGGAAAATGATATGTATTTTTCTGTGATAAAAACAGAGCTTACTAGGATTGAATCCATTATTAATGAATTTTTATTACTTGCTAAACCACAAGCTGTTCAATATGTAAAACGAGATATAAGACAAATTATGAATGATACAATCGAATTGCTGTATGCACAAGCGGTGCTACAAAATGTTCAAATTATAAAAATGTATGCAGAAGATATGCCGATTATCTATTGTGAACCAAATCAAATGAAACAGGTATTTATAAATATTATAAAAAATGCAATAGAGGCATTAGAAGACGGTGGGGAAATAGCTGTTTCCATTGAATGTAAGCAGGATTACTTTCAAATAGCAATCCGTGATAACGGAAGAGGAATGGGCAAGGAAATACTTGCAAGAATTGGGGAACCTTTTTATACGACCAAAGAAAAAGGAACAGGCTTAGGTTTACTAGTATCGTATCAAATTATTGAAGAGCATCAGGGGAAAGTGACAGTTGAGTCAGAGCTAGGGGTTGGTACGACGTTCTACATTGTACTTCCAGTCAAACTAAATGAATGATCATTAGACCTGGTAGAGTAACTTTTAAGGAATGGGCTTATATTAGGCCCTTTTTATTTTTGGTTGTTTTGAATTGTTAGAGGAGTAGACATAGGGAAACTCAGAAGGATTTGTCTAGTGGTCTTCTCAACGGAAAATGTAGACTTAGAAAATATTATACCATATCTTGACATCATCACCTACTTTGATTATTATCTAATTAGATGATAGTCAAAGTAGGTGATCGAATGCAATTAGATAAAATGGTTGCATTTCATAAAACTATGGGGGATCCCACCAGAATTAAAATAATTTCCTTGTTAGCAAACAAACCATGGAATGGTCAAGCAATCGCAGAAAAACTGGGTCTATCTGCTCCAACCATTACTCATCATTTAAAGAAATTGCGTGACATAAATGTTGTGTATGAACGCAGAGATAAAAATACGATTTATTTTTTCTTGAATAAATCAGTCATTTTACAACAAAACGAGTCTTTAAGAAAATTAACAAATGGAATGGAGGAGAGGATTATGACTGTTACTAAAGAGGAACAAGCAAAAATCATTGAGAACTTTTTTACTAAAGAAGGGAGACTTAAAAATATTCCTTCGCAAAGAAAGAAAAAGTTAATAGTGCTCAAATACATGCTTGAGGGGCTGGTTTTTGGCAGAAAATATGAAGAAAAAGAAATAAATGCTTATATTCAACAATATTTTGATGACTACGCGACAATAAGAAGAGAATTTATTATTAATCACTTTATGTATCGAGAAAATAGTATATATGAACTCAACCCTGAGGAAATGTGGGCGAAGTGAAGAAAAAGGGGCTGAGACAAAACTAAAAAGGCTATGCTTAAAGCTGAATAATCATTTGTTGAATTAGACGAATGATAAAAAGAATCTATTTTTGTTTCTCGCCCCATTTTATAAGATTAGTGAAATGGAGCGGAAGACACTCGACTCCTGCGGGAAATAGAGGAAAGGCTGAGACCCCGCAGCGCAGTGAGGAGGCTCAGCTTCCTCCCCGCGGAAAGCGAGTGACTGGAGCGCAATGGAACGAACTTGTTTTTTAGCTATAAAAAGGATAAATCAGCGAAAAGAAAAACCCGAACTATTACGATGTTATTGTATTATAGTTTGGCTTTTTCTTTATGTAAAATTCTTTTGTCCCACCCTCTAGGTTAATATGTATAAAAATCACGTATAATATGCTGGTTTTCGATCAGCAAATATTGGGATGGTTTTACGTACCTCTGTTACTTTATCTAAATTAATCGCAGCTGTTAGAATTTCTTCCTTCTCGCCGGCTTCTGCAATAATTTCTCCCCATGGGTCAATAATCATGCTATGCCCAGCAAAGATATTATTTGGGTCATTTCCGACACGATTACAAGCAATTACATAACATTGATTTTCAATGGCTCGTGCAATAAGCAGGCTTCTCCAGTGTGCCAATCTTGGTTTTGGCCATTCAGCCACTACAAAGATGGCTTCAGCTCCTTTTGTTGTATGTGCTCTTATCCACTCTGGAAAACGAATATCGTAGCAAATCATACTAGCAAAATTTCTATCCTCTAAAGAAAAAAGGCCATTAGATGTCCCGCTCTTTAAATATAGATGTTCATCCATCAGCTGAAAAAGATGAAGCTTATCATACGTATGTACCACATCACCAGATTTATTTATCACAATAAGTGTATTATAAACCCCTTTTTCTTTATTATTAGCAATAGATCCGCCAATGATATGAACATTATATTTGGAGGCTAATTTACTTAAAAAAGAAATAGTATTTTGAGCTTGTTTATCAGCAATCGCAGCTAATCTTGTTAAATCATAGCCGGTTGACCATAACTCTGGCAGTACAATGATATCACTATTATCCTTGCACGCAGCAATTTTTTTCTCTACCTGTTTAAAATTCTCTTCAGGCCTGCCAAATGCGATATCCATTTGAATTAAACTAATCTGAAATTTCAAATGATTACACCTCTATTCATCTTCGTTAAATTCCGTTATAATGTTAACCAACAAAAAAATTCAATTATTATATTAATTTCGTTATATCATAAAAAAGCGAATTATTAAACGATTATTTCTATTTTAATCACTTATGGAATGTTTATAATCGAATTTTCTAATAGAAGTTTATCCAATAATAATTGGAAGGTTTTATCATTGAAGAAGGTGTGTGTACATGAAGAAATATGATCAATCTCAATTATTAAAGAATTTACCAGAGCAGTTTTTTGCTTCATTAGTTAGTAAAGTTAATAGCTATATTGAAAAAGGATATGATGTGATTAATTTAGGGCAAGGAAATCCAGACCAACCGACACCTTCTCACATTATCAAGAGCTTGCAGATGGCTGCCGAACAGCCTAAGAATCATAAATATTCTCCATTTCGAGGATATAAACATTTAAAGGAAGCTATTAGTGAATTTTATAAAAAAGAATACGATGTTGACTTAGATCCTGAATCAGAGGTGGCGATATTATTTGGAGGAAAGGCCGGCCTTGTAGAGATACCCATATGTTTATTAAATCCAGGCGAAACAGTAATGGTTCCAGACCCTGGTTATCCGGACTATTTATCTGGGATTGCTTTAGCGAATGCAGAGACGGTTTTCATGCCATTGCGTGAAGAAAATAACTTTTTACCAAACTACAAGGAAGTGAGAAGGGAAGAGTTAGAAAAAGCAAAGTTAATGTTCTTAAATTATCCTAACAATCCTACTGGAGCAATAGCAACAAAAGAATTTTTCGCTGAAACAATTTCTTTAAGTAAACAGCATGATATATGTGTTGTCCACGATTTTGCATATGGAGCGATTGGGTTTGATGGAAAAAAACCGCTTAGCTTTTTACAAGTAGAGGGTGCCAAAGACATTGGTGTTGAAATTTATACTTTATCTAAGACATTTAATATGGCAGGTTGGCGAGTTGCCTTTGCAGTTGGAAATCAAAGTGTCATTTCCGCTATAAATCTTTATCAAGATCATTTATATGTTAGTTTATTTGGAGCGATTCAAGAAGCTGCCTATACGGCATTAACAGAATCTTTAGCGTGTATTAGAGATATGAATCAGCTTTACGAACAAAGACGTAATATCTTCATAAATGGACTTAAAAAAATTGGATGGGAAGTCAATGCGCCTGAAGGTTCATTCTTTGCATGGTTAAAAGTACCAGATGGATTTACTTCACAAGAATTTAGTGATTATTTATTAGAAACGGTACATATTGCAATGGCTCCAGGCTCAGGATTTGGTGCATTTGGGGAGGGATATGTCCGAGTTGGTCTATTGACAGAAGAAGAGAGATTGCAAGAGGCGGTTGATAGATTAAAAACACTCTCGATATTTAAGTAATTCCTCGATAATGGATAAGAATTCAGTCGAAAAAAGGCAAAGAATCATGGGAAACAACAACTTCATATGATTCTTTGCCTTTTTGCTCTTAATAAACTAATTTCCAGAAGGGTTGATACTCCTTCATACTAAGATGTTTTCTATTAGGCGAAAGTGACTAAAAAGAAAGCGTTTTCTATTATTGCGAGTTGTTTTCGACTCTTTTCATCAGTGGTTTTGTCGAAAAAAAGAAGCGGAATCAAGAAAAAATAAGTACAAATACCTATTTTGACTTAGAAAAATGTCTAATATTGCGAATCTATTTACTTTTATTTGTTTTATTGTAATAATTCATCAAGTAAACAAATAATGCATTGTTTGTAAGTAAGGAATTTGATTAGGAGGAAGTAAGGTGTATTGTAAGAAAACAGAATTATTATTTGAAATTCAAGATAAAAGGGAGGTAATGATTAAAACAGCGAAAGAGCGTGGAACAATTGATGAAGAGACCATTAGATTGAGTCAAGAACTCGATAAATTAATCTATGAATATCAGCTTGTATTTCGCTACGAAAGTGAGAAAAGAAAACAAATAAAAAGACAATATAAAAACACGCGAATTTTTTGGTCCAATGCTAACCGATATAAGCGGAAAAATTATTCCGAGGTTGTATATAGATAACTAAATGGCGAAGGGTAATGGCAGTGATTACCTTAATAATATTTCATCCAAATCAATGCCCTTCTTTAAAGAAAGATGTGACCTCCATTAAATTACTTATCCTATTATCCACTAATATTTTGACAAAATAAAAAACGCTTCTTTTGTTCAAAAGCTACTATTCTTCTTTTAAGAAGAATAATAGAAAATGAACAGCGTTTATGATGCAAGAAGCGAATAGATAAATAATTATTCCATAATAGGTAAGATTATATTTACCTTTGTGCCTTTCTTTTCCCTACTGGATATATGGATTTCACCATCGAATGATTCAACGATTCTTTTACATACAACGAGCCCCAAGCCAGTCCCTGTTTCCTTCGAAGTATTAAATGGCTCAAATATTTTCTTTAACTGTTGATTGGACATGCCAATGCCATTATCGGTGATTGTAATGATTACGTTTGACTTAACGGAACGTATGGAAAGTTCTAACTGCCCGCCCTTTTCCATTGCTTCAAGCGCATTTTTGGTTAAATTAAGTAATACTTGTTTCATTTGATCGGCGATTCCGAGAATATAAATGTCTTGGTCAGATATCTTTTCTGTATATTTTACATTATATAAATTTGCTTCCGAAACGATAAGCGGATTAAGTTCTGCGATGATTAATTTTAAGTTTATTTTTTGCTTATTTTGTGCAGTTGGCTTTCCTAAGATAAGGAATTGACTTACGATTTCATTTATCCGTACAATTTCTTTTTGGATAATAGAAAAATAAAACTGGTCTTGCTGATCATGATATTTCTCACTTAATAATTGAATGAGACCTTTGATACCAGTTAGAGGATTCCTAATTTCATGTGCAGAACTAGCGGCTAAATTGCCGACAAGTTCTAATTTTTGAATTTCGTTTTGTTTTGCTTCTTCTTCTCTTATTTTACGATGATAGTAAAGAATTAAAAGCATATAAAAGAAATGGAAAATCACCATAAAAAAAAGAAGGACCCATATTTTCGATTTTACGATATTCCAAATATGTGGTTTTTCTAATTCCACAATGATGGTCCAAGGCAGGCGATCAATGGGCATACTTATAACTTCTTTTTTATTGATTGATGCACCATCATTTATATAAAAAATGCGTTCTTTTTGTTCATTCATAATGGCGATGTTTTCCTCTGAGGATAGCATTTTCGTGATATTTATTAAGTGATCGACACGGAGATAAGCAGTTATAATTGAATTTAATTGATTATGGTCACTGATAATAGGCATGGCAATACCGATTACTTTCTGACCGTTGCTTAATACTTCCTCTCTATTAGAAATCACTAAGTCCTTTGAATTAATAACTTCCATTATATAATCCTCTTCAGAGATATCAATCGAATCATACGTATCATTAACCCCAGCAATTGTTTTACCTGAACTATCAAGTAAGAATATACCACCATAAATATGCTCATTCGTAAACACTTTTTTTAATAGGTTATTAATTTCTTCTGCTGAATCGGTATTAGTTTGAATGGAGAGACTTAGAATATTTAAAGAAGAGACGATTTTGTTTATATAAGAGTCCCATTGTCTTTGGTGAATAGAGGCCACCCATTCTGCATGAGCCTTATTTTTTGCTTCTTCTCTATTTACTTGGTAATAAAAAAATAGAATAGTTGTAATAAGGATCGGAATAACGACAATTGCAAAATATAAAAGCTTTTTGTGTGTGTTTATTTTCATCAATAGATTCTCCATAGGGTAATTCCAATATATAGATATAATTATAACATGAAATAGAGAAAGCTCAATGAAGGGGAAGGTTTTCATCTGGAAATTGACAAAAGACCTAGGGAATAATATAATTTATCTGAATTCGAGATAGTGAATTATATACTAATAAGGGAAGTTTATAAATGGCAAAAAAAGATATCGATCAATCATTAAAGTTATATATTGTATTATCACGTGCTTATCGAGCAATAAATGAAAATGTTAATAAGGCAATCACGGCAAACGGCTTAAATCCGACAGAGTTTGCAGTCCTGGAATTGCTGTATCATAAAGGCGATCAGCCGCTACAGCAAATTGGGGGAAAGATTTTGTTAGCAAGTGGGAGCATCACTTATGTGGTAGATAAATTAGAGGAAAAAGGATATTTAAAAAGGGTTGCCTGCCCAACTGATAGACGAGTTACATTTGCACAAATTACTGATAATGGTAAGGGATTAATAGAGAGTATTTTCCCAAATCATGAGCAAAGAATTCATGAAATCATGTCTGAATTGACACCAGATGAAAAAGATACTGCAATTGAATTAATAAAAAGACTTGGATTATCTGTTGGGGATAAATAGGACAAGAAAAACTTATTATAAGCGAGTATTTCAGAAGGAAGATTTATTTTGATAGGAAATAAATCTTCCATTATGAATATTCGCTTTTTTGTATTGGTCTTCCTAGATTTCATGTATAATTAGAGAAGCCAGTTAAAAATGGAGGGATATAAAAGAATGAAGTTTTCGGAATTTACATACAAAAGACCAGATATAAATGAATTTACAATTAGAATGGACGAATTATTAGTAGAGTTTAATCAGGCAGAGCATTTAGATCAACAAATGGCAGCAATGGAAAAAATAAATGAGCTTAGAAATGACATTTCTACTATGTTTAATTTATGCTATATCCGCCATTCTGTTGATACAAATGATGAGTTTTACCAGCAAGAACAAGATTATATCGATGAGATATCACCAAAGGTAGAAGGGCTTATTACAAAGTATTATCAAGCGCTTGTTCAATCTAAATTTAAACCAGAATTAGAAGAAAAATGGGGCAAGCAATTATTTGCATTAGCAGAAGCGCAACTAAAAGTATTCTCAGAGGATATCGTTGAATTACTTCAGCAAGAAAATAAACTCTCTACTGAATATACTAAGCTTGTTGCCTCTGCCAAGATTTTGTTTGAAGGGGAAGAAAGAACACTGGCACAATTACAGCCATTTACAGAATCAAAAAATCGCGAGACGAGAAAGGCAGCAAGTGAAGCCCGGTTTGCTTTTTTCCGTGAACATGAAGAGCAGTTAGATAGAATATACGATGATATGGTGAAGGTTCGGACAGAAATTGCTAATAAGCTAGGCTATAAAAACTTCGTCGAGTTAGGTTATGATCGTATGTATCGCACAGATTATAATGCAGATATGGTTGCGGCTTTTAGAAAACAAGTTGAAGACTATATCGTCCCCCTTGCAACTAAATTAAAAGAAAGACAAAGGGAGAGAATCGGAGTTGACTCCTTAAAATTTTATGATGAACCATTCGAATTTGTAACTGGAAATGCAGCTCCTAAAGGAGATTCAGAGTGGATCGTTGAAAATGGACAAAAGATGTATAATGAATTATCAAAAGAAACGGGTGATTTCTTCTCTTATATGAGAGAAACAGAATTAATGGATTTGGTCGCTAAAAAGGGAAAAGCTGGTGGTGGCTATTGTACTTTTATCGAAAATTATAAAGCACCATTTATTTTCTCAAACTTTAATGGTACATCAGGCGATATTGATGTCTTAACCCATGAAGCAGGTCATGCATTTCAAGTGTATTCTAGCGGCGGCTTTGCTATCCCAGAATACTATTGGCCAACATATGAAGCAGCAGAAATTCATTCCATGAGTATGGAGTTTTTCACATGGCCATGGATGGATTTATTCTTTAAAGAAGATGTAGAAAAATATAAGTTTTCTCATTTAAGTTCTGCCCTGCTATTCCTTCCGTATGGAGTATCAGTTGATGAATTTCAGCATTGGGTTTACGAAAACCCGACGGCTACTCCATCAGAAAGGAAGCAAGCATGGAGAAAGATAGAAAGAAAATATAGTCCTCATCTTGATTATGATGGAAATGAATATCTGGAAAATGGAGGTTTCTGGCAAAAACAAGGACATATTTATAATTCTCCATTCTATTATATTGATTATACATTAGCACAAATATGTGCCTTCCAATTTTGGAAACGTTCAAGAGAGAATAAAGAAGAAGCTTGGGAAGATTATGTCAAGCTTTGCGGCTTGGGAGGCAGTATGCCATTTACAGAATTAGTCAAAGCAGCTAATTTAATTTCTCCTTTTGAAGAAGGCTGTGTGGAATCTGTAGTAGGGGAAATCGATGAATGGTTAAATTCAGTAGATGACCGTAATTTATAAAAATAAAAACCGTGGGAATAATTCCTCCCACGGTTTTAGCTATTTATTTTTATGATAATGTTTTAGAGAGAACTGGTTTTATTTTAATTTGGTCATCCTCTAGAACAGCTGTTAATTCTGTTACAGATGGATCATCAAGAATAACATCTGCCAGTTGATCTTCTAAATGTTCTTGAATCACTCTTCTTAAAGGACGAGCTCCGAAGCTTGGATGGGTACCGAGTTCAACAATTTTCTCTTTTGCAGTGTCCTCTACATGTAAAGTAATATTCTGTTCTTGCAAGTTTTGAGCAAGTTCTTGTATCAATAAATCAGTAATGCGAAGTAAGTGTTCTTTTTCCAGTGTTTTAAACTCAATAATCGCATCAAAGCGGTTAAGAAATTCAGGTTTAAAGAAGTTTCCTAATGTTTGTAATAAATTACTTTCTTCAATGGCATCATTATTTCCAAAGCCAACCACTTTGTGCTTATGACCAACACTAGCATTACTTGTCATGATAATAACAGAATCTTTGAAGCTTACTGTACGTCCTTGACTATCTGTTAAACGTCCATCTTCTAAAATTTGCAGGAAGATAGATTGGATATCAGGATGTGCTTTTTCGATTTCATCTAGCAGGATAATGCTATATGGATTTCTTCTTACTTTTTCCGTTAATTGTCCTGCTTCTTCATGACCGACATAGCCTGGAGGAGAACCAATTATTTTACTAATACTATGTTTCTCCATATATTCACTCATATCTAATCGAATCATGCTGTCTTTGTTGCCAAATAATTCTTCTGCAAGTGTTTTAGTAAGTTCCGTTTTTCCGACCCCAGTTGGACCGACAAATAGGAAGCTTCCGATTGGTCTTGTTTTTGATTTTAGTCCTGCTCTACTACGCTTAATAGCTTTCGCCACTTTGCGGACTGCCTCGTCCTGGCCAATCACTTTTGCAGCTAAACGTTCACTCAAAAACTTCATTTTTTGTTGCTCATCTTCCTGTAATTTTCCAACAGGAATCCCCGTTTTCTTTTCGATAAGTTGTTGAATAAGGGTAACATCGACAATCGGTTTTTCTTCTATATTTGGTTCGTTTATAGCTTTTTCAAGCTGTTGCTCTTCTTTACGTAATTCTGCTGCTTTCTCGTAATTTTCTTCTTTCAATGCTTGTTCTTTTTCTTTTGCTATCATAGCAAGACGATTTTCAATTTCTTCTGTGTTTTGATAAGTAGAAGAAAGATTCATTTTAGAACCAGCCTCATCCATTAAATCAATTGCTTTATCTGGTAAAAAGCGATCTTGGATATAACGATGAGAGAGCTCTGCACATGCTTTAATTGCATCCTCAGTATAAGTAACTTCATGGAACTTTTCATACTTATCCTTAATACCATTTAAGATGGAAAGAGTTGCCTCAACAGATGGCTCACTTACCTGTACCGGCTGGAATCTTCGCTCTAATGCAGCATCTTTTTCGATTTGACGGTATTCTTTTAAGGTAGTTGCCCCAATGATATGCAATTCGCCACGAGCGAGTGCTGGTTTTAGAATATTACCTGCATCCATTGATCCTTCTGCAGAACCTGCCCCAACTAACTGGTGAATTTCATCGATAAAGACGATTACATTCTTTCGAGCTTGTACTTCTTGAATTACTTGCTTCATTTTTTCTTCAAATTGTCCTCGAATTCCAGTATTCGAAACAAGGGAAGCAACATCCAATAAATAAATTTCTTTGTTTTGTAATTTTTTTGGAACATTACCTTCTATAATTTTTAATGCTAAGCCTTCCGCTATTGCTGTTTTTCCGACACCAGGTTCGCCAATTAGCACAGGATTGTTTTTATTTCTACGATTTAGGATTTCAATAACACGTTCGATTTCATTTTCTCTGCCGATAACGGGATCAATCAAACCAGCGTTCGCCATTTGATTTAAATTTTTTCCGTGTTTATCAAGAATACCTGCTTTTTTATGGTTGTTAGTAAAAGGAGCTTCCTTTGAAGTACTAGCTCCCCCTAATGGATTTGATTGGTTAAATGATTGAAATAACTCATCAAAAGGGGAAGGTTGGAAAAACATTGGGCCACTTTGTGCTGTCATTTTTTGCTTTTCTTTTTGATAGCATGCATGACATAGATTCATTGTGCTTTCCATATTGTTAAAAACAAATCGTAAACTGATTGTTGCATTATTTTGTTGGCACATTTCACATTTCATTGTAAATATCCTCCTTTTGAATTTGACTAATATTGACCTTTTGTAATTATGATTATACTTTGACCTTTTTTGACTTTCAAGTATTTTGCTTCAAAATAAAATTTAGAAATTTATGTATATAGGAAATTTCTTTGTGTCTATACCAATTTTCCTATTTTAAAAGGGTTAAACGTCATGGATAAAATAAATTTTTAATAGGCTAAAATGCTCGTCATTGTTTGTCCATTTCTACATATAGTTGATGTAAGGAGGGAAATATGTGAAAAATAAATGGAGTGCTGCAATTCAGCTTGCAGCAGTTTATGTAGGCACGGTAGTTGGTGCTGGCTTTGCGACAGGGAGAGAAATAGTGGTGTTCTTTTCACAATATGGATTTATTGGCTTTTTAGGGATACTTTTAAGTGGGATTATTTTTGCCTATTTCGGAGCAAAATTAATGAGGATATCTGTCAAAATAAAGGCATCTTCCTATCAAGAATTTACCATTTACTTGTTTGGTAACATTGTTGGAAACATGATTAACTTTCTATTATTATTAATGCTTTTAGGTGTTTGCGCCGTGATGTTTTCAGGAGCGGGTGCTGTATTTGAAGAGCAGCTTGGGCTGAATAAAAGCACTGGTGTCATCTTTACTATTATTCTTTCCTTACTTGTTATGAGAGTTGGTACAAAGGGATTGTTTGCTGTAAACACTTTTGTTGTACCTATTATGATTACTTTTAGTTTTATTTTATTTCTACTTTCTATATCTTTGCCTGGGTTTTTTGGTGAGATATTTCAGATGGAGAATATTTCATGGAAAACGATCAGTTCTCCATTTTCGTATACTGCTTTAAATTTAGCTTTGGCCATTGCGGTTCTAGTACCTGCTGCCTCTGAAATCGGCGATGAAGAAGTGGCAAAATGGGGAGGGATATTAGGTGGAATCGCTTTAATGCTTATTTTAATATCTAGTCATTTTTCTCTTATTATGCTATCAGATGTTTACCGGTATTCCATTCCGATGGCTGTCATTATGAAAAATTTGGCTCCTCAGCTTTCATGGGTATATATATTAGTGATTTATGGAGAAATTTTCAGTTCTGTTATTGGGAATATCTATGGATTAGAGAGGCAGTTGCGCAGTTTTATTCCTTTACCAAGCATGGTTATAATTGGAGGAATTATTTTAATTTCTTATCTAATTAGTTACGTCCAATATGGTACGCTATTATCCTTTTTATATCCTATATTTGGATATATAAGTTTAGTTTTCTTACTATTCTTATGGAGAAAGCCCATACCAAAATGATGAATAGCAAGACAAGAAGTTCCCTATTGCTCAGGAAAAGATAGGGATACTTCTTGTCCAGTATATAATACTAATTAATTAAAGCTTGTAGAGGAGATGGAATACGTCCACCACGATTAATTAATTTATCAGAGCTATACGGATTGACACCCATAACAGGTGCTCGACCTAATAATCCGCCGAATTCAACGATTTCTCCTTCTTTTTTCCCTGGAACAGGAATAACGCGAACAGCTGTTGTTTTTTTATTAATCATCCCAATGGCTGCTTCATCGGCAATTATGGCAGATAAAGTAGCAGCTGTAACATCTCCAGTAAGAGCAATCATGTCAAGGCCAACAGAGCAGACACATGTCATTGCCTCTAATTTAGACAGGGTTAAGCTATTGTCTAAAATCCCTTTAATCATTCCATTGTCTTCGCTCACTGGAATAAAGGCTCCGCTTAATCCGCCCACATAGCTGCTTGCCATTGCACCACCTTTTTTTACTGCATCATTCATTAAGGCGAGGGCAGCAATAGTGCCATGAGTTCCAACTCGTTCTAAGCCGATTTCTTCTAATATCTCTGCAACACTATCGTTAATAGCGTTTGTTGGAGCAAGAGATAGGTCCATAATACCGAAAGGCACGTTTAATCGTTCCGCAACGACACGACCTATTAATTCACCAGCACGAGTAATTTTAAAGGTTGTTTTTTTGATGATATCTGATACTTCGCCTAAATCTGCTGCAGGATATTTTTTTAGTGCACTTAAAACGACTCCAGGACCACTAACCCCTACATTGATAACAACTTCTCCTTCACCAGCTCCAT
This sequence comes from Niallia sp. M35, assembly GCF_050971705.1. Lineage (NCBI taxonomy): Bacteria > Bacillati > Bacillota > Bacilli > Caryophanales > Bacillaceae > Niallia > Niallia sp. M35. Next base: position 35,010 of record NZ_JBPCEP010000029.1, read on the forward strand.
GGAAAGCACCTGCCATGAAGGGATTATCCTCCACAGGATTACAGAAGACAACGAGCTTAGCGCAAGCTAAACCATTTGTATCTTTCGTATTTTCTGCTGCTTTTTTGATAATTTCTCCCATTTGTTTGACAGCATCCATATTAATTCCTGTTCTTGTCGTAGCAACAGAGACAGAAGAACAAACACGTTCCGTAACAGAAAGTGCTTCTGGGAGAGCGTCTAATAATGTTTGATCCCCTTTAGAAATCCCTTTATGAACAAGAGCAGAATATCCACCAATGAAATCTACATTTAAATCTTTTGCTGCTTTGTCTAGGGTTTTGGCAAGCGTTACAGCCTGTTCTACTGTACTATTTCCAAGTATTTCGGCAATAGGGGTGATGGAAATCCGCTTATTAATAATAGGAATTCCATACTCCTTTTCTACCGCATTTGCTACTTCTGTTAATTTGCTTGCATAAGTTGTAATTTTTTTGTATACAGAATCATTTAATTTTTGGAAATCAGAATCAGCACAATCATAAAGACTGATTCCCATTGTCACAGTACGAATATCAAGATTCTCCATCTGTACCATGTTGATTGTTTCCATCATTTCATTTAATGCAATTTTCATTATTGGACCCTCTTTTCTTAAACGCGGTGCATAGATTGGAAGATTTCTTCTAATTGGATATTTATTTTTAAATGAAGTTGCTCGCTTAGTTCGTCAAACTGTTTTGTTAAGTTATCTAAGTTTTCTTTATCAGTGATATCTACGAGCATCATCATCGTAAAGAAATCCTGGAGAATGGTTTGACTTATATCTAGGATATTGATGTGATTATTAGAAAGGATTGTTGTAACCTTACTGATAATCCCGATTTGATCTTTTCCAATTACGCTGACAACTGCGCGACGTTGTTGAACCATCATTTCACCTCATAATTTCCTATTGTTTTACATCTTAAATAAAAGAGTAGGGAAGAATGTATGAAAAAAACAGATTGGAGACACCAATCTGTTTAAAAGGATAAGAAGAACCAGGACATGATAACTTTAAGTATGTATTGGTTGATCTTCTGTCCTTTTACCTGAGATTGTGAATCCTTCGGTGCCGTTTTTTACAGAACGGTCTCTCCAGAAGCTGCTCCTGTTATAGTTTGATCCATAACATTCATAGCATGCAATTATTTAAGAAATATAATGTGATGTTAACAGTTTTTTATCAAGTGGTCAACAGAATATTTGCAAACATAGTGTCATTTAGATGGGGGAGAATAAGTCTTAAAACGTTAAGAAAGAAATGGATAAAAAACGAAATACTGTTCATGATAAAACGGAAAGGATGGAGGTGAGAAAAGTGTCAAAAGCGCAGAGCGAAAAAGAAAGAGAATGGACTGTACGTAAGCAGAAACAAAAGCCGCATGGAAAAGTAAAAACGAAAAAGGAATTAGCAGAAGAGTAGTCTCTTCTTTATAATATAGAAGTTAGGTGTAAAGCGCATACAAAAAAGAAGTCAATAAGTGGGGAAATTCCCAATCTGACTTCTTTTTTAGGTTTCTTGATTATTTTATGATACGATAATTTTTATGGTTAACAACAGTTCTTTGCTCTAGCTCTAAATCGCGATAATTACTCATATAAGTCAAATCAACAATAACTGAATTTTCATTTACTTTTTCTACAATGCCTTGCAAGCCTCTAAATTCAATAATATTTCCAACCTCAGCTATTTTCACGCACAATCTCTCCTTATCATTCCAAAATTTATATAAATTCTGAATATAGTTTTCACTACTTCGAACTTATTCGTAAACATATAAGTATATAAACTTACTAAATATATACTATGAAAATATGAATAAAATGTGTGTTACTAACTTTTTTGAAATAGGTTTAATGCTTGTTACTAAATAATTAATTCTCCTTCATTAATAGGGAAACGCTGGTTAATCGAAAAATTATGTATTTTGTGTGAAAAGAAAGTGGTATAAGGAACCATTTTCTCGAATAACCGATTATTCGACTATCCTTGATGATTAAAATGCATACACTTTTCTGATATTAGATGATATTATAACATAATTAGTAGAATTATACATAATAATATCAGAAATAGTTCCATAAAAAGGAATTATGCAGAATTCTTTACTTAAAGTCAAAAAGTAATTTAAAATATGGTCAAAAAAATAATGGAAAGGTTAATTGGTGAAATGGATGAATAAAGAAATAGTCGAAGAAATTTTAGATAAGTTAATGAAGAGAGAAATAGAAAGCTATCGAGTGAAAAAAGAAGATTTTCTTGCATTCCGATCAGAATTAGTAAAGAGGGAAGATTTCAAACATTTTAAAGGAATTGCCGAAATAGGAGGAGATGTTACATATAAATATATGGATGAACCGAGAAGTTAAACTGTTGAAATAAATCGTTTCTATAGTATACATAGTGCATACAAACAAACCTCGCTTTTTTATAAGCGGGGTTTGTCAATAGATGTAAACGAAAATCTATTACTTGTGCTATTGAGGTGTATCTTAGTTCTCTATTCGTGAAAGTTCCTTCAGTCCCCTGATGATCTGCTGCTTGGCTTCCGGAGTTCCTGTCCCTTCAAAGCCATATTCATATAGGTTCCCGATCTTTTTCTTCCACGATATATGACCAGGCATTACTATTTCCCTTCCATTTAGAGGGAACTGTAGTTGTAAAAGTAATCGTGTATCATCAGCTGGTAAGTCATATTCTGTTCGAAAACGTAACCCATTGGGGCTTATATTATTTATAGAAGCATGACCTTTATTAGAAAGAGTAGCTTCGTCAACTTTTACAGTAAATGTAGCATCTATAAAATCAGTTAATTGATATCGAAAAGATTCTTTCCGGTTGTATCTCATAATTCTCCTCACTTTAGTCCATGATCCAGTTAAAGCATTAATGTTTGTAGAAAAATGGCATTAATCTTGATAACGATTTAGTTTCCATTCTAAGTACATCTTAATAATGTTTACATAGAATTTACGTAACATGAAAGTTTTAATAATATTTAAGCTTGTTTAAGGAGATAATGCAATATATTTTTCAGTTTATATTGGTTTCTATGCAAATCCGTAACTGAATAAAAGTTTATAATATGGGGATTTTATAAAACAGGAATTAATCCCAAAATGGACTAATTCCCCTAAAATTCCCCATAAAGTTAACTATTTTTTGTCGTTTAGTAAATTTTGATTGTCTATATAACAAAGAAATGCTATTCTTTCATTTGAGATGTCTTTTTCAAAAACTTAAATTACCTGCCTATTTTGAACACTATCTTACATGTTCTCATCTTTTTAGAAGATGCTATAAATGGTTGTAAAGAAAGTTTGTGTGCATAGACAATTAATTTTTTTTCGACAAAATACATAGCTTTCAGTTTACAATTGTAATATATAAATTATATATTATTTATGATAAACAATTGTTGGTTTATAATTAAGGTTGTTTAAGTTTGAAAAGTTTAGCTTATGTTAACATCTTATAACTTAATCGATAAAGGAGAATGATTTTATTATGGTAGAAAAACAATTTAAAGTTATTGCAGATACAGGAATTCATGCTAGACCGGCGACTCTTTTAGTACAAGCTGCTAGCAAGTTTGATTCAGATATTCAATTAGAATATAAAGAGAAAAAAGTGAATCTTAAATCGATTATGGGTGTTATGTCATTAGGTATTGCTCAAGGTGCTGATATTAAAATTATTGCTGAAGGTAACGACGAACAAGAAGCAATTAATGGATTACAAGAAACTTTAAATAAAGAAGGTTTGGCAGAATAATGAGTTTTTTACAAGGAATTGCTGCATCTAGTGGAATAGCCATTGCTAAAGCTTATCGCCTAGTTGAACCAGATCTTTCTTTTGAAAAGACTAGTGTGGAAAATGCAGAAAGTGAAATTTCTCGTTTTCAAGAAGCTTTAAATAAAGCGAAATCAGAATTAGAAGCTATTCGTGAAAAAGCTAATAAAGAGCTTGGTGCAGATAAAGCTGCTATTTTTGAAGCGCATTTATTAGTATTAAGTGATCCAGAATTAATTGCACCTATTGAAGACAAAATTAAAACAGATCTAGTAAACGCAGAATTTGCATTAAAAGAAACAACAGACATGTTTATTACGATGTTTGAATCAATGGATAACGAGTATATGCAAGAAAGAGCTGCAGATATTCGTGATGTAACAAAACGTGTAATGTCTCACCTTTTAGGCGTACATTTAGCAAATCCAAGTATGATTTCTGAAGAAGTAGTTGTAGTTGCAGAAGATTTAACACCATCTGATACTGCACAACTTAACCGTCAATTTGTTAAGGGATTCACAACAGATATTGGTGGAAGAACATCTCACTCAGCTATCATGGCTCGTTCTTTAGAAATTCCTGCTGTTGTAGGGACAAAAAAAGCAACAGAAGAAATTAATAATGGCGATTTAGTCATTGTTGATGGATTAAAAGGAGAAATCCATGTTAATCCAACACCTGAAGTAGTCGAAAGCTATAAAAAAGTTGCTGAGCAATATGAACAGCAAAAAGCAGAATGGGCTAAGTTAGTGAATGAACAAACAGTAAGCTCTGACGGTGTTCATGTTGAACTTGCAGCAAATATCGGTACACCTAATGATTTAGAAGGGGTAACGAATAACGGTGCAGAAGCTGTCGGTTTATATCGTACAGAATTCTTATACATGGGAAGAGATCAGCTTCCAACAGAAGATGAGCAATTTGAGTCTTATAAAGCTGTTCTTGAAGGCATGAAAGGGAAGCCAGTTGTTGTTCGTACATTAGATATTGGTGGAGATAAAGAATTACCTTATTTAGATCTGCCAAAAGAAATGAACCCATTCTTAGGTTTCCGTGCAATTCGTCTTTGCTTAGAGGAGAAAGATATTTTCCGTACGCAATTAAGAGCATTGCTGCGTGCAAGCTCATATGGAAATCTAAAAATCATGTTCCCAATGATTGCTACATTAAATGAATTCCGCGCAGCTAAAGCTCTTTTAGAAGAAGAAAAGGCTAATTTAGTGTCTGAAGGCGTTAAAGTTGCAGACAAAATCGAACTAGGAATCATGGTGGAAATTCCTTCTACAGCAGTGCTTGCAGATCAATTTGCGAAAGAAGTTGACTTCTTTAGCATTGGAACAAATGATTTAATCCAATATACAATGGCTGCAGACCGTATGAACGAACGCGTTTCATACCTTTACCAACCATACAATCCTTCTATTCTGCGTCTTGTTAAAATGGTTATTGATGCAGCACATAAAGAAGGTAAATGGGCAGGTATGTGTGGAGAGATGGCAGGAGATGAAACGGCTATTCCTTTATTATTAGGATTAGGCTTAGATGAATTCTCTATGAGTGCTACATCCATCTTAAAAGCAAGATCACAAATTCTAAATCTTTCTAAAGCAGAAATGGAAGAGTTAGCAGAAAAAGCATTACAAATGTCTACAACGGAAGAAGTTATGGAAGCAGTTAAAGCTGCTGCAAAACTTTCTTAAATAAACAGGTTTATCCTTAAAAATAGTGGGTATAAATAAAAATAGCATAAGCTCTTTTTACAAGTTAGCTTAACGCTATTCTCATTTTCCCCTTATTTGAACTGACTAGATGACTCTAGTCAGTTTTTTTTTGCCTATCTTTAACGTTTCATCCATACATGAAAAGGAAAGACGGAGGCAAAATACAAATATTCTATTGTTTTTTTAGACAGGTTTATAGAAATTAAATAATGGGAAGGGGTTTTAAATAGAAGTATGCCACTATACATATGAACAGAGAACAGTTTATTTGTTCCATTTCATCATTGTCAAAAAAGGAGTTAATAAGGCGGAACAATAAGGAGTTGAATAAAGTCACGTGGAATTTTATCAAAAGGATAAAGAAGCAGTATTAAAAAATTTACAGTCATCTGAACAAGGACTATCAACAGACAAAGTAAAAGAAATTTTGGAAAATGAGGGTTACAATGAGCTTCAAGATAAAGAAAAAGTACCAACTTGGAAGCTCTTTTTAGAAACATTTAAAGACCCAATGGTTATTGTCTTATTACTAGTAATTATTATCCAATTAATCATGGGTAAATTTGTAGAATCTCTTATTATCTTTTTAGTGTTATTGCTAAATTCTGTTATTAGTGTGATTCAAACAAAAAAGGCAGAAAGTTCTTTAGATGCTTTGCGTAATATGAGCGCACCGGAGGCAAAAGTAAGGCGAGATAATACCAATATCACCATTCCTGCACGGGAGTTAGTTCCAGGAGATATCGTCTTTCTAGAAGCTGGTGATTTTATCCCCGCAGATGGACGTATTTTAGAAAGTGGTTCTCTGAAAGTAAACGAAGGAATGTTAACAGGGGAATCAGAAGCTATTGAAAAACAAGAAAAAGTAATAGACGAGGAAGCAGCACTTGGCGACCGGATTAATATGGTATACAGTAGTTCACTAGTCGTTTATGGCCGAGGGATCTTTGTTGTAACCGGCACTGGGGAAAAAACGGAAATTGGTAAAATTGCTGATATGCTTAATAAAGCAGAGGAAAAGCAAACACCATTACAACAGAAGCTTGCAGAATTTAGTAAAAAATTAGGAGTAGGAATACTTCTCTTATCTATTCTTATTTTTGCTATTCAAGCATTAAGGATATGGTTAGGAGATGGAAATGTTGATGTTACAACTTCTATTCTTAATGCGTTACTATTTGCCGTAGCCGTAGCTGTAGCGGCTATTCCAGAAGCTTTATCATCTATTGTAACCATTGTCTTGTCGGTTGGAACCAATAAAATGGCAAAACAGAGTGCTATTATACGAAAATTGCCTGCAGTCGAGACGCTAGGTTCTACCAGTGTGATATGTACAGATAAAACTGGAACACTGACACAAAATAAAATGACTGTAACCGATTATTTTATACCGGAAGGAGAAAGAGAACATTTACCACCAGATCCTTCCCAATGGAATCATTCAGAAACTTTTTTACTAAATATAGCTGTATTATGTAATGATTCGTACATTAATAAAGAAAATAGAGAAGTGGGAGATCCCACAGAAGTAGCGCTTATTAACTTTTATAATGATGGTAAAAGAAATTATGAACAAATTCGCTCTAGATATCCGAGAGAAGCAGAATTACCGTTTGATTCGGATCGCAAACTAATGTCTACGATTCATACCATTGATAATAAACGTTTCATGCTTGTAAAAGGTGGCCCAGATGTTATGTTTAACCGGGCGACAAAAATATTAGTAAATGAAAGGGAAGAACCTTTTACAAATGAATGGTTAAAGAAACTGCAGGAGGCTAATGAGGATTTTTCCAATCAAGCTTTAAGAGTTCTTGCATATGGATATAAGCATGTACCCAATGATAAGACAATTATAACGGAAGAAGATGAATCGGAACTCATCCTTGTTGGTTTAACGGCGATGATGGATCCACCACGTGAAGCTGTTTATGGATCGATTGAGCAAACAAAAGATGCGGGGATTCGAACAGTAATGATTACAGGAGATCATAAAACTACCGCACAAGCCATTGGTCGTAAAATCGGCTTGATGGAGGATAATGATATTGCTTTAACGGGGCAAGAATTAGATGCATTATCAGAAGAAGAACTGAATCAAAAATTAGAACAAATTTCTGTCTATGCACGTGTTTCTCCAGAAAATAAAATTCGCATTGTGCGAGCTTGGCAAAAGAAAAATCGAATTGTTGCTATGACAGGTGATGGTGTTAATGATGCGCCAGCATTAAAACAGGCAGACATCGGTATTGCAATGGGAAGCGGGACAGATGTTGCCAAAGATTCAGCTGACATGATTCTTACGGATGATAACTTTGTTTCGATTGTAAATGCTGTAGGAGTAGGAAGAACTGTTTTTGACAATATCAAAAAATCAATTGGCTATTTGTTTGCAGGGAACTTCGGCGCTATTATAGCGATCTTGTTTGCAGTGATTGCAGGATGGGCAAATCCCTTTACAGCATTACAATTATTATTTATAAACTTAGTAAATGACTCCTTACCAGCCATTGCTCTTGGAATGGAGAAATCAGAGCCTGGTGTAATGAAGCGAAAACCTCGAGACGTCAAAGAAGGAATTTTTGCAGGTGGGACGCTTCGGGCGGTTGTTGTAAGAGGGGTATTAATTGGGATTGCGGTAATTATCTCTCATTATATTGGTTTACAGCATTCAGATGAATTAGGAGTAGCGATGGCTTTCACCACGTTAATCCTTTCTCGTTCCTTGCAAACCTTTGCTGCGCGTTCTAGCACCCAAACAATCATTGGAGTCGGATTATTTTCTAATAAATATGTATTAGGAGCAGTAGGTATTTGTTTCTTACTTTATTTAGTTACTATCCTGCCTTTTGCTAGAGAAGTGTTCGCCATTCCTGATTCCTTTGGCTTAAATGAATGGTTAATTGCAGCTGGATTGGCCATCGGAGCAGTAATAGCAATGGAAATAATGAAAATGCTTCTTGTGCGGGTATTACGTAATAAGTAAAAGAAAAAACTACCTAGTATTATCCAATTGGTTTAGAAAGATTGGGATATTGGGTAGTTTTTTTCTATTAGCAGTTTTCAATCTTATATAGAAGAATTATACATGCTTTCATGATACTATTAGAAAAAGAAAGTTATTTGCCAAAAAAGGGAGAGGATCGGATGTTGGCGAAAGAAACAACTATAATTGGTTTTATTGGTACTGGTGTAATGGGAAAAAGTATGGCAAGCCATTTATTGCATGCAGGATATCCTGTTATGGTGTATAACCGTACGAAAGCAAAGGCAGACGAACTAGTAGCTGCTGGAGCAGAATGGGCAGACAGTCCCTATGAAATTGCTTTAAAAGCAAATGTCATTATTACAATTATTGGTTATCCGAAAGATGTAGAGGAAATATATTTAGGAGAACTAGGATTAATTAACAATGCCAAAGAAAATACATATTTAATCGATATGACCACCTCCACTCCTAGTCTTGCTAAGAAAATATATGAAGAGGCGAAAAAGAAAAATATATATGCAGTAGATGCCCCTGTAAGTGGTGGAGATGTAGGGGCAAGAGAAGGAAAGTTATCCATTATGGTAGGTGGGGAAGAAGCGGTTTTCCAACAGCTTCTGCCTCTATTCGAGATACTGGGCACTAATATTGTCTATCAAGGGTCTGCAGGTTCTGGTCAACATACGAAAATGTGTAATCAAATTGCCATTGCTTCTACAATGATTGGTGTAAGTGAAGCTATCGTTTATGCGCAAAAAGCGGGACTAGATCCTGAAAAAGTATTGCAGAGTATCTCAAGCGGAGCCGCGGGGAGCTTTTCCTTAAGTAATTTAGCACCTAGAATGATAAAAGGGGATTTTGAACCAGGATTTTATATCAAGCATTTTATAAAAGATATGAGAATTGCCCTTAAAGAAGCAGAGGAAATGCAAATGGAAACACCAGGATTATCTCTTGCGGAAACATTGTACAGCCGCTTGTCAGCAAAAGGAGAAGATGAGAGCGGAACACAAGCTTTATATAAATATTGGGATTGAAAAAACAGCTTCTAATCGGTGAAAGCCAAGATTAGAAGCTGTTTTTTATTTTGCTAGATGTAGTTTTATATATTCCTCTAATCGATTACATGCCTCTTCCAATGTTTCCATAGAATAGGCAAAGGAAATTCGAAAATATCCTTCCCCTAATTCAGAAAAAGCACTTCCAGGAACAACCGCTAGATTTACTTTATCGACTAGATCAAGGCAAAAATCAAAAGAATTCAATTTAGTTGTTGGAACTTTTATGAAGAAGTAAAACGCCCCATCTGGCATGACTACATCCAATCCGATAGAGGACAAGCGATCATACACATATTTTCTTCTTCTTTGATAATCTTCTCTCATAGGTGCTGCATCATTAATACCAACAGTTAAAGCTTCTAATGCCGCTTTTTGCGAGATTGAAGAGGCACAAGTTACATTATATTGATGGACTTTAAGGATTTGTTGACAAAGATAGGAAGGAGCAAATAATAGACCAACTCTCCATCCAGTCATGCTATGTGATTTAGAAAGACCATTAATCACAATAGTTTGTTCGCGTAGATATTGAGCAATGGATACATGCTCTTGATCATATAATAATTCACTGTATATTTCATCGGCTAAAATAAAGATATCTTTTCCTTTAATTAGGGCTGCAATCTCCTTGATTTCTTCTTTTGTTAGGCTGACACCTGTTGGATTTGATGGATAGGGTAAGACGATACATCTTGTTCTTTCCGTGATATATTTTTTTATGACCTCAGCTGTAAAGCGGAAAGACGTATGACGAATATCAGCATGCACAGGAATCGCACCACATAAACGAATAATTGGTTCGTATCCAGGATATACAGGTCCTGGCAGGATGACCTCCACTCCATCGTCGAGAATCGTTCGAAATGTAACATCAATAGCTTCGCTAGCTCCCACGGTAACAATCACTTCTTTGGAAGGATCATAAGAAAGATTATATTTTGTATTTACAAATTGAGATGCCGCTTCCCGTAACGCAAGGTCTCCAGCATTATGTGTATAGGAAGTATAGTTTTCATCAATGGAGGTTTTTGCTGCCTCTTTAATATGTAGTGGAGTAGGAAAATCGGGCTGGCCAATGGTTAAAGAAACCATTCCTTTTTTTCCAGCGACCATATTAGCGAACTTTCTGATACCAGAAATCTCAATATTTTTAACTTTTTTATTGATTAAATGTTCCATAACAAGTCTCCTATCGTAACGTATTCTATTATGATATCAAAAGCGATGATTGTTTTAAATACATAAACAAATAAAAAGAGCAGGGTATAGAA
>NZ_JBPCEP010000030.1:0-30511 GCF_050971705.1 Niallia sp. M35
AGCACTTTCTTGGCCTAAACGCTGACTTATCGCTGCCTCTCTTACTGCCTGTTCTACTTGTTTAACCACTTCCGGCGGCATTTTCGGATTATTAATTATCGTTTCTTTTACCGTTTGGATGGATTTTTGTAGGTTTGGCTCTTGCTTTATTTGGTCTTTTACTTTATTCAATTCCGTAGCAGACTCTTGTAAATTTCCTGTTTTTATATTAGTCAATACATCCATTATTTTAGTTTTGGCTATCGATTGCAGTTTTTCAGAATCTTGTATAGCTTGTGTAATACTTTTTATATGCTCTTTCGATATCCGTGGATTTTCGCTTATTTTTGTACGTAATAGCTCTATTCCTTTCTGAATATCCGCTTCCGTTTCGATTGAAGAAGATAATTCACTTATTAATTTACTCAAAGCATTATTTGGTTTTGAACTAGTTTCATTTTTTAAAGCATAGACTGTATTATGATGTTCTACTTGATTTTCCGATAAATTTTTTTGAAAATTAGGGTCTATCGCATTAGCTATTTTTGTAATGATATCATTTAAAGGCTCTCCATTAACTGCTGCATGAATAGAACGTAAATTAACTGCTGATATCTCTAGATTTTTGCTTGCCAGAGCACGTATTGAAACTAATTTTTCATCTATTGTTCCTGTTTCATCTTCCAAAAATGCATTTAACTGAACTAATATATCTCTATTTATAGTAGTCTTTTTTCCTAAAATAGCCGTTGCCATTCTTAATTCATTTTTACTTTTTTCTGAAATACTCATATCTTCTATCATTTTCTCTGATGAAGGATTCGATGGTAAGTCAGGAGTTTTAGTGGTGTTTGTTTTAACTTTTATTTCACCACCATCCATATCACTAATTTGGACAGAAACTCGATTTTCCTTGGGAATCGTTTCTTCAAATTTCACATTAAAGTCTTTTCCTTTAATTTGGACAACCGCTTCAGTTTCTGAAATCCGAGATTTAATTTGGGCATTATATGTTTCATTTTTTAAAAGCTCTAATTGTTTTTCATTGGTTGTTACATTGGATAGTTGGGTTTTATTAGATATTTGCATAATAACACTCCCATAAAATACATTCTTCTTACTATATCGGCCCAATGCTTTCTAACTTTATTTATTCAAGAAAAATGGTAAAATTTAATTAAAAAAGTTTAATAGAAAAATAATTCTATTAAACTTTTTTAATTATTCTACCTTTTATCTAATACTCGATAGGCTGATTTATTTCGTTCTTCAATTTCTCTTTTTCGTTCTTCTTCTTTTTCCATCACATTGAGATCATTCTGTATTCCTGATAAACAAGAATGACACAGCTTCCCTTCGCGAATAATCGTTCCACACTTGGCACAAGGATATCCAAGATTAGGGAATTGGGCAAGCTTGATTCTGCCTTTTTTAATAAATTTATAAATCAACGTTCTTTCTACACCAGTTGCTTCGACCACATCATCCATCTGTGCTGTGCGATTCTGCTTTTTGCGAATATATTGGTATACTTTTTCATAATCTGCTTCTTCTTGTTTATAGCATTTCAAACACACATCTCGAATGTTATTTAACACATATATATCGCCACAGTTTGGGCAATTCCCTAGTTCAGCCATCTATGATTCCTCCTCATCTTGCAATCGTAAAGGAAGTGATGGACTTTGCTCCCGCTTCCTTTAGCACTTTCGCTGCATTTCGTAACGTTGCACCTGTAGTATATATATCGTCCACCAGAACAATATCTTGAGCAATAACAGCCTCTTTCTGCTCTATTTTAAAAATATTTTCTATCTGTAATCGTTGTTTCCGTGTTTTTTTCGATTGTTTTTCACTATGTGTGCGCACAAGACCATTTACGTAAGGAACTTTTGCATAAAAGAGAACTGCCTCTACTTGATTAAAGCCTCTTTCGTACAAACGTTCGTCACTTAATGGAATGGGCATCACCACTTTATTTTTTCCGAAATCCTTCGGTAAAAATGAAACGAAAGCTGCAGCAATTTGATAGTCCCCTCTATATTTAAACCGTGCAATCGTTTCTTTCAAAAAATCATTGTACAAAAATAACGATTGGTTGGATTGCAGTATTCCTTTCCATTCCTCTACGCCCTCCCACTTTTGACAATCATGGCACATACCATCCTTAATATGAACAGATTCCAGCAACTGCAGAGATCGGCCACAAGTTCGGCAAGTATCTCCCTTTATTACTGCTAACTTCTCTTTACAACTGGCACATAAATAACATTCTGGTTCTTTTGAGAAAAGATAGGTCCAATTAAATTCCGGTATAACTGGTGCTAAACAAATCACACAAATCATAATAGAAGCATCCCCTTCTCTCTTGCTTCCTGATTGCTACTCTTAATTTGCTTTCGTGCTAATACCATATTATTTGTTTTTCCATAATGAAAAAAAGTTATCGTTCCATCTGGAAATTCCTTTTTCCTCCCTACTCTTCCCGCAATCTGTACAAGGGCACTCTCTGTGAAAATCAGATTTTCTGCTCCTAACACTGCAACATCTACATTTGGAAAAGTGACGCCCCTTTCTAAAATCGTTGTGGTAACAAGCAAATTCACTTCTTTATTACGCATTTTTAGTACCTTTTCCTTTCGATCAGGATCTTCGGCATGAACTGTTTCAATCGTATCAACAATTGGCTGCAACAGCTTTTTTACTTTTTCCATATAATGAATTTTCGGCACGAATAAAAGCATTGGTTTATTGTGTGGAACCCGTTTTCGAATCCAATCAACTAGCATGACAGGCAGCTTATCCTTTTTCAAGCCCTTTTCCCAATTCCCACACCATTGAAAATCTGGAACAGGCAACGGATATTGATGGAAGCGTGCTGGAATAGTCACAGAGTGTATTTTGTTATGCTTGCACTTTTCTTGCCAGCCTTTATTGGGAGTCGCCGTTAAATAAATAAGTGTCGATTGTTCTTTCCTAGCTTTTTGCACAGCGTATTGAAGCGATTTATCGACGGAATATGGAAATGCATCCATTTCATCCAAAATAATGAGGTCAAAGGCTTGATGGAACCGGAAAAGTTGGTGAGTCGTGCTAATGGTTAGCGGACTATACTGATGACGTTCTTCACTACCACCATAAACAAGCAGTACCTTTATTTCCGGAAAAACTTCCTGCAGTCGCGGAGCCAACTCGAGGACAACATCTGTACGAGGAGTAGCAATACATACACGTTGATTATTTCGCAGTGCTTTTTCAATTCCTTTAAAAAGAATTTCCGTTTTCCCAGCGCCGCAAACTGCCCAGATAAGGAGCTCCGATTGTGCCTCGATAATTTGCTCCATTTTCTCTGATGCCACTTGCTGTCCTTGCGAAAGCCTGCCGCTCCATTGTAAAGTGATTTTTGATGTTTCTTGATCTCGTTCTGGTCCGTTCCATGTAATTAATGGGGTACATTCACTTATTCTCCCCATCATGATGCAATTTCGACAATAAGTGCAGTGTTCCTGACAGCGCTCGCAGGGAAAAGTAGCAAATAACTCCTGATTTTCATTGCCACAACGCATGCAAATATATTTATTGCGTGCTTTTTTCTCCACACCTTTCCTATATGAGCAATAACCATTTTCGTAATGTGTTTGGATTTCTTGTTCAGAGAAGGGGAGTTCAGCTAGTAGTAAAGCTTTACCTTGGAGCGTGGCTTGGAGTTGTGGATTAAATGGATAAGCTCTATTAAGCGACGGCGTTATCAGTTGATTTTGGGAAGCATTTGAGATTCGGAAAGAGTGAGGGGAATTACTTTTCGTTGGGAGTAATATATTGTCCTTTTGATAAAAACGCATTATTTTCCTCCTAGTTCTGATTTACATCAATTTAGAAAAAATGTTTTCCGTCCCATAGGCGTTAATCATGCGGAATAAAGCATTCATCACCTGGCAAAAAACAAAGTGAAAAATCCACGTCCTTTCCCCCCTGTATCCTGCCAACTTCCGTTGATAAATGGAATATTAGGATGATGAGCTCTATTGCTCGAGAGCAATGCCTCTAAGTGGAGCGCTCGATATGGATATTCAATTGGTTTACGATTAACTGCTCACTTCCTTTCTTTTTTATACTGAATTTATTCTATACTGCCATTTGAATTCCTGCCTATTTGATAAAAAAGGACTAGTGAATAAAACCAATTGCTTTTGTTTACTAAACTGCAATTTGGTAACTACATAATTTAAATTTTTTATCGTTAGTCGATATAAAATATAATACCAATTTTCAGTTTTTATATTAACTGGTAATAAAAAAGGAGTGTCGTTATGCAAATTAATCTTTTGTTTGAAGGAGCAGTAAAAGAACAATTTAAGCAACAAGTATCGACCAATACAGATGTACTAACGGGGCAGCCACTAGGTGGGAAAAAGGAAATTGAAGTAGAGCGTGACGGAAAAGCTTTTACTTTAAGATTCTCTGATGAAATCAAACACCTAAAAGCAGCGACAGATGAAGAAATTGCACAAATGTTTACTCAGCAAGTAGAGGACCCATCTGATATTTTTTCATATCGTCCGCGAGACCAATGGCTTATTTTCAGTCAATATTTAAATGATAATGGTATCTTTGATGGGAAGAATGCGAAGGATATTGAAGAAATTGAAAATCTACTTGTAGATATAACGGATGGCTTAGATAATTTAGATATTGCTACACCAAAAGGCCGAGATATAAAATCTGGAAGCAAACCTATTACACAGCAATTAACTTCTGCTGAGGCACAATTAGAACTTGCCTCTTCAACAGCTGCATTACAACTATTTAGTGAGAAATATGTTACAGGCGATGCGAAAGAGGGCTTTCACCAATTGATTGAACAGTACACAAAGCGAAATGAAAAACGTGTATTGAGTTATAAGTCAATCGAAGAAAAATTTTATCAAGGGCGTGCGAAGATTTATGAAACACGACATATGGATGCATCTTCTTTAAATGCCAAACAAAAAAATAATTTATCGATTACAAATAAACTAGGCAAAATCACTTATACAGAAGCAGAAATTTCCAAAATGATTGAAGGTTATAAAGAAAAATTCGGAATGCTTCAAAATAAATCGGATGTTGATGTCCTCATTGCTAAATTGCAGGATGAGCTATCGAAGTTTGTTACAAAAGGTATTTCTAAACAAGATAAAGACTACGAAGCAGCAAATAACTTCGTTAAAGAGAAAACAGCAAAAACTTTTGAGCGCATTGCAGATTATTGGAAAAAATTATTATAATAATATACAACACCATACAAAATAACGTTTCCAAATCAAAGTTTGGGAACACCCCCAAAACCCGTAAACGTTGATTTAACAATGTTTACAGGTTTTTACATAATGGAAGATTTCAAAAGCTTCCGAGAGCAACAAATGGAGATTAATAAACAGCTGATTGAAGAAATCCTTGATCAGCATGAATACATAGAGAAGCGCTTATAAGAGAGGTACCGGTTGCTCGTAGAATCGATGAGCCAAACGCTGGTGGCTCGTAAAGAGATTACTACAGCTGAGAATACGGAGAAGAAAAAATGGTGGTATTTTGGAAGATAGGGGAAGTTTAAAAATACCACCTTGTCGATCAAGAAGGGACCTTGAGCCTAGTCAAGTTCTTACAGCGGTACTGGACTGAATGTAGTAAGGGAGGATACAAAGCTGTAAATGCTTGACTAACACGATTTACAAGCTAGTCATGACGAAGGAATGAAAAGGGGCGCTCTTCCCCGTTCATTTTTCCTTGCGACTTCTACAAAAAAATCCCGATTCTTTTCCAAGAACCGGGATTCCAAACAGCATTTATTATCTTTTCTTTATCCAGCCAAGTCCCATTGATCCTTCTCCTAAGTGTGTACCAATAACAGCACCAAAGTAACTTAAAGAGAATTCGATATTGGGGAATTCTTGTTCTAATTCTGCTTTCCATTCTATTGCTTCTTCTTCACGATTACCGTGGATGATGGCAGCGTAGTAGCTACCTCCATTCGTTTCTTCGCGGAGAAGTTCGACAATTCGCCTCATTGCTCTTTTTTTTGTGCGGATTTTTTCAAATGGGACGATTATTTTATCCTTAAAATGCAGCAATGGCTTTACCTGCAGGAGACTGCCGATGATTGCTTGAGCACTGGAAAGTCGGCCGCCTCTTTGGAGATTGGATAGATCATCTACCATAAAATAAGCGTTGCTTGTTTGTTTTAATTCGTCCAGAATGGGTATGATTTCTGCTGCGGTTTTCCCTTGTTGGACTAATTTGGCTGCTTCTATTGCATAGAAGCCTTGAACCATGCAGCTTATTTCTGTATCAAAAGCAAATACTTCAATGCCCTCGACCATGTCTCCAGCAGTAATGGCTCCTTGATAAGTGCCGCTGATTCCACTTGATAAATGAACACTTATTACTTCATCATAATTCTTAGATAGTTCTTCAAATAGCTCTACAAATTTTCCAATAGCTGGTTGAGAAGTAGTAGGCAGGTCCATCTTTCTAACTGCTTCATAAAATTCAGATGCAGTTAATTCTCTTTCCTCCTCATATACTTCTGACCCTAAGAAGACTGTCAAAGGGATCATATATATATTGTACTTCTCCCTCACCTCTTTAGGAATATAGGCCGTACTATCTGTAACAATAGCTGTTTTCATGCAATTAGTTACCTTCCTTATCTATTCTTTGTATACATATTTTAACTAAAAAAGTTTATTAGCATTATCTATTAATTCTATTATAATGCACATAAAGAGGAATTTATATGGAATTTTAAATGGCAAGGAACTATTATAACAGATTTTTCACTTTATAGGTTGATTAGAATGGCAATAATTCTTCCCTATCACTTCCTCTAATTCTTTCGCATTTTCATATAATCGCAAGGAAAACACCAACTTCACAAAAATAGAACTATTCGTTAAAAAAAGGAGTTTCCTCAAACCAACAAGTGATTTAGGTAACCCCTTTTTTCTTAACGAACTTCTACCCAACCGTTTTTAATAGCAACAACTACTGCTTGTGTACGGTCGTTCACATTCATTTTTTGTAAAATATTACTTACATGGTTTTTAACCGTTTTTTCACTAATAAATAGTGCCTCGCCGATTCCTCGGTTACTTTTTCCATCAGCAAGAAGCTGTAAGACCTCACATTCACGTCTTGTTAATAAATGCAATGGTCTTCTTATTTCTACTACTTGAACATGATGTTCATCCGAATTTGCATTCTCTAATGCTAAACGGCGATATTCATTAACGAGATTATGGGTTACTTTCGGGTGTAAATAAGAACCTCCATCTGCTACTACTTTAACTGCTTCAACTAAAGCATCTGCATCCATTTCCTTAAGCAGATAACCGCTCGCACCAGTTTTTAGGGCATGAGTTACGTAATTTTCATCATCATGAATAGATAGGATAATAACCTTTGTCTCTGGAAATTTCTCTAGTAATTGTCTTGTTGCCTCTACACCGTTAATGGTAGGCATATTAATATCCATGATTGTTACGTCGGGTTGGTATTCTTCGATTAGCTGAATAGCTTGTGTACCATCGTCGCCTTCCGCTACTACTTCGAAACTCGATTCGAAGTCGAGAATTCTTTTTACCCCTTCTCTAAATAATTGGTGATCATCAATAATAACTATCTTTGTAGTCAACTGCTCCGCCTCCCTTATTTTCTTTAGGCTTTCGTCCCAATGTTATTTTTGGTAGGAAAATGAAGTTCTCGCTTTCCTATCCAGACAAGTATCCTCCACTCCATTCAACGCAAAAGTGTTAAACATCATTTTGGTTAAAATAACATACTTCTAGAAAACAGTCATTTTTATCATCTAATAGGAACGTTGATCATAATAATGGTTCCAACTCCAAGTTTGGAATCAATGGTTAATTCCCCATCCAGTAGTTCTACTCTTTCTTTCATCCCAATTAAACCAAAGGATTCTTCTTTTTTCTCATTCTTATCGAATCCTTTTCCATTATCCTTAACTAAGACGATAACTTGCTCCATTCGTAATTCTACTTTTACGGAGATTTTAGATGCTTCTGCATGCTTTAAAGCATTTTGGACTGATTCTTGAACTAAGCGAAAAATGGCAACTTCATATTTGCTTGGAAGTCTTGTTTCTTTTCCGATGGTGGCAAACTCAATTTTAATTGATTCATGATACTCTTCTGTTGTTTTCAAATATTTTTTTAGCGTCGGAATAAGACCTAGGTCATCTAAAGCCATTGGACGAAGATCATAAATAATTCGTCTTACCTCATATAATGCACTTCGTACCATCACTTTTAAATTTCTGATTTCTTCAAAGGCCTCTTTCGCCCCATGCTCTTTATATATTCTTTCCACTAAGTCAGAGCGCATCATTACATTTGCCATCATTTGTGCAGGACCATCGTGTATTTCTCGAGAAAGTCTTTTTTTCTCTTCTTCCTGGGCACCAATAATTTTCAGACCGAAATCCTGCTTTTGTTTGGCGTCTTCGATTACTTCGCCAACTTGCTTTAAATCACTAACCAAATAATTCATCACGACAGAAATTTGTGTGACCAGATGTTCTGCCCGCTTAATTGTTTCATCTAGCCCTAACAATCGCCGCTCTAGATCATCGCGGCGTTCTCGATACTGCTTTTCTAGGTGCCGATTCATGCTCAAATCCATTTGCAGTGTATGTGCTCTTTCATAAGCTTCGCGTACTTCTGCTTCTGAGTATTCATTAAAATGCTTACTCACTTCTGATAAGCGTTTACGGGCAAACCGAGACTGGATTTCTAGCTTGTCTCCTTTTTCTATCGTTTCTAATACAAGAACTTTCATTTCTTTTAATTCTTCGGTAAGGGTTTCATAATCTTGTCGACATTGTTCTCCAATACGAAAAATTTCATCTTTGCTTGAACCAACGGTTTTAATCATTTGTTCTACAATATAATCTAACGTTTTTGTGTCAAATTTCCTTATCAACATATTTAATTCCTCCAAAAAGGCTAAAACCCTTCCAACATCCATTCTTATTTTAGCTTGAAAGTTAATAATATGTTTAATTCATCGAAAAATAAATTAAAATCGTTATTTAGACATATATCCCCCTATATAAAACCATGTCCGAAGACCTATTAACATCAAGAATTACTGTGAAAAAGTATGTAAAAATGCAATAATATAATCTTATCCTATTCTAAACCAAAAAAAAAGTAAAAGAAAATAGATAGATAACGGCGCCTGTAATCAAAGACTCGTAAGCCTCTCCATGAAATATAGCCCATACCATATGTAGCGGGTCTTTTCGAGCATGGAGTTTTACTTATTATATCATGCTTGCTAAATCGCTATATTAAGATTTGATTACAATGCGAACAATAATTGAACAATAAACAATGTCGAATTATAATGAAATAAGACTAATTATCGATTTTCTACTATTTTTTTATAGAAAATGGTTACAAAAAAAGCTTATATAACGAACAAACCAATATTAGTGGAAAGAGACACAAAGAAAGGAGCTGCCCATATGCTTCCTTCCTATCTTACTGTGCCTAGCTACGGAGAATATGAACTAATTATTCAAAAATCACGCTTTATTGCTCATATCGCTCGAACAGAAACAGAAGAAGCAGCACAGGCTTTCATAGGAGAAATCAAGAAAAAACATAAAGAGGCAACACATAATTGTTCTGCTTACTTAATTGGAGAGCATGATCAAATTCAAAAAGCAAACGATGATGGGGAACCGAGTGGCACCGCAGGAGTACCAATTCTTGAGGTCCTGAAGAAAAAAGGACTGAAAGATACAACAGTCGTTGTTACCCGTTACTTTGGTGGGATTAAGCTTGGTGCAGGTGGGCTTATTCGTGCTTATGGAAAAACAACCTCTGAAGGATTAGCAAATATCGGTATTATCGAAAGAAAGTTAAAGCAAATAATCAGTGTATCCATCGAGTATCCCTTACTTGGTAAAATAGAAAATGAATTACGTTCAAAGAACTATGAAATTAAAGATATCCATTATTTAGAAAATGTCGAAATAGATGTCTTTGTAGATTCTGATGAGGTGGAGACTTATAAGGATTGGATAACTGACTTGACGAATGGACAAGGTATTATAAAAGAAAAAGCCACCTTGTACGCTGAAACCCTCATTTGAATTTTTTACAATTAATACAAAAATATACCTGGTATAGAAATAAACTACTAATTTACGTTAAAGAGTGATAGAGGTAAGATAGTATGTATGATTTCATTCCGCTATTTCTTAATTCAAAAAGGAGAAACTTATGGCAAATAATACAAGAGAGACTTTAATAAAGGATACAAAGAAAAAGAAACGAAAAAAAATTAAGCTTTTTATTTTTGTCCCATTGCTGGTTATTATCTTAGCAGGGATTGGTTATGGAGCTACCTTATATTCAAAGGCAAAATCAGTGGCTGATGATTCTTACGAGCCAATTGACCGTGATTCTAAAAGGGATACAAAAGTAGATCCAAACATTGATGACGTTTCGATTTTATTCATTGGAGTAGATGATAGTAAGAAAAGATCGAGCAAATCCGGCACAACCCGTTCTCGTTCCGATGCTCTCATGCTTGCTACTTTAAATGAAAAAGAAAAATCCGTTAAATTGCTGAGCATCCCACGTGATTCCTATGTATATATTCCGGAACGCGGCTATTCTGATAAAATTACCCATGCCCATTATTTCGGCGGAGTTTCATCAACTTTAGACACAGTGGAAGAATTGCTAGATATTCCTGTTGATTATTATGTAAAAATGAATTTCGATGCCTTTATGGATGTAGTAGATGCATTAGGTGGAATTGATGTCGATGTTCCAGTAACATTTACAGAACAAAACTCAAAAGATAAAGCAGGCGCCATTCATCTTGAAAAAGGTTATCAAGAATTGGACGGCGAACAAGCACTTGCCCTTGCACGAACAAGAAAAATCGATAACGACATTGAACGTGGGAAAAGACAACAATTAATTATGCAAGCCATTATGAAAAAAGCAGTCTCTATCGAAGGGATTACCAAATACTCAAAAGTGATGGAAGCGATCGGAAGCAATATGACAACAGACTTATCATTTAGCGATATGCAATCTTTAATTGCATATGCAACTGCGGATAATGGTTTACAAGTGGAGACACTAACGCTAGCTGGAACTGACGGCCGTGTCGATAATAAATACATCTATCAATTGGATGAAACAGCATTAGCAGAAACAAAATCGATTCTTCAGCAACATTTAGGAATCACTAAAAGTCTTCAATCTGACTCCAACAGTACAACGGATACAGATACAACAGTAGACACTGAATCAAATACTAATACTAATACAAGCACTACAACAGACACTTCTACTTTAAATTAATCTTTATACCTGACATACACTTATCTTCTGGTGTATGTCTTTTTTTGCAAAAAATTTATACTTCTTCTGCTTACATCTATATTTGCCTTCACTCGACTTCTATCAAAACTATTTACCTCTTAAAATACCAGTATTACCCACGAAACAATAGTATAAAAGTATGATAGAATCATACTAGCTTCATGATGAAAGAAAGTTTTACTCTTCTCTCGTTCCAATGGTTTCAATTAAATTACAGATCTACATCAATTAAATAAAAGGAGCAACGATATTGAAAAAAATATTCTCATTGTTGTTATCATTCATCTTATGTATTTCTCTATTACCTACATTTGGACAGCCCACTTATGCAGCAAGCGGCAGTGAACCACAAGTACATGTTATGCTAAAAAATTATCTAGGAAACAAAACTCAAATTAGCATTGCACCATCAGGAACATATAAAACGACAGATGGAAAAATTTCCTTAAACAATACAACAGCCTATACCCTTAAAATAGAACAAGCTAAACTTAAGCTATATAAAGGAAGTACTTTTCTTTATGAAGCTGATTCATTAACATTTGCTCCATCCAATCCTGATGATTATCTAACAATTAACAATAGAAAATACAAAGGTTCTTTTACCTTTATGATGGAAACGATAAATGGTTCTAATTATGTTCGCCCGGTTAACACTCTTGGGATGGAAGAATATCTTAAAGGCGTTGTTCCGAGTGAAATGCCTGCTTCCTGGAATATAGAAGCTTTAAAAGCACAGGCAGTGGCAGCAAGAACATATTCTTGGAATTATGGCGGCAAAACCATTACAGATACAATCAGCCATCAAGTATATGGTGGCTTAAATGATTCCCATCCTAATTCAGATCAAGCAGTTGAAGCAACAACTGGCCAAGTCCTAAAATTTAATAATCGCTTAATTGACGCTGTTTTCTCTGCAAGTAACGGCGGGGTAATGGATTCGGCGAAAAACGTATGGGGCAATGATTTTGCTTATTTAGTAAATGCACAAGATTCGTTTGATACAAGCTATACATGGAGCTTCAATGTTCAGAAAGCCCAAATAAATATGCAAGATTATGATGTAGCAAACCCAGATGCTTGGTGGAATAAAGTTTCTGAAAAAGACAGCACCATTACAACGAATATAAAAAAATGGTTAAATGATAATGGATATAAGGATAAAGACATCAAAATTGTCGCTGTTCCTACCTTATCTTTTGATAACCCTTCTACAACGAAAAGAGTAAGCACAGGTTCTATCTCCATTCAATTCTATGTAAAAAATCAGAGAGATTCAAAAGGAGCACTCCTTTTACAAGAAATAAAACAGGCAAATGTGACAGCATCGAAAGTAAGAGCAATCATCGGCATAAATAATGTAAAAAGCTATCTCATTACAAAGAGCTCTTCTACTGTTGATACACACAGCATCGCTGGAAGAGGATATGGACATGGTGTTGGTTTAAGCCAATATGGAGCAAATAACCGCGCAAGTGCTGGACAGAAGTACAATACAATCTTAGCGTTTTATTATCCTGGAACACAATTAGTTACAGAATACAGTAAGACTGCTGCAATTACAGTTCCTGAACTAAAAGAAGGAAAAGCTGAATTTAATCAAGCAAACAATACGGTTAAAGTGGGCTTTACCCTAACAAAAGCAGCTAGTACTGTTGTAACAATTAAAGATAACGATGGAAACAGTGTTGCTACACTTTTAAACAATGGTGCCTTACAAGCTGGTAGTTACGATTATACTACTAATGCTTCAAGCTGGAATAATGGCAGTTACACAGCTGAAATAACAGCAACGGACATTGCGAATAATAAAGTGACAACGAACATTGCCTTCCAGGTCGCAAAAATAGAAGTGCCAACTATTAGTATTAGTTCCATCAAAACTGCATATGATCAGAAAGGCAATACTATTAATGCATCCTTCGCTATCAATCAACCATCTAAAGTAACGGTGACGATTTCGGACAGCAAGAATAAAGTAATGAAAACTTTAGCTAGCAATAAGTCTCTATCTGCCGGTACGTCCTCCTATAAATGGGATGTCCGTAGTGTAAAAGATGGCACTTATACGCTAACGATAAAAGCGGTTAATAATATAGGAAAAGAAAAAACAGAGAAACAAAATTTCACGCTTAAAAAAGCTGTTGCACCAACAATAAAAGATGTAAAAACAAGCTATGATACAGCAGGTAACAAGATAAAGACTAGCTTTAATATCAATCAATCAGCAACATCCACAGTAAAAATCTTGAATAGTAAAGGCAAGGTAGTTAAAACTCTAGCCTCCAATAAATCATTAAAGACAGGAATCCATTCTTTTACTTGGAGTGTTGGAAAAGCAGCAGACGGCAGCTACACTGTGTCTGTAGAGTCTGTAAACGGAAGTAAACTAAAGAGTACAGTTACGAAAAAGTTCACCTTATATAAAGTAAAGACAGGGACTGTAAAAGCTTCTAATCTTAATATTAGACAAAAAGCTTCCACCTCTTCCAAAAAGGTTGGTTCGATCCCAAACAATAAGAAAGTAACCATATACGCGAAAAGCGGTTCTTGGTACAAAATTAAGTATGGGAAAGTCACTGGTTATGTATCAGCACAATATGTGAAAAATGTGAAATAGCCAAAAAGGTAATTATTATATAGAGCACGGAGCATAGTCTCTGTGCTCTTTTTTATTCACTCCCTTAAATAATAGATAGAAAATCGAATTAAAAGCTTGCAAATTTGTACATACTATTTTTATTGGTATTAAAGTAGTTAAGCGAGGGATTGAAATGAAAAAGTTAAATATTTTCAATAAAGTTACTCCTGAACACTTAAAGCATTATGATAGTGAGATCTTTCATCTTGATGATGAAGAAGGAGAAGAAATAGATTCATTTTCTCTCAAGAAAGAGAATGAATGGATGTAAATGCATAATAATAAAAGTCGGGAATGTCTCCGTTATTAGAGACATTCCCGACTTTTATTATCATTATTTTTTTTCTGCTGAATATCTTATATCATTGATAAATTTTAAGATAGGTTTATAATTCTTCCCTACCAATCCTATTTTCTCTACGATTAATTCAATAACCAGCAATACTGTAACAATTAATAAAATGGCTCCCCACACCTTAGCTTGGGAAAAAATAACAGCAACTAAGCCAAAGAAAGAGGCCATTGCATAAATAATAATTACTGTTTGTCTATGAGTAAAACCTACATTTAACAAACAATGATGCAAATGCGATTTATCAGGCGCCATTAACGGCTGCTTATTCACTAAACGACGAATGATCGCAAAAAACGTATCGGAAATAGGAACCCCTAAGATAATCACAGGAATAACAAAGGAAATTAACGCTACATTTTTAAATCCGAGTAATGACATAACTGCTATTATATAGCCGAGAAATAACGCACCCGTATCCCCAAGGAAAATCTTAGCAGGATAAAAATTAAAGAATAAAAAGCCTAATGTGGCCGCTAAAACGATAGAGGAAATAGCAATTACATACCCATTCCCCATAATCATAGCCATTCCAGTAATCGTAAATAATGCGATACTAGAGACTCCTGATGCTAGACCATCTAATCCATCAATTAAGTTCATAGCATTGGTTATTCCTACAATCCACAGAATAGTGATCGGAATATCTAAGAACCCAAACTCCAATTTACCTCCAAAAGGAAGATTGATGAATTCTACCTGTACTCCACCCCAAACAACAACAATCACGGCTGCTAATGTTTGCGCTAGAAATTTCACTTTCGCTGAAAGATTATAAATATCATCCAGCATTCCAGTTACAATAATTACCGCACTACCAAGTAAAATAGGATAATGATAATCTTTATCCGGATTAATAATTAATGCTCCAATTAAAAAACTTATATATATTGCTAAACCACCCATGCGAGGCATAACTTTCTGATGAACTTTACGTTGTTCTGGTTTATCCATTGCTCCTAATTTAAATGCAAGCTTTTTCACTACAGGAGTAAGCAAGATAGAAGCGATAAAACATACAACAAGCATTATATAAATCATATAGATCCTCCCTAATGCCTTAATAACGCACATTTGTAGGCATCCGTCTTTCCTTACAATATCGAGATTTATTATAGCACATTTATGAGATACTTGGTCTCTATAATTTACTATCTTTTTTTACAATTATATTACATAAAAATAATTGCTTTGTTTACTATCATAATATAAGACGTATAAAAATCCAGAAGGTTTCAACTGATTAATACATTTTTCACCAATTATCGTTCGTTCAATAGAGTTAGTATACGATTTTTCATGTAAGAAAACAGTGACTTAAAAAAGCCACTGTTTTCTTTCTATTTTCCAACATTCAATCCTAAATTAGAGTTAACGGTTGTATAAAAATGAAAGGATTTTTTATCTAATACTTTTTGATGAGGATCTATTCGGCTTATACTTACTTTTTGATAATCATTATATTTAATAAAGATTCCATAGCTTCCTTTTGCTAGCTGTATTAATGCTGAGTTAGGTAAAAATGTTTCATAGAGATACTCTTCAGCTTTCGAAATAGAGAAGGAATATTGATCGTCTGGATTGCTTCGATTTCGAAAAATTAATTCATTTAAATTCTCCGTATAATCTCCATATACATAGAATTTAAATGTATAACCATCTTCTTGGAAACTTCCGTCCTTAAAGAAAGCTGCCATTGATACTCTTATATGTTCATATCCTTCAACAGGAGTGATCATATATGGTAAGTTATCATTAACAATAACTTCCTTCACTTTTTGACTTTTATCCCACATAAATAATTTCGCTATTTTGTCAAATTCACCATTTAGGTACATTTGATAAGCAGATTTATTGATATGATGGAAAAATTGATTTGTTATATCATATTTTAAATCCTTTGTTGTTTCGACTACCTCTGCAAATTTTTTAAAATAGGCACTCTTATTTTTGCTTTTGAAAAAATGCTGTCTATTAAAAAATCTTGTAATACAGTCAAACTCATATAATCTATTTAAAATCATTTTTTCTATTTGTTCATCCAATTGCTTTGCTTTAACATAGTTAATAACTTTAATATTCGTAT
This sequence comes from Niallia sp. M35, assembly GCF_050971705.1. Classification (NCBI taxonomy): domain Bacteria; kingdom Bacillati; phylum Bacillota; class Bacilli; order Caryophanales; family Bacillaceae; genus Niallia; species Niallia sp. M35. The sequence goes on from NZ_JBPCEP010000030.1 coordinate 16,467, forward strand.
CCATTTTATGCATGATATCAGTTTGTTTCGTTAGTGAAGCATTATTTTCATCCAAACGATTTAAATAGTAAATCGTTTTGGTTGTAGTGGAGATGGCACTCGCATGGACTAAAACATCGATGAAAAACTGCTTGTCCTCAGCAAATTTCATTTCTGGATACTTAATATTATTTTCCTTTAATAAAGATGTTTTTACCATTCTTGCTCTTGGTCCTAAATGTTGAAAGATATGGGGAATTGAAGTAGGAAGTACACTTCTTCTTTCCATGCATGATTCATGTTCTCCAACAATCTTTGTTGATTTGCTTTCGACCTGAATCGTTTTCCCCACCACATAATCATCATTTGTTTCTTTTAAAATAGAATACAATGTCTGTAAACCATCTTCTTCTAACCAATCATCTGCATCTAAAAATGTCACATATGGAGAAGTAGATAATTCTATTCCTAAATTCCTTGGATGTCCAGGCGTACCGGTGTTCTTTTCCAGAAAAACAACTTTAATACTATTTGGATATCTTTTAGCATAATCTAGCAGAATAGGTCGTGAATTATCAGTCGATCCGTCGTCTACAAGGATATATTCCACTTGATTAAAATCCATTGTTTGATTAATGACAGATTCAACCGTTTTCTTTATATTTTCCTCTGCATTATATACCGGAGTAACAACTGTAACTAATTTGTCCATTTTCTTCTTAAATATTCCTAAAATGTTTGCTTTTTTTTCATATACATAGTATCCATCCGTGTTGTAATGAATATTATTCTCTCTTTCAAAGCTATTTCGGTTATAGGATTCAGTCATTCCATTAACCTCCCCAATCCATATGTATTTTCCAATATATAAATTACTATTATATCTATCATTCATCATATACCAAGAAAAAGTAATTTTCCATTATTATTCCACATATTCTACGAACTAAAACAAATTTACACAAATAAGAAACCGCCTTATCTGGCGGTCTATATTTTTCCAATATATTCGGGATCACTTTGCTTTTTAAAGCCCTGTTCTCTAAATTCCCTTTTTTCTTTATCATTCATCTTTTTATACTTAGCTAAAAATTCTTCATAGGCAGGGATAACTTCATCAATTTTCCCTTCCATTTTCAGTTGACCATGTTCTAACCATATTCCCTTTTGACAGAATTTTTTCATCTGGCCAATCGAATGACTGACAAAGAACATCGTTTTTCCATTTTTTTTGAATTCATCCATTTTCGCTAAACACTTTTCAGCAAAAGCTTTATCTCCTACAGATAATGCCTCATCAATTATTAAGACATCTGGATTTGTATTTACCGAAATGGCAAAGCCTAGACGTGATTTCATCCCACTAGAGTATGACTTCACAGGCTGATCAATAAATATTCCTAATTCAGCAAATTCAATAATTCCTGGTTCCAGCTCTTTTATTTGTTCTTTCGAAAAACCAAGCATCAAACATTTCAATTCAATGTTTTCTCTACCCGTAAGTTCATTATTTACACCAGCAGCTACGGCAATTAAAGAGGCTTGTCCATCGATTTCTACTGTTCCCTCTGTCGGTGGAACAATCCCTGCAATAATATTCGATAGAGTAGACTTACCTGATCCGTTTACTCCGACAAATCCAATAACATCGCCATGATTTGCCTCAAAGTTGATATCTCTTAAAGCATAAAAAGGTTCCCCATAACTTTTAGGCAAGAAAATATCCTTTAATTTATCGCTGCTATTTTCATATAATTTATACCGTTTTGTTAAATTTTTAACAATAACTGATTTCTCCATTAAACCACTTCCAATTTTATAAAAAGTCAATAAAGTGTTTTCTAAATCTAACGTGCATATACGTTCCAACAAAAAGTAACACAAGTACTAAACTCCAGAAATAGATCGTAATTCCTAGATGCTCTGTGACAAACCAGCCTTGTCCTAAAAGGGCATAGCGATAACCTTCAATTAAATAATAAACCGGATTTATCTGCATTACTTTCTCAAATTTGTCTCCTAGATGATTAGCAGGCCACAAAATCGGAGTTAGATACAAAAGAACCCTCATTAAAGATTGTAAAAGCATTTGAAAATCTCTTACAATGGTAGAAATAGTTGAAGTTATTAATGCAAGCGCAAATAAAAACATAACTGCAGCAAATAAAAAATACGGAATCTGCAAATAGTATATGGAAATTGGATACCCAATAAATTGATATATAATCATTACTAGAACCATTAATAATAATTGTGGATACAATAATGACATAATGACATAAGAAGGTATAACACTTAATGGAAAATTCATCCTTGATACCATTCTTAAACGCGTGTAAATGGATTTAGAACTTTTCGTTATGGCAGGATATATAAAGAACCAAATCAAAATACCTGCAAGCATCCATATAAAATAGGGATAGGTTTCTCCATTAACACCTTTTACATCATGCCTTTTTTGTACAAATCCGAATACAAACCAATAAATCGAAATTTGGATTGCCGGATTGATTATTTCCCACAAGATCCCTAAATAGTTATTGCGATTAGCACTTTTTAACTCATAAAGGGATAATCTTCTAATTAAATGAAAATGATTAACTTGCTCTTTTAATACTTTAACAATAGAAGCCATTATCTTATAGAACCTTTCTTTAAGCTGTTCCCATTATCTATTCTCACCAAAATTAATGGGATTACACTATATATATTTATTTTGAGGAATACAATGTTTATTTCTTGTTTAAATTAATCATACGTTAGCATAAATTGCAATGCCTTTATTACTATACATCCTTTCCGCTTATTTTGAAATGAAATATTTCAACCTAGATCATACAATCTATCAAACATTATATAAAGAAAAAAGATAGATTTCAAACCTTATCATAAATACCTTTCATTCCACTACCGATAGAGGTAGTGACAGCAAGGTATTTATACTATCTTTACTACCCTATATTTTGAAAGTTTTAACCAATAAAAGGTATTGGTTAAAACTACGATTCACAACCTCAGCTTCAGGAGAGTTCGCTGAAACAACCTTCTTATCCATAAAAAGCCAAACAATCAACATGTAATTGTTTGGCTTTGACTTTAAATCCGGTCGGAACACTTGTATTCTGACCTTGTTAATTCGCTTTTATTTATATTTAGGTATCTCTAAATCCATACGATAAGAAGTTAACATATTATATAAATTATACATACTGCTTACTTGTTTGCTTGCCCATCCTATATCTGTAGCATATTGATGTACACCAGGTTTACTAGGGTTCCAGCGCATTTTATAAAGTGTGTCTTGTTTATATGTTGCATTATTAATATAATTCTTCCCTATAAACTCTGCTCCACCTATAATCGCTTTTTCTGGAGTATCCCAGCCCATCTTGTATGCATATTCAGATCCGCTCTTTACTGCAGAGCCATCCACTGCCCCGATACCATACATATTATATACTGTTTTCGGTGTAACTTTTTTTCCATCGACACTAGAAACTTTTATACCAGTTGCCAGACTTGAAGTTCCATTTCCAGTTTCTAATAAAGCATGGGAAATCAAATAAATTTCATTAATACCATATTTTTCTCCCGCTTTATTGAATGAACTTCCTTTTCCAGCTAGAATCCCTCTATTTTTAAGTATTTTATCATTTACTTCTTTTGAATTTAGATTCGCACTAGAAGATAATAATAAAAATTGTAGTTTCTGCTTGTTGTCATTCTCAAAATTACTTGGATTAATATAGTATTTAATGTCAGTTGGACTAGCGTTTACCCACGTATTATATTTAACTGTATACTTCGGTGTTATATCGGGTTTAACTTTCCCTACTGGCACCGAATATTTATAAAAGTCAACTTCATACCAGTATTTCCCGTCACTGTCTTTCTTAGCTGTTTTTGATAGAATGGTAACTTTATAATCTCCTTTAAAGGTACCTATAACCCAACTATTTTTGCTGGTCCCACCTCTAACATTCCACGTACCGCTCTTAACAAAAGCATAATCATTCTTGCTACTTACATATTCAAAGGCATCTTCTCTCATATATGCTTTATACTTTTTATCTGTTTGCGCATTTTTGCTAAGTTGAATATTCACAGCATCGTTTAATGAAGTTTTCAAGTCATTATAAGTTTTTGTCACTACTTTTGATTTTTCCATATCAAAAGAAAGATGCGCATCGCCGCTTCCCTCATAATATTTAATCACAAAAGTATGTTTCCCTTTTGGTAGATAGTAACCAATTACTTCTTTTGTTTTACCAATATTCCCATTCCAAGCATCGATTAGTACTTTTCCATCCACCTCAAGTACTGCTCCGTTATCTGCTTTCAGTTTAAAATTGTAATTACTGTTCTCCGTAACATTAAGCACTTTCTTGTAAACAGCCGAAAACTTGTTAGAAGGAATAGCACTATCAGGAGATCCTTTCTTCCAATTAAAATCGATATTATAGATTTTATTTAAAGAATCTTTTCCGCCAATAACAACATTTCTCTTTGAATCTGTTACCTTGTAAGAAGGTGATTGATTTTTGTTTATTACCTCTGGATAATACTCTGCATACCAAGTACCATCAATCATGTTTTGTTCATTATATGGCTGGATAGAGACTTGGAATTTAGCCGTTGATTTATTGTCATAGTATCTCACTTCAATCCAGTGAACATTATCGCCATTTACATTATCTATTTTTACCTTTGTTGCTTTTTCACGATAAGAACCATTTTTCCAATTATCAACGACAAGTTTTCCATCTATATACACTCTTACACCATCATCTGATAATCCTCTAATAACATATTCGCCTGCATCCAGCCTTTTAGCAGTCACATATTTTGCTGAAAAATTATCTTTATTGATTTTTGAAATCGGCGCATTTTTCCCATAATCCTTGGTAAGCGTATTAGAATTAGAATTATTGATTACATTTGATGTAACCGGAGCTCCAGAGAGATTTTTATTATTATAATAATAAGCTACCCAATTACCTAAAGGCTGGATATCAGCAAACGCATAAGCATTTCCTGTTTTCTCCATATAATCTGTTTGAATGATATGTTCTCCCTTTCCTGCTCCTTTAATAATTGCCTTATCAAATGTCCCACTAGAATTCTTCCAACGATCGATTACCGTCTTATTATCTAGTTTTACACGAATGCCATCATCTGCAAAAGTGGAAACAAAATAATCATTGTTTCCCGAAACTTTCCGTAAAAAAGAGGCGGAGAAATTATCTTTTGGCATCCCTGCTATAGGAGCATCTTTTTTCCAAAGATACTGGATGCTTGAAACTTTATTCTTTGAATTTAATCCACCTATAACTGTTCCATTGCCAGATAAACTGGTGTTAGGATAAAAAATATTCATCCATTCCTGGTTTGTAACTACTTGATTAATAGGCTTAATATCAAAATTCAATTTCGCGTTTCCTTTTTTCTCAAGATATTCCACTCTTATCCAATGAATGTTTCTTTTCGATGAATCTGCTTCATTAGTTCTATCGCTTATATTAATCTTATATGCGTCTTCCTTTGAATTCGCAGATGTCCAACGGTTGATAACTAATTTATCATCCACATAAACACGAATGCCATCATCTGCGACAGAACGGATTACATACTCACCTTGATTAAGCCTTAAGGCAGTTGTAAAGCTTGCTGAAAAATTATCTTTTGGTATACCAGACATTGGGGCATTCTTGCCATAATTAAAACTAAATGCTCCTTTGCCATCCCCTTTTAAAATGGTTTTATTTGCAGGGGCACCTTTTAAGCTAGTATTAGAATAATAGTAGCCAAGCCATTGTCCTAATGGAAGAACATCTGCATTTACAAACGCCTTACCTGTCTTTTCAAGATAATCTAACTGAAACACATTATTATTCTGATTTAGATTGGTGATTAATGCCTTATTTGCTTTACCTGAACTGCCTGTCCAGCGATCAAACAAAATGGAATTATTAATTTTCGCTCGTACACCATCATCTGCAAATGTATAAACAAAGTAATCCCCTTTATTTAAAAGCTTATAAAACGATGCTGAGAAATTGTCCTTATTGGTTGAAGCATTTGGCGCGCTTTTCCCCCAATTGTATTTAATATCTTTTATTCCTGTTGAAACAAAAGCGTTCCCTGAAACGTTTGTATTATTAAAATAGGACGCAAACCAAGTGGATGTTGATAATGCTTCTTGAACTGGTTTTAGAGAAAATTGCAAATAACTTTTTCCTGTTTTCTCTACATATTCAATTCGAATTTCATGGACATCCTTTCCTTGGCTATTCTCAATCTTTATTAGTCTAGTATCTTGAGAAACTCGATCACTATCGAGAACTAATTTCCCATCAATGTAGATACGTGTATCATCGTCATGCTTTGTTTGTAAAATATAATTTCCTGCTGGCAATTTTTTATAGGTAAAAAATTTAGCAGAAAAATGATTAGATCCAATTCCTTTAGCATTAGGCTTACCATACTGATAATCAAAGCTTAAATTGCCATTTTTATCTGGAGTAAATACTAAGGCATCTTCCGGATTGCCACTGAATTTTTCATTATTGTAAAAGTAACCAATCCATGAACCGAAAGGAAGCATATCTGCAAATAATACAGCATTTCCTCCGCCTTCATAATATTCAGTTTTTACGGTGTGATTGCCCGCAGATAAATTAGTCATTGGTGCTGCTGAGTAATTTCTACTTGAACTTGTCCAACGATCGATTTTCTTTTGATTATCCAAATACATTCTCACACCATCATCTGCATAGGTATGAAGAAAATAATCTTTTTGTGATTCCGAAATAGTTATATTTTTTTCAAAGCTAGCGGAAAAATTATCTTTGTTTATTCCGGCTATAGGCTCGTTTTTCCCCCAATTAAATCTTATATTGTTATACGATTTAGAAACAGGTGTTTCTGATAAGTTTTTATTATTGTAAAAATTGGAGGACCATGTATTTTCTGCTGCTTTTATGTTCGTTTGGGGTGACATTAACAACAAAAGAAAACATAAAAACAAAGCTGTACCTGCTATTCTCCAAAATACTCGAGTTTCTATTTCCCACTCACTCCTATCTATTTTTTCTATATTCTATTATCTAGTAAAATGGTAAATATGTTAAGAGGATTCGACAAATTTTCGTAGGTAATATTATCTATTTTTTATCGATTCTTGTCAAAATTGCTATTTTTATAAAAATTCACCCATCCACCAGAACTAGTCCATAAGACTTATTTATAGTGATTTATTTAACTATACTACAAAAAACTGCCTCCTATTAAGAAGGCAGTTTTCTCTATCTTTTATTTTATTTCCCAAAAACTATCTAAAAATTATTGCTTAGAAAGTTTATTCATTTCTTGTTCTTTTAGTCTTTCAGCCAGCTCTAATATATAACTTCTTAATTGTGGATTAATATCGGTACGTTTTAACCCCAGCTCAATCGTTGTTTGAATGAAACCAAATTGTTCTCCGACGTCGTAACGATTTCCTTCAAATTCATATGCAAAAACACGCTGAATTTTGTTTAACCTTTCAATGGCATCTGTCAGTTGTATTTCTCCTCCTGTGCCAACTTCTTGTGACTCAAGAAAATGAAATAGCTGTGGTGTAAATATGTATCTTCCGATAATCGCTAAATTAGACGGTGAAGTTCCTTGCTCAGGTTTTTCTACAAATTTCTTTACTTGATATCTTCTCTTTGTATCCGGTAAAGGGTCAATTATTCCGTAACGATGGGTTTCTGAATCGGGTACTACCTGTACACCAATTACAGAAGAAAGAGTTTGGTCATATTGATCCATCAATTGCTTTAGACATGGTTTGTCATTATCAACAATATCATCCCCTAATAATACAGCAAATGGCTCATCGCCAATAAAGTTTCTTGCACACCAAACAGCATGTCCTAATCCTTTTGGCTCTTTTTGCCGTATATAATGAATGTCCACATTAGAAGATTCCTGCACTTTTGCTAATAAGGCAAATTTTTCTTTTGCAATCAAATTTTCTTCTAATTCTAAGGCATTGTCAAAGTGATCTTCAATCGCTCTCTTACCTTTCCCAGTAACAATAAGAATATCTTCAATCCCAGATGCTATAGCTTCCTCCACAATATATTGAATGGTTGGCTTATCCACAATTGGCAGCATTTCTTTCGGCATTGCTTTCGTTGCTGGTAAAAATCTAGTTCCTAATCCTGCAGCAGGGATAATCGCTTTTTTCACTTTACTCATAAAAAATACCTCTCTTATAAATAAATTTTTAGTGAGTCTCTTGCTACTATCTTTAGTATACTGCAATCCAACTAAAAGCTCTATGGCTACACTTTTTGATGGTATTCCCATTATTTCGCCATTTTTTCACATAAATAAACAAAAACCTAATTTTTTTGCAACTTTTCTCCTTTAAAGATCGTCTATACATTCAGGGATTAGTGTATCATCATCTATTATAGAACATTTATCATATACTTTTCGTTATTTAAACAATCTTTACGAAATATTACGCATGGAAGATTAGCTTTGCCGGATAATAATTACTGCATGTTCCCATAATAATAGAGTACTAAGCTCTTTTTCATGACTTTATTATATACAAAAAGTTTATCCATAACATTTAATAATCATTCCAAAAGACCTGTGATAAACAAATGACTATAAATTTGCTAAGTATTACTGATTGAAAGGCAATGTTGCTTTTCTTATTGTTACTAAAAAAGATGTTCAGTAGAGATGATTTCTGCTATTCTTGAAATAAGTTTACTATCATTTTTTGTCAAGATATGGAGGATATTGTTAAATGAGTAGAAATAAACCGAAAAAAAAGAAAACATGGTTAAAGGTTACGGGTATTGTGCTTCTTCTCCTTATAATTGGGATAGGAATATATCTGTATACTGTATGGAATTCCCTTTCCACAGCTGTTAATAATATGCATGAGCCGATTGATAGACAGACGACCAAAAGAACGGATACTTTAAACCTTGGCAGCAAGGAGCCTTTTTCCGTTTTAATGCTGGGTGTCGATGAGCGTGATGGTGACTCTGGAAGATCGGATACAATGATTGTCCTTACGGTAAACCCTGATAAAAAGTCAGTCAAAATGCTAAGTATCCCGCGCGATACTCGCACTGAAATAGTTGGACATGGTACTACAGACAAAATCAACCATGCATATGCCTTTGGCGGTGTTGCAATGTCGATGGATACGGTAGAAAACTTCCTCGATATACCAATTGATTACTTTATGCAAATTAATATGGAAGGCTTTAAAGATATTGTTGATTCTGTTGGCGGAGTAACGGTAGATAATGATTTAGATTTCACTTATCAAGGAACCCACTTTCCAAAAGGACCAGTTAATTTGGATGGCGAAAAGGCATTAAAATTCTCCCGTATGCGTTATGATGATCCAAGAGGTGACTTCGGTAGACAGTTAAGACAGCGAATGATTATCCAAGCTGTTATTAAAGAAGGAGCTAGCTTAAGCTCTTTAACAAATTTTGATTCAATCTTTGATGCGTTAAGTAAGAACATCAAAACAAATATTACCTTCGATGAAATGATTGATATTCAATCTAAATACAAAGCAGCAGCTGGTAATATTGAGCAGCTTACGATTAAAGGCACTGGGCAAACAATCGATAAAGTATGGTATTTAATTGTAGACGATGCAGAAAAAACAAAAATTCAAAATGAGCTAAAAGAACACTTGGATGTAAAATAAAGAGAAAAAGAATAAGAATAAGGCAATAAAAAAAGACCTAAACTGGTCTTTTTTTATTGCCTTAAAGTTTTACTTTTTAATGATTACCTTTTGTTAAAAACCTCTTCTACTACTCTTTCAGCAGATTTTCCCTCTTCTAGGTAGCAAAACTTGTCATAGAAGGTATTGAATTTATCACTTATTGGGTTAACTTCCGCCTCTTTGATAGATTGAATAACTTCTTCTGTCGTTTTCACTAGTGGACCCGGGGCTGTTTTTTCAAAATCAAAATAGAAACCACGTAAATTATCTCGATAATCTTCAATATCATATACAAAGAAAATCATTGGTCTTCTTAAATTGGCATAGTCAAAAAATACGGAAGAATAGTCTGTTACCAAAATATCCGACACTAAATAAAGTTCTCGAATATCTTCATAATTTGAAAAATCAAAAGCAAAGCCAGTGTATGGTGTTAAGTCAAAGTTTTCAGCTACTAAGTAATGCATGCGCAATAAAACTATATATTCATCGCCAAGCTGATCACGAAGCATATTTAAATCTAATTCTAAATCGAATTTATATTTTCCTCTTCCATAAAATTGATTATCTCGCCATGTCGGTGCATACAGAATAATCTTCTTATCCATTGGTAAAGCAAATTTTTGTTTTAAAGCTTCCATGTTTTCTGCCGTATTATCTACATGTAACACGTCATTTCTAGGATATCCAGATTCAATCATTGTTTTATTAAAAGCGAAAGCCCTTTGAAATATTTCAGTAGAATACGCATTAGGAGAAATTAAATAGTCCCAATTAGATGCTTCTTTTAAAAAGTTGTTCTTATATTTAACTGTATTTGTACCAGGCATATGCACTTCATCCATATCGGCAGCCAATTTTTTCAGTGGCGTGCCATGCCATGTTTGCAAATAGGTTGTATGGTTTGGTTTTGGAATCCATAATGGTAAGCGACTATTACTCACCCAATATTGGGCTCTAGCCATTATAAATAACCACTTAATAGAGAAGCGTGGCACTATATTTAAATTTCTTCCTTCGAAATTTTTCATGTACTTTTTATCAACACTCCAGTACATTTTATATTCAGGATTAAAATCCTGCATATATTCAAAAATCGCTCTTGGATTACAGCTAAACTGCTTTCCAGCAAAACTTTCAAATACAACGGATTTTTTTCGAACCGGTGCATATCCCATCAACTTAAATGCTTTTTTATATAACGCTTTGATCTTTCGACTTCTCTTAATATCAGTCAATTTTCTTCTGATTCTACTTTTCCATTCTTTCGAACGATTGTAAACATATACTTTGACGGAAAGATAGCTCTTTACCTTGGTCTTTTTAATAAAAATTCTTCTATCTATTCCATCTATTCTGATCACTTTAGCTCTTCGCGATTGCAGAGGATTAAAAGGATTGAATGTTAATCTTGGACTGACCTTTACTATCTCTTCACCATTATCTATATAAGAAAGCTCTATATAGAATCGGAAATAGATTAATTCAGATGTATGTAAATATTCTTTTATAGAAAAGGTGCCTTTAAACCCAATATCATCATAATTTCTGATTCCATCCCCGTATAATTCGGTTAAATCCGTTCTAGTCACACTCTCTAAAGGAAGACGATACTGCTCATCATCTAAATGATTTGTAATGATTAGTGTTTTTTTCATATCATGTTTAGCGCCCATAAGCTTTGTATCTAATACATATCCGCTAATATTTAATAAACCGTCTTTACTAAGATAAGCATCTTCTACTTTCGAAATAAAAGACCTTTTCGTTGTTTTCAGGGAAAGGTTCATTTTATTAGTTGTATATGGATAAAAAACAGTGCCCATATCAGCATATTGATAGTAGATCAAATTTAATTCTTGACGATTACTTACGATACGATATCGTTTGTATTCATCTTCTTCAGACTCAACAACAATATAGACATCCCATACTCCAGATTGTCCAAAAAAATCTTTTTCTTTATGTAAATCAATGGTAACTTCATAACTTCCAATCGTATTTTCATCGTCCAATGTATGAAATGGCAGATATTTTTCATTTTCCGTCTTTCTATTTAAAATGAGGAACGATGCTTTATTATCCTCTAAGATACTTGTTTTAAAACCAAATTGAATACTGAGCATATTGTGGATAATGCTGATCGTTTGTATTTGTTTATGATTAAATCCAGATTCACTCATTAAGAATCCCCTCTCCAAAATGCAAATTCCATTAAATCAAGTTATTGAATTATAAAGTTTATCCATTATCCGACAAACTTCTTATTCATCCATTCTCTTATAAAACACCTAACCAACATTATATATAACAATGTGCCGGAATTCAATCAACCATGAGAGCAACATTTATAAAGGTTGTAAAACTTCAAATAATGGCAGAGAGGAATAAATAAAAAATCACCTTTTTTCGCTATTCTAAACAAGGATAAAATGCATTCATTTGATAAATGATAAGAAAACATTCTTTACTATTATTTTAAACAATTTTTGCATAAATATTTCATTTTATGACAAAGCAATGATGATACTTGTCAATAAGCGGAAAAAGTTTTAAAATAAGATAATTAGGGAAAGCTAAAAAAAAGTTTTTCGATTTCACAATCATCATTCAAACATGGAACAATTATTATAGGTGTTTCAAATGACACATCTTAAATAATTAGCCTTTTAATAATTCTATCCTTATTAAATTGTCTATAATTGTAGGAGGAAAAAAATGAAGAAAGTTATTACCTATGGTACCTTTGATTTATTACATTGGGGCCATATAAATATTTTAAAACGAGCTAAAGAGTTGGGAGATCACTTAACTGTTGCACTTTCTAGTGATGAATTTAATGCCATTAAGAACAAACAAGCATATCATAGTTACGATAATCGCAAAATGATTTTAGAAGCAATCCGTTATGTGGATGAAGTAATTCCAGAGCATGATTGGGATCAAAAAATCAGAGACGTTGTGGATCATAATATTGATGTTTTCGTTATGGGAGACGATTGGGAAGGAAAATTTGACTTCTTGAAAGATTATTGTGAAGTTGTATATCTTCCAAGAACCGTTGGAATCTCTACAACAAAAATTAAAAAGGACCTATTTAAAGTAAATGGTTAGAGAGTTAGCCATTTACTTATACTTAAAACTATTTTCTTTTCTATTTGAGATAGCAAAACTATTTCCTTTACAGAAGAAAATAGTTTTTTGTGTGTCTTTTGTTGAAAATACAACTCATCTCTATGATGAACTGAAGAAGAACAATCCAAACATCCCATGTATTTTATTAGCTGATTATAAAACCTATCGATTTTTTAATGACAAAATGATAACAGATCCGGTTTTATTATTTTCTCCCAAGTATCCTTTATCTTTTCTGAAAGGAATTTTTCATCTAGCAACATCTCAAGTGATTGTGCTGGATAATTATTACGGTTTCTTATCTTCTGTATCATTCAAAAAAAATGTTAAAAAACTACAAATTTGGCACGCCAATGGTGCCATTAAAACATTTGGATGGAATGACTTAAGTGTCAAAGATCGTTCCAAAAATGCCAAGGAAAGATTTGCAGCCGTTTATAAACAATTTGACTATATTATCTCTGGATCAGATAAAATGTCAGCTATCTTTTGCGAAGCTTTCTCTGCTTCCTCCCAGCAAATATTAAATACAGGAATACCTAGAACTGATATTTTCTTTGATAAAGATCATATGGAAAAAATAAAAACCAGTTTTTATAAAAAATATCCTAATCTAAAAAATAAGAAAATCATTCTATATGCTCCAACTTTTCGCGAAAACGAAGAAGAATCAGCTAATCAAATTCGATTAGATTTTTCCTATTTAAAAGATAGATTAGAATCCGATTATATATTTCTCGTGAGACTTCATCCCAGTATAACTAATCAAATGGATTTTAGTGAATACAATGGTTTTGTTTATAATTTTTCTGATTATCCTATTTTAAATGACTTGTTATTTATTACAGATATATTAATAACCGATTATTCATCAATTCCTTTTGAATTTTCCTTTTTACAAAAGCCCATGATTTTTTATCCATATGATTTAGATGAATATAGAAAAACTCGAGGCTTTTGGGTTCCTTATCATGAACTAGTTCCCGGTCCTATTGCCTATTCAACGGAAGAAATTGTGCAATTTATTCATCTTTCATCTTTCAAAATGGAAAAAATAGCAAATTTCCATCAAGAGTGGAATACGTATTCAATTGGTAATTCTAGTAAAAATGTTGTTCAAACAATAAATAGCTGGTTAACAAAACAATAATATATATAAAGAAGTGGGGGGTGT
>NZ_JBPCEP010000031.1:0-30170 GCF_050971705.1 Niallia sp. M35
TTTAAACTTTTATTATATTTCCTAATCCTTACTTGGCTTACCAAACACTGGCAGCCCATTCTCATCCCAAGTAAATACTTGTGCTCTCGCGTGGCGATCTGGATTATTCAAAGGATCTCCCTCTATTTCTGTATATGGTCTTGCATGATAGATCAGAACATCTTCCCTTCCATCTTCACTAATAGTAAAGCTATTATGTCCTGGACCATATTGTTGATTCTCTGGAGCGCTGCTAAAAACTGGCTTATCTAATTTAGTCCAAGAATATCCATCTAATAAATCGGAATTTATATCTGCCCAAAGCATTCCCATGCAATAATTTTCATCAGTTGCACTAGCTGAATAGGTTATGATGACTTTTCCATTTCTAATCAATACTGCTGGACCTTCATTCACTAAAAATCCAATTTTCTCCCAAGCGTATTCAGGAACAGATAATAATAACTGCTTCCCTTTTAAAGTCCAAGGGTTTTCCATTTCAGATAGATATAGATTAGAATTCCCTGGAATAGCTGGCTCCTTTTGCGCCCACACATAATAAAGCTTGTCGTGTAATTCAAACACCGTTGCATCTAAACTAAAACTTTCTTGAGCCGTTTTCACTTGACCCTTTTCAATCCATCTTCCAGTTAAAGGGTCTTCATCAGCACATTCAAGTACAAACATCCGATGCTGAAAAATCCCATTTTTAGGGTAATCATACTCTGCAGCGGCAAAGTAGATATACCATTTTCCATGGATATAATGAATTTCCGGTGCCCAAATTAGAGAGCTTAATGGGCCTGTTGAATGAGCATGCCAAACAAATGCACTTTCACCATTTTTCAGCCCATTTAATGTTCTAGCTCTGCGGACTTCTATTTTCTGATAGCCAGGAACAGAACCAGTAAAATAATAGTATCCATCTGTATGTTTATATACCCAAGGATCTGCTCTTTGTAAAACTATTGGGTTGTTATAATGAACTGTCTTGACATTCGTCATCTTACTCTCTCCTTTTTATCCATTACATTTCAGATTATAAAGATTGTCTCTCCCATCAAATTATCCAAATAGCCATCGTTATGATTATCTTAGAACTTATTTGATTGAGAAATTTAAAAACTGCATAAGTTATCATTTTTAATCTGTCGTTGTATGATTTCCATCTAATAAAAATTCCTTCAGCATTTTATCTATTCAAAATCTCTTATTATTCCTTTTTTGACTAAATCTCCTGCTATGAACTTATCTATACATAAAAAATAGGTACTAATTAAAAATAGCGGGATTATAATACTAAACTTATAAGCTACTGCTAAAAGTACTAAAAAAAAGAGTAAACTAAATACTGTATGTAAAGGTAGTAATAACGGTAAACTCAATACTAATTTCGCTTTCTCCTTGAACGTACCATGGGTATAAATGGCAATGGGAAATGTATAAAGAAGAGCAGCCAAAACATATATAATGAAGAATAGAACTGGATAATAGAAAATAGCAGCCCCAACTGTCATTCCTCGTACCAGCTGCAAATCGATCCAAAGCACATATAATACAAGGAAATAAATAATTCCAACACCATTCATTTTTAGAAAGTTCTGCTTATATGCAGAAAAGTATTCCTTCGCAAGCCTACTAAATGATGGAAAATCATTAGAAAACTCCTCTCTTCTAATTAGGACATTAAGGGCATAGGTTGCTGGAAAAATCCCGAAAATTCCAAACCCAATTATGCTCCCCATAATCCAAAGCAGATTAAGAATGATGACACTTAACAGCCTATCAAGAACGATCATCACTTTGTTTGACCACACCATAGATTACACCCTCTTTCCAAATATAGCATTTCCTGATTTTGTTAAACCGGAGAAGGCTATTGTCTCTACATTGTTTCTCCAATCTTTAACTGGAAAAATAACAAACTCAAAATTTCTATCCGCAAAGGCAAACTGATTATTACCTAATGAATCAATCTCAGTTAGACTATTCTCTTTTAAAGAAAACCTTTTACTATGCTTAACTCTTCTGTCTTCATCAAAAGAAATATATTCCCAATCACCCAATAGATCCTGAACGGAATAATTAGGTGGTTCAGTATGATAGTAGTATTCTGGCGATACAACCGGCCAGCCGCTCTTTAGCCAAAACATTTCTCGTATAAATCCATAATGATAGGGAGAAAATTCCTCTAAACGAACATGATGAACCATAAATTGTTTATTCATTTCGGTAAAAATGGAATTGTGACCTGGTCCAATCCAAGCAATATCATCTTCAAACTGATAGCTTCCCACTAACTTAACACCAATATTATGTGGTTCATCCTCTGTATCTATCATATTTTTACCGTTTACATCCACATAAGGACCGGTTATTTCTTTCGATCTCGCTACACGAATATTGTAACTATCATGTAAACTATCATAAGAAGTAAACAAATAATAATAATCAAATGCCGAATTGTAGATAATAAAAGCGCCTTCTATCGCACCTTCTACTTCTTTTGGTCTTATCGCAAGCAATGTTCCATAACCATCCTCAGCAACCGGCATCCCTGTTTCCATATTTAGTCCGACAAGGTAAATGCCTCCAAAGAAGGATCCATAACAAAGCCAGTACTTACCATATTTATCCCTTACTACATTTGCATCTATGGCATTATGTGTTGCAATTTCTGGATTTGTTTGAAGCACAATCCCTTGATCACACCAAGGTCCTTTTAAATGATCAGCAGTAGCCAATCCAATACAAGAAATCGTACTTCCAAAAGTGGAAGCGGAATAATACATATAATATTGACCTTTATAGTTAATAACTTCAGGGGCCCATAAGCCTAATGCCTTGGACCACTCTTTAGCCTCTTGAGGAACAGCCTTCAATGCAGTTCCAATATAATCCCAGTGAATTAAATCCTTTGATTTTCTAATTTGTGCCCCCTCAGTTGGCGCATTATCGATATATGTATCTGTTGAAAACATATAGTAGAAATCATCTTCTTTGATAATCGTAGGGTCATGCGTACCCAATGTTCCCCAGCCGTATGATTCAATCAATTCTAATCCTTTTCTTGTTTCTTCTTTCATTTTCATAGCTTGATCCTCCTGGTTATCCTTTCACACCTGATAAGGCAACTGATTCAATAATCTGTTTTTGAAATATCAAGAATACGATTAATACTGGAAGTAAGGAAACAACAGAACCTGCCATAATCAATGGATAATCCGTTTGAATAGCGTAAGTTGCTTTTAAGTTTGCAATAACTACTTGTAATGTTTGTTTCTCTGGACTATTTAAATAGATTAGTGGTGCTAAATAGTCATTCCACACACCCATGAACCAAAGAATAAATTGTGCCGCTACCGCTGGGCGAATAACAGGGAAAATCAATTTAAAGAAAATTTGAAGGTAACCTGCTCCGTCTACCTTTGCTGCTTCAATTAAAGAATAAGGCACATTTGTTAGATATTGACGAAGGAAGAAAATCATCGTAATATTTCCAAATAAACCTGGCACAATTAACGGTAATAATGTATCTACCCAACCCATTTTAGAAAACATTACGAATTGGGGAATCATAATAATCGGATAAGGAATCATAATTGAAGCTAATAAAATCAAGAATAATGTATTTTTAAAAGGCATTCTGAGTTTTGCAAAAGCAAAAGCAGCCATACTAGAGGTTATGGTACCAATAATAGTTACGGTTAAAGAGACAATTATGGTATTTTTAAGTCCGTATCCCAAAGTATCAAGCTGAAATAATTTAGTATATGCATCAAACTGAAAGGGATCTGGTATCCATTGTGGCGGCAAGGCAAATACACCAGTCTTGTCTTTTAATGAAGTGGTAATCATCCATAATAATGGTCCAATCATAAACACGGAACCAATTGTGAGAATGAAATAAATGAATATATCCGTTATTTTCTTATGCTTTTTCATGCTATGCACCCCCTTAATCCAAACTATAATCTGATTTTCTATTAAAATAAAATTGAATAACAGTTACGATAAAGATAAAGATAAATAGAATAAGTGACATTGCTGAACCATATCCCATTTGATAATATTTGAATGCTTTTTGCCATACGTACCAAACAATAGACGCTGCACTATAAGATGGACCACCAGTCGGGGTCATAATGTTAATTTCAGTAAAGATTTGGAATCCGCCAATTATGTTTGTAATAACTAAGAAAAACGTTACCGGTTTAACCATTGGCCATGTGATACTTTTAAATTTTTGGAAAGAATTTGCACCATCTAGATCAGCCGCTTCATAATAGGTTTTAGAAACACTTTGAATTGCAGCTAAATAAAGCAGCATCGAATAACCTAACCCTTTCCATACTGCCATCAGGATAATTGCAGGTTTAACAGTTGCAGTATTTTCTAACCAGTTCGGGCCCTTAATGCCAAATAAATCTAAAAATTGATTAATCAATCCAAAATCTCCATTATAAGCCCATGCCCACATGATGGATATCGCCGCCAGAGAAGAGATAACAGGAATATAGTAGATCGTTCTAAAAACAGTAGTCCCTTTCAGCCCCCTGCTCAAAGCCATTGCGAGCAGCAATGCCAATCCTAATCCAATGGGAATTCCTATCATATAAAAAACTGTATTATAGAGAGTTTGATAGAAATATTCATCTTTAAATAGTTTAATAAAGTTATCCAAGCCGACAAAGTTCATCCTATTCAAGCCATTCCAATCTGTAAAAGATGCATATACAGAATAAGCAAATGGATAAACAGAGAATAATAGGAACCCAATAATTGGAGCAGCCACAAACATCAGTGCAACTCTATGTTCTTGCTTATATAAGTTACTAGTTTTTCTTTTTGGTTTTATTTTCGGATTTTTATTTTTTTCACTATTTGTAGCTATCACACTGGACATATTATCACCTCTTTAACGATTGGTGATGTCTTAAAAGCAGAGAACCTCACAAGAAGTTCCACTTGAAGTTCGTGAGGTTACTCTTAGTAATAAGACATCCTAGTTATTTAGACATTTTCGCTTGTTCGTTGGCTTCATCCAAAAGTTTTTGCATTTTAGGCTGTATTTCTTTTACGAAATCAGCTGCAGTCTGTTTTCCTTGCATCACAGGAGTAATATTCGACCAGAATTCATCTAACCATTGAGAGTTATAGGTAGCGAAAGTTGGGTACGGAACACCATAATCTCGAACAATATCTAAAAATTCTTTCTTGTTATTTGGAACCGTTTCTGTATCGTTAGCCCATTCTTCAGCCATATCAATTAAATTCGGAATTTGCACTTTAGCATCTAATAATGTTTGTTGTGCATTTTCATCTGCAGACAAGTAAATGGCCAATTCAGTCGCTAAATCAGGATATTTTGTAGTCTCTGAAACTACTAATCCTAGAGAACCAACATATGCGACTGATTTTCCTGTTGTACCAGATGGCCATGGCATGAGATCATATTCAAAATCTAGTTTGGCATATGTACTCATATCCCATGGACCTACTGGGAAGAAAGCCAATTCGCCATTCATCCATCTTTGGTATGTGTCCAATGTTTCTGCTTGTGAAGCATTTGGTGTTGTATTATATTTATTAGTTAAATCGGCAAGGAACTGCAAAGAACTTGCAAATTCTGGTGTGTCAACTGTTACAGTATCTCCAGCATCATTTAAAAAGGACGCCCCATTACTATAAGCAAATGATTGCAGAGTCCATGTGGCATTAAAACCGCTTGCCCATTGATCAACTTCGCCATCACCATTTGTATCTTTTGTTAATTCTTGACTAATTTTCAAGAATTCATCCCAAGTATAGGCTTTATCTTTATCTGGCAACGGAATTCCGGCTTCTTCAAACATGTCTTTGTTATAACCTAGCGCAAATGGACCGATATCTTTTGGTAATCCATAAAGCGCACCCTGACCAGGCGTTTTTCCATCATAGCGATAGATGTCTACACCAAATTTCCAAATACTATCTAAATCAAAATCTGCATTTTCAACTTCTTCTGTAATATCTTTAATGATGCCATTATCAACATAATTTGCGATACTTCCAGAATCAAGATAAAAAACATCGGGTACATTCCCACCGGAAACAGCAGCAGATAATTTAGTAGCATATTGATCAGCATCTGTATTAATGATTTTCACCTTCACGTCCTCATGCGATTCTTCAAACTTTTTAATCGCTTCAGTATAAGCCGTTTTCTCATCTGGTCCTCCTCTAAACATAAACGTTATTTCTTTCTTCCCATCCGCATTACTGCTACTGCTACTTGAACATGCACCTAAAAGCAACATACTGAAAATCACAAAACTTGAAAGTAATATTTTTACTTTTTTCATTTTATATTCTCCCCTATTTTTAATTTCTTTTATAAAACAAAAAGGATAATACTAATCTGCATTTCTATCACTTTAAGCGTAGACTTACTTTGTTCTCTTTATGTAGCATTTAATTCAAAATTACTTTCCTTTTCACCAACATATCGACAGTTTATTTGTTTTGTCATTCCTCCCCTCCCTTTTTACATGACACTATAATACAACTTAATAGCAAAAGGCGATTTTTACAAAGTTTGTTGTTTATTTACTGATAGTCTCAAGTTGTGTTGAATCCCCCAAAAAAGAGAACAACATTTTTAAAAACAACCTTTTTATAAAATATCTCATAAGTTATTTATACAATCATCTGTAAGCGTTGTCAATAACTTTCATATAAATCTTAATATATTTTATATGCATTAAGTTAATGAATATGTTAATCTTATTTATCACTTAGTAAATCACCTAAACAAAGTTAATATTTATATTAACCTTTCCCTTTCATTACACCATTATTAACAACTAACTATATTTAAAAATCAGAAAGAAACGATTTTTCCTTTCAACTTGAATTTTTGAGAAGCAGTACGCTCTTTAAATATAAAAAAAGACAGACCTGCTAACTTCGCAGAATCTGCCTTTTTAGAACATTTCTAAATGATAACTACCGCAGCAAATAAATAATTTCCTCAGCCAATTTAATCATTCGCTCTTTGGCATCATTGTCTGTAATTTCATTCACTTCATCGAAATAATCGTTATGAACAAATACATTTTGCACGGTAACCAGTGCTTTAAAATACGTAAGAATTGGTTTTAATTGATATTCCATCACAAGAAAATGTTTATCTGTACCACCCGTGATAACCATTCCTGTTACTTTTGATTTAAATGCATCGACCGGTAGATGATCAAAGAGATTTTTTAATACACCTGAAATGGAAGCTTGATATACTGGTGTTCCAATCACAAGAGCATCTGCACTCAAAATAGTATTGACCACTTTAATCGTATCATCATTATAATAACTTAATGGCACTCCATTCACAAATTCGATCTCATATTCTCTTAAATCAATTAATTCCACTTGAATAGTTGGATCAAGTGCCTTGGCAGCAACTAAAACCTCATTAACCGCCTTAGCTGTTTTAGAACCAACTAACGATCCGGAAACTCCTACAAGCTTCATATTTTCCTCCAAGCTTAAAGATAAGCAGGAAACATCTTATCTTCATCTATCTGATTAGTTATTATTAGCAAATTTATCAGCTACTACACTCCAATTAACAATAGAGAAGAAATTGGAAATGTATTCAGGTCTTCTGTTTTGGTAATTTAAATAGTAAGCATGCTCCCATACATCCAATCCTAAAATAGCACGTTCGCCATCCATAATTGGATTATCTTGATTTGGCGTGCTTGTTACTTTTAAGTTGCCTTCTTTATCAACAACCAGCCAAGCCCAACCAGATCCAAATCGAGTAGTAGCAGCAGCAGTAAATTGCTGCTTGAATTCATCAAAGCTTCCAAAAGCTTTATTCATTGCTTCTGCTAATTCACCAGAAGGAGTATTAGCACCCGAAGCTGGGGCAATTACTTCCCAAAATAAGGAATGGTTTAAGTGCCCACCACCATTGTTTCTTACAGCAGTTCTGATTTGTTCTGGAACTTCATCCAGATTGCTTAATAACTCTTCTAAAGATTTTGCTTGTAATCCATCCTGTCCTTCCAGTGCAGCATTTAAATTACTAACGTATGTTTGATGATGTTTTCCATAATGAATTTCCATCGTTTTCTGATCAATATGTGGTTCTAAAGCATTAAATTCGTATGATAAAGCTGGTAATGAATATGTAGTCATTTGTGTTTCCTCCATTTTTTTATTTTTTATACTTATTAGTTTAAAAAGTATATTTAAACAATAAACCATCTATAAAAAAAAATCAATTACTTTGGCCTAAATTGGTGGATGTTTTTTTACTAACTAACCTAATCTTATGCACTGACTCTTGTACAGGTAACTACTTTCAACATTTTATACTTTCTGGTATAATTAATTTCTATACCTTTAAAAATCTTTTTGATTTTTTTCTCCAATGAAATAGAATGGAGGTTTAAAATGGTTCCAACACAAAAAACGACAAAAGATAAAATTCTGTATCTTCTTAAGAAAGAGGGTTCCTTAACGGTAAACGATTTTACCGATCGTCTGCAAATAACACATATGGCTGTGCGAAAGCACTTAACAATATTAGAAAAAGATAGTTTAATCCAATCCGAATTTATCAAACAGCCAATGGGCCGACCTATTCAAAGCTTTACTTTGGCGGAAAAAGCAGAACAGTTTTTTCCAAAGAGTTATGAAGGAATCAGCATCGATTTATTACACGACGTTAAAGAACTGTATGGAAAAGATTCGGTTCAGCAATTATTCAACAAACGAGAAGAACGTCTAACAAAAGAGTATATTTCACGTATGGATGACAAAGATCCTGCTGAAAAAATGCAAGAAATGATTACTATTCAAAATGAAAAAGGATATATGGCTGATTTAACAAAAGTGGACGACCATACTTTTGAAATAACAGAATATAATTGTCCTATCCTCGAGGTAGCAAAGGAGTTTAAAATAGCCTGTAAATGTGAGACAGAAATGCTCAAAAAAGTTCTCCATGCAGAGGATGTAACGAGAACATACTGCCGAACAGAAGGAGACAATCACTGTAAGTTTGTCGTAAAGTTTGTTTCCCAGCATGATTCCTCGTTAGTAGTGGTATAAAGACTTTTCTTAGAAAAGACTTACAATAATAGAAAAGGGAAGTCATCAAGAAATTAATTCTTAAGACTTCCCTTTTCTATTATTTCTTCTATTAAGCAAATACAGCTAATTCTGCTTCAATTTGTTTCATTATTAATTCAAGACATTCCTCAGTAGTTTTTGCAAAAATTCTTTTTCCGTTTACAATTGCATAAGGACGTTTTGCACACATTCCACAAAAGGAAAGACAGCTGCTTTCAATCACGGCTACTTCTGGATATTTAGATTCTAGTATTTCTTCTAAATTTATTGAAGTGATCAAACTTCCATCACAAATTTCTACAACCACAATCCCCATTTGCTACTTCCTCCCTTCAATTTTACAAACACTATATATATACGATTAATTTTATGGTCCATAGTTATGAGAAAAAACAAATCACTCTGTATAAAAATTTTTTATACCATATAGTATAAAAACAAGTATATACATTTAATCATTTTCTATATAAAAATGCAAGTAAAGAAGCTCTAAATATGCTTGATAGACTAAGAATAAAAATTACTCCTTTCCAGCTGTTAATATGTATGAACATGTTTTTCATCAGCTGCCAAGGAGTATGACACTATCATTATGAATTTTTAGGTGGAATTTTGCTACTTATCCTCCAAAAAATTTCTTGAATTTTTCCAACTCTTCTTTACTATATGTTTTTGTTTTATCAAAATAAGGATTATCTTCTAGCACATTTTTAGGATCTAAACTTGTCTTAATCGATACACTCGTCTTATCTGAATCAGCATTCATCATGTGATCATTTATTTGGCCAAAATCAGGGATATTCGCTCCGTTTTGTTCGTTCATCCAAATCACTCCTTTTTTATAAGTTTTACAGAAAACAGAAAATTATTCTCTTCCATTAACATCTATATTTAACGAACAAAAAAACATCTTACTAAAAAAAGAAATAATATTCTGAAAATAGTTCACCACTTCACAATATTTGATTTTGAAATCGTTTTCATTTATAATAAAAAATAGGTTGGATAACATTAGTGGTTATCACTGTACACAGCGTAGGTGGAGCTGGTACTTCAATAGAGCTTTATTAGTTCTAAATGAGAAGCAGAAAAGTATCCGATTCAATAAGAATCGGATACTTTTCATTAACCTGCACAACTAACCCATAGCTAAAGGGAAAGTACCATCGATGGAGTTTTGTCTTTGTCCTATTATATAGTGATAGTTTTCCATTTCTGCTCATGACTAAGCAGCCATTCCTTTCTCCATAAACCACCCGCATAGCCAGTCAGCATTCCATTCGCTCCTATTATTCGATGACATGGAATGACAATGCATAGTTTATTCCTGCCATTTGCACTTCCCACCGCACGAACTGCCTTTTCGTTACCGATGCTATTTGCAATATCCTTATACGATCCCGTTGCTGCATAGGGAATACTAGTTAAAGCATTCCATACTTGCCTTTGAAATGGAGTCCCATCCATTTCAATAGGAAAAGAAAAATCTTGACTATTTCCATTAAAGTAAGCATCAAGCTGTTTATAACATGTCATTAAAACCTGAGGCGTCTGATCATCTATCTGGTTTTCTGGTGACTCTTTCTCTGAAAATAAGATCGAATAAATTGCCTTTTCTGTTCCAGTTATTTCTATTACTCCAATTGGAGATTGGTAATCGAGTACAAACATCCTATCCCCCCAAAAAACTATTTTCTATTATTTTAACAGAATAGTACTGTTCACTTCATAAAAACCTCTTTATTTTTTGAAAATTATATTTACAAATGAGGCAATTAGTGTTAGTCTTTTAAAGAAATTATGCAATCCCTATTTAACCTATAGGAATTACAATAAAAGGAGGACATAGCATTGAATTTTTATGCTATTTTAAACATTATTATATTACTTATTTTGCTTAGTGTTCTATTCTATATGCAAAAGAAACATATATCCTTCTCTAAACGCGTGTTTACCGCTTTAGGACTAGGTGTATTATTTGGGGCAATCTTACAGTTATTTTTTGAACCGACTTCAGAAGTAATCACGGTTACAAATGATTGGTTCGGATTAGTTGGAAACGGATATGTAAAACTGTTACAAATGATCGTTATGCCACTAGTCTTTATTTCCATTGTGGCGGCCTTCACGAAATTAGAAAAATCAGCTAACCTTGGGAAAATTAGTGGTCTCGTAATCGGAACATTATTACTAACAACAGCTATAGCTGCAGGAATCGGGATCGCATCTGCTGCAGGTTTTGACTTAAAAGCAATTGATGTAAACGCTGGAGATGCTGAAGTTCTTCGCGGACAGCAATTAGAAGAATCTTTGGGGGAAGTCCAAAGCACAACTGTACCACAGAAAATTCTTAGCTTTTTACCAGCTAATCCATTTCAAGATTTAACTGGTGCAAGACCAACTTCTACTATTGCGGTAGTAATTTTTGCGGCATTTGTTGGCGTTGCATTCCTAGGGATTAGAAGAAAAAATCCAGAGCAAGCAGCTTTCTTCCAAAAAATCGTTGAATCATTACATACAATAGTGATGCGAATTGTAACATTAGTACTGCGATTAACTCCATATGGAATACTTGCGCTTATGGCAAAGACAGTTGCAGGAAGTAACCTTGATGCAATTGTGAAACTAGGAAAATTTGTTATTGCGTCCTATGTTGCCTTAATAGCAATGTTTATTATTCATTTAATTATTCTTGCGATTATGGGACTTAGCCCAAAACAATATGTGAAAAAAGTTTGGCCTGTACTTACTTTTGCATTCACATCACGTACAAGTGCAGGAACAATGCCTTTAAATATTGAAGCACAGAGGAATAAATTAGGTGTACCGGAATCTATTGCTAACTTCTCTGCATCCTTCGGAGTTTCGATTGGCCAAAATGGTTGTGCTGGTATCTACCCTGCAATGCTTGCAGTCATGATTGCACCAACACAAGGAATCAATCCTTTATCCCCATCTTTCATCGCGACATTAATTATTGTCGTTATGATCAGTTCTTTTGGGGTTGCTGGAGTGGGCGGAGGAGCAACATTTGCAACATTGATCGTTCTTTCTACTTTAAACTTACCAGTAGCCTTGGCTGGTGTATTAATTTCTGTTGAACCATTAATTGATATGGGTCGTACTGCTCTAAATGTAAGTGGATCAATGGTGTCAGGTGTTGTAACAAGTAAAACACTTGGTGAATTAGATACAAAACAGTATCAGTCGAATGAAATAGATACTAGTGAGAATATGGCATAATTAAAAAGCAAAGCTCCTTCTAAGGTGCTTTGCTTTTTTATTATCTTATTTAATCATCGCAAAAACTTCTGTGCGCTTATCACTGTCAGTCTGAAATACACCTCGTACAGCTGATGTAACTGTTTTAGCACCAGGCTTTTTCACTCCACGCATGGTCATACACATATGCTCTGCCTCTACCACGACCATTACTCCATGAGGCTCAAGTGTTTCCATCATTGTATCTGCCACAGTAGACGTTATTCGTTCCTGAAGCTGAGGGCGTTTTGAAACTGCCTCTATTGCTCGAGCAAGCTTACTTAACCCAGCCACTCTTCCGCCTTTCGGGATATAGGCAACATGTGCTTTCCCGTAAAAAGGGACTAAGTGATGCTCGCACATGGAGTAAAAAGGAATATCCTTTACTAATACCAATTCTTCATGGTCTTCATGAAAAATCGTTTCAAAATACTCTTTTGGATCGATGGTAAGACCAGAAAAAACCTCTTCATACATTTTCGCTACCCGTTTTGGAGTATCCAATAATCCTTCTCTATTTGGATCTTCTCCAACTGCTTCTAATAGTAAGCGAATAGCCTCCTCTATTTGAGGAGTATTAATTTTACTCATTCTAAAATCCTCCTAAAATCCTTCCCGACTATCTACACTCCACGCTTATTTCCCCAAATATACGTATGTAGCTGTGGAAGTACCTTCACATTTTTGAATTGATGATCAAGCATGGTTTTATCAATCAACCACTCATACTTCGCCAATAAATGTTCGACTAATTTAGTATCATCAGTCGTTTTATTATCTTCATTCCCAACTTGTAAGAAAAAAGGAATATCAGGATAACGCAAATGCACTTTTTTGGCATAGTTGTAATCTTCATCAGAAAATACAACAACTTTTAAGCTAATATGAGTACTTCGATTAGCATCTCTTAATCTTTGCACAATCGAATCCAACATGTCAAAATCCGTATTCATTTTAGAACTTGGCGGCTTAGGAGAAATAGTAAGTTCATCAATATCTATAAACCAATCTTGCCATTTGCTCCCTTGTGTCTCAAGCCCAATCTTTATTTCCTTTTCCTTTAATAAATTTACCAGAAAGGAAAGATTTTTCAAGAGGGCCGGATTTCCTCCTGAAAGGGTGACAAAAGAAAATCCGTCTCCACCTAGTCGAACTAGTTCCTCCCATATTTCCTCTGCTTGCATTTGCTTAATCAGCTCTTTTCCGCTGCCATCCCAAGTAAAGGCAGAATCACACCAAGCGCAGGAATAATCACAGCCAGCTGTTCTGACAAACATCGTTTTTTGGCCAATGACCATTCCTTCTCCTTGTATCGTTGGTCCAAAAATCTCCATGACAGGTACTTTACTCACTCTCCATCCACTCCCTTCTCATTTCTGCATAACTAGTAGGAGTTTCATAGAGACGAACAAATTCTACTCTCGCCCCATTATCTGCTTGCGTTATCTCATCTTTATTCAAAGCCTCTTCCATTTTTTCAAAGATCCAATATACTATATTCTCTGCTGTTGTATTCATTGGTGGAAGAGTTTCATTCAAGTAGCGATGATCTAAGTAAATTTCAATCTCGGTTTTCCATATTTTTTTAATGTCACCAAAGTCTATCATTAATCCTCGGTTATCTAAATATCCACTAATTCCGAAAACTACCTTGTATGTATGTCCATGAAGATTCATACATTTTCCTTCATAAGCATGCAGGTGATGTGCTGCATCAAAGGTAAACTCTTTACTAACCATAACACGTTTGCAATGATATTTTAATTGTTTAGAGGAAATATCTTCCCCAAATTTTTGCAGTCTATCTACAATTCGAAAGTCATGCATTCTCTAATAACCCCTTTCGAACAGCGAGATAATCATTTAATCCCTTTTTACGCAGCTTACAAGCAGGACATTCTCCACAGCCATCTGCCACAATTCCGTTGTAGCATGTTAATGTTTTTTCACGAACAAAGTCAAAGGCACCTAACTCATCCGCAAGGCCCCATGTTTCTTCCTTATTTAACCACATAAGTGGAGTATGAATGACAAATTGGTTATCCATGGAAAGATTTAACGTTACATTCAATGATTTAACAAAGATATCGCGACAGTCTGGATAGCCGCTAAAATCTGTCTCACACACACCTGTTACAATATGTTTTGCTTGTATTTGACTTGCTAATACACCAGCAAACGACATAAACAATAAATTTCGTCCTGGAACAAATGTGGAAGGCAGCTCTCCTTCCTTGCCATCTTCGACTGCAATATCGTCTCTTGTTAAGGCATTTGGCGCCAGCTGATTTAGCAGAGACATATCAAGAATATGGTGTTTAATGCCAAGCTCTTCGGTGATTTTCTGTGCACATTCAATCTCTGTAATATGTCTTTGATTATAGTCAAACGTTACAGCTACTACTTCTTTAAAATTTTTTATAGCCCAAAATAAACAAGTAGTGCTATCTTGACCCCCACTAAATACAACAACCGCTTTTTCGTTTTTCATTTCGCAAATCTCCTTCATATAGAAAAAACAGCACTACTAAGAAAGTAGTACTGTTTTTTCTTAGTTTTTTAAAGAGGGTAGCTAGAACCTCCACCGTCGAAACGGATTTTATTATGCTATTATGCAGCTCGATTTATTATAACGCATATTCCTCTATTATTCTATGACAATATTGATTAAAATCTAGACAAAGTATATTAAAATTATCTTTTCATAGTAAATAGTTTGGTAACAATAAACCCAATAATGATCATAATTGTTGCTAGAAAACCACCTTCTAACCCAAAAGAACCACCTGTTAGCCAATCATTTCCCACAGAAACATCTATTCCGTATAGCCCGTAGGGAGTGGTACCACTAACTGGAAAACCAAACACATTTCCTTGGAAATAATTCCACGTTATATGATAACCAATTGGCATCCATAGGCTTTTCGTCTTATCATACATATAAGCAAATAAAAGTCCTACAAGAAAAATATTGATAATTCCAAGAGCCGCTACATTTGGATTTAATAAATGAGCTATCCCAAAAATTAATGATGAAACGATATATACTACCAATTTTGAATTTCCATTATCGGTAAGTGTAGACATAATATAACCTCTGAAGGTCAATTCTTCAGAAAAACCGACTAAAATAAAAAACAGTAGATACAAAATGGTATAGGTTGAAAAATCCGGTGAACCAAGTGAATTAGCCATCTCTATATTTTGGGTGAATAATAGAATAAAAAAGATAATGACGATAGACAATGCGCCAAGTCCTAACCCAATAATAAAATCTGGAGAAAGCCTTTTAAATCCCATTTCTGAAATTCTCTTCTTATTAACAAACTTCCATAAAAGACATAATACTGCAATACCGCCAATTAATCCTAACCCCTGTGCCAAAAGCGAGAGCGGTGAACCGTCTAATACTTGATCAATCATCTCATCAGAAAGATTAGGGTGAATTTGTGATTCAATTATGATAGCAATAATCATACCTGGCGCTGATAGCAGCAATTGTGCTATCGTAGTAGCCAATAAGGCCAACAAAATAATCCATCCAGATCTTACCTTGCCCAACTTATTTTTGAACATATTCCCCTCCACTTTTTACCATACTTAATTTAAAAATTCTCCTTCTCATTATATCTATTTCTTTTTGGAAAATATATGCTTTTATTCGTTAGGATAAATAGAAAATGAATCTCTAAAAAAATCAGACCATTTTTTATGATTATTACTATATCTTCATTTAATCGAAATGATTAGTTAGTTAAAATTTTGGGTATTGAATAATTACTCGATAATATACTATAAAGATTGGGACGATTTTTATGATTCAATTTAAAAATGATATGGAGTTTAGAAAGTTTTTAGAAGAAGAATTAGTTTCTACCTCTCAGGTTACCGAGTTATTAGGGTGTACACGGCAATATATCCATGACTGTGTAAAAAAGGGGATTCTAGAACCGCTTAATGTTGGCAATAAAGAAAGAATCTATTTAAAATCTGATATCATGGCACATATAAATAGAAAGAGAAAATGAGGCAATCATTTTCTCTTTCTTTATTCTGAGTGTCCAATTGTTTTAATCAGCTAGCTTTACGTTAGTTCTCCTACTACCTTTACTCTTAGTCTTGTCGCATTTCCTGGATGATATGCTAACGGAATTTCTTCTATTTCTACAAGTTCAATTGTTTCCACTTTTGCACCTGCTAATATTGCTTGCTGTTTCGCTCTTTCTTCCGCATCTTTTCGCGCCTCATCACGAGGAGTTTGTGAATAGATATATATTTGCTCATATTGTCCGCTGATTTGCGAAATGGATGCGCCTATTGCATTGGCAACCGCACCATTCTCATTATGAATGATCTCTTCCACCCCTTTTAACTGTCTTGGGATAATGATGCTGCCGCCTCCTACTAAAACAACCGTGGCATCATTATTACTTGTTTTCATTTTATCAATTGCTTCTTCCGTCATTGCTGCTATTTTCGCGTATGCTTGTTGAGCGAATTCTTCATCAATATGTTTCACTAATTCTGGATTTCCTATCTCTGCAACTCCTAAGCGTACTGCAATGTCCGTTGTTGTGAGTGTTTCCCCCCCGAAGACAAGTGCTTCTTCAGTAATTCGGTAACCTACGCTGTCTGGTCCAATCGTTACTTCATTATTCACGTTTCGGACAATACTTCCCCCGCCTAATCCAATGGATACAATATCCGGCATACGGAAATTTGTTCGGACTCCGCCCACATCTACTGCAAGCGCAGACTCACGCGGAAATCCGGCTGTTAAGACACCAATATCCGATGTCGTTCCACCTACATCTAATACCATCGCATCTTTAATCCCAGCTAAGTAAGATGCCCCACGAATACTATTAGTTGGTCCACATGCAATCGTTAAAATGGGGAATTTTCGAGCATACTCTATCGACATCAATGTTCCATCATTTTGGCAGAGAAATACTTGCGCATCTGTTATTCCTTCTTCTCTTAATGCATTTTCAAAGCCATTGCTTGTTGCTGCAATAACCTTAAATAGAGCACTATTTAATATCGTTGCATTTTCCCTTTCAATTAATCCAACAGAACCAATTAAGGAAGAACAAGATACTGGGGTTTTTTCTCCCATCACTTCTGCCACTAAATCGGCTACTCGAAGTTCTTGATCGTTTTTCAAGGAAGAAAAAACACCAACAACTGCTATCGCTTCTACTTTTCCTTTCCATTCCTTTAAAATGGAGCGTATTTCTTCCTCTGAAAAGCTAGACAGTACTTGTCCATCATACTCATACCCGCCTCCGGCTAAACGATACTCTCCCGTTAAGGCAGAGACCATTTCCTTTGGCCAAGCAGTATAAGGAAGGACAGAGGCCGTTGCTGGATACCCCAGTCGAATCACACCTACTTTAGCCAGTTTTTTTCTTTCCACAATAGCATTTGTACACTGAGTAGTTCCTAACATCGCATGGGTTACTTTTTTTCTATCAATCCCTGCTTCTTCTAATACTCTTTTTAAGGAAGAGACAATCCCTGACTCGATATCTTCACTTGTAGGCATTTTTACTTGATGGATTAAATTTAAACCTTCATCAAGTATAATAGCATCTGTATTTGTTCCCCCAACATCAATTCCTACTTTATACATCTATCACACTTCCTTTCTCACAAGATCCTCTAATGGTGTATAGGAAATATCGTAACCAAAATACTTTGGTCCTACTGTTTCAATCCCTTTCTCTGTTCTCCACTGGGGATCAGAAGGCAATGCCAGCAGCCTCACTCTTTTTCCATATTTCAGCGCTTCTGTCGTAACTGGATTTAATGTTTCTAAATCTACTAAACAAATGAGGTCAGGAGTCATAGCTAATGGTTTACCATTTTTTTGGGCTACTAAATTTTCATTTTGGAAAAATACTTGTACTTCTTCTCCGGTAAATTGCTCCAATCCATCTAATGTTACACAGCCCCTATTAAACCCTCCCATTGTGTTTCGTTCAACATCTATAATTTTCCCATCAAACAAATGATATCCACTAGTAGTATCTAAGAGTTCGTGTAGTTTGGTTAATTCATCCTTTGTATTGGAGCGGATAATTTGTCCAATTTTTTCAGATAAGGTAATAATATTTTTCACACTATATTTTTTCAACTGCTCCCCTGTACATGGATAAATACTAACTAATGAACTTGCACCCATTTCAACGGTAGCTACTCTAGCAATCCGTTCTGTCCATTTATTATCAATTGTCTCCATAATACCGATATTTCCTTTTTCATCTGTTATAGCCATCGGTGTAGAAGAAACGCCATTTAGATGGAAGGTTACCATTTGTAGTTCTGGAAATGCCCGTCCCATTCCATCACAATCAATGAGCGGCAATCCTAACTGGGCAGCAACTACAATAGGAATCATGGAATTGACTCCCCCTGCTTCCATGGGAAATGTTCCCTTTACTTCTTTATTTAAATATTGACCTAGTTTTTTAAATACACGTACGAATTCATCACCTTTTGGAAATTTCTCTATCAACACAGATGGAGCCCCCATCATTGCCGCTGGGATAAAAAAATCATCATTTTCTACTTCTTCGGGTGACAAAAGTTGAACGGGACCATTTTCTTTTATCGCTGAAAGAGCCATCATTTTTCCTATGTAAGGATCCCCTCCACCCCCTGTACCTAGAAATGCTGCTCCAACTGCTATATTTTCAATCGCTTCTTCATCTAAATATCGCATGTGATTCCCTCCAGTTGTGATTATTGATTAATAGATACTTGTTTTTGAACGATAATATTTCTGGCTACTAGATAACATACAAAGGAAATAACCATTCCAATCAATGGCTGATTTGGCAGCTGTGGTAAGCTTGGAAAAAAAGAGAAGATAACAGGAATGCCTGCAATCGCTGCCCCAACAAGCCAAGAGATTACTCCTAAGAAATTTATTCCTTCTTTACTAGCCCATTTTGATTTGTCCCCTTTTTGAATAACCCAATAAGAAGCAATCATTACCCCTGCGACAGGAGGAATCATGGCAGAAAGCACGGACATAATCGGAACAAAATAATCTAAAATTCCAACCACAGCAAGAAGTGTGCCTACACCACCTGCAATCGCAACTGCTATCCGTTCTTTTTCTTTTGAAATATTAAATACATTGATAATGGCAATTCCACCAGAAAAGGCATTTACTGCATTCGTAGTCCAGGTTGCTAAGATAAGAGCAATAATTCCCAAAACAGGTAGTCCTAGTTCTGTAAATACACTTGTAATATCAGCAGTTCCAGCAGTAAGGGTCAATATAGCCCCAACAGTGATCATTAAGACTCCAGAAGGCAATATCCCAATAAATGCAGCTTTGCCAACATCTTTACGTGATTTCGCATATTGAGAATAATCCCCTGCAATAACTGCACCTAACGCAAATGAACCAATCGTAATAGAAAGTCCAGATAAAAAGGACATGGATCCAGCCGGCATATAATTTTTTATTTGTGCAACACCGTCACCCATTAAAGAAACCGCAACTGCATAGACACAGACTGCAAGCAAAATGGGAACTGCAACGTAATTTAGAATATTCAGTATTTTGATCCCGTAAATGGCTGATAACAGCATAATGATGCCCCATATGAGGGAAGAAAGCGGTACTGGCAGGTTAATCCCATATACGCTTAAAAATTGGGAAAATGCTGCCCCACACACATTTGCTTGTATTCCGAACCAGCCCAGACATGCAACAGCTAATATAATCGAAATTATTTTCTTTGAGCCTTGTTCTCCAAAAACTTGCGAAGCGACACTAACGGTCGGCTTGTGTATATCACTGCTTTGTATTCCTTGAAAGATCATTAAAACAACAATAATTCCATACCCTATTAACCCGACAAGGACAGCTTCCCATAAAGGCATACCACTAACTAGTGTACCGCCTATTAATAAACTAGGTATACAAATCATCGAGCCCGTCCATAGAAAAGCTAGACTCTGCCATGATTGTGCCTCCTGATTTCCGTCTCTGTTATCACTCATTTTCACGCCTCCTTTATGTAATTAAAACTTATTATATCGATAACGAAACTATATGTATTTAGCTGAACCGAAAAATAAAAAGAGCATTCTTTGTTTAATTGAACAAAAATGCTCTTTTTTCTATTGCTCTTTTATTTGTGCTAACATTCGATAAACAGCGACAGCTTTGTATAACTGAAAAACTTCTGGTGATTTCGTAACAGGATATTTGAGAATTTCGGTTATCCTTTGAATTCGATATTTTATCGTATTTTTATGTAAGTAAAGAATATCAGCTGTTTCCTGAAAACGATTACTACCTTCTAATAAATATACCGTAAGTGTACTTAAGAGCTCTTCTGCTTGGTTGCCATGTTCTCTTATAGGCGAAATAGGCTGCAATATTTTCTCAATTGCCAATTCTCCGCTATTAATAATCTGAAAACACTCTAAAGAAAAATTCATTTCTTGCAGGGTAAATATTTTTTTATACGGATAAATAATTTTCGCTATCCGTAAATACTCATTACAGTTCGTATATGCTTGCTGAACCTCTGTTGTATTGTTCATATTTTGACAAATAGTTATCGTAAAGTTCTGTTCCTTTTCATCCAACAAAGCTAACAATCGATTTGCTGACTGAAAGGGATCTTCTTGAATAATAGAATCATCTACTAGGATAATAAGAAAACCATTATAAAAATCAACCAATGAAACATGATAATTCTGTCTGACGTATTCTTTCACTTTCTTCAGCAGTTGCTCTTCCTCCATATTGTTCGTTTCCATAATCCACATCATATGTATAGCTGTTACATCAATATTTAATATATTGGCCAGACGTCGCATCTTTACACTTTCATCGTTCATAATCGCCTTCATTAGCTCTGCTGTACTTATTTCATCGTAGTGTTTTCCCCATAAATTAATAAATACTTGCACGACTTCTGCTAGTTGAACAGCTGTATCAAGAACTAAAGGATCCTTTTCCTTCAAAATATATAAATTTAAAAAAGGGATTCCTTCTTGGGCAATTACTTTTTTTGATATATATAAAGGCTGGTCGCCATTTCTTTTCACCAAAACTTGGTCAACAGACAATTCTTTATATTGCTCAACTGTTTCAAAGATATTCATTGTACTTGTTCTTGGCCATGTGACTGCATGGATGACCTGGTTATTTTTATTGGCTAATACAAGAGAAGAACGAGTACGGTCAGCCAGTATTTTTAAGACAGTGTCCATATTTCTTTGTGGAAGTGGTACTCCAGATATTTGCTCAACCATCTCACTTACAAAGCTAGGGGAAGCCATCTCATTCTTTACAATCGCTTCAATGACTTCATATATAACTTCACTATAACGCAAAGACATTTGCTTTTCAGGCATAACAATTAATGTAAAACCGAGTGTATCTGCTAATTCGATAACTTTCTCATCAATTTTCGGGAGAAAAACACCGACATAATATAAGATTAAGCCAATTTCCCCTACTTTATGCAAATGCTCAATTGTTCTGCATTGTGCCTCAACATCATCTTTAATCATGATCAAGGCAGAAATAACAATTTCACTTCCATAAAACTCATCATTATTAAACAAATCTTCCTTCAGAGAAGCTACATCCGTATATTCTAAAACCGAAATAGAGGAAACTAGCTTTGTTAGTCCCTCTTTCCCTGCAACTACTTTTGCCTCACGCAGGGAAGGGAGCTTTAATAATTCTTCTAACTTTATACTCATCCAAAAACCTCTTTCTTATTTGGCAAATCTAAATCCTTTATCCATAAGACTGGGCTGCAATCGCATAAAGACTGCCATTTCTCTCAGGAAACGCTTCGCTATTTTTAACCATTACCGGAGGACAATCATTTTCTTGAAAATCTAATTCTACGAGTGCTTTTATTATCTCTTTTTTCCCTTCTACTAGGTCCATTCTTATCATCCCCCTATTGTTAGAGATGATTGTTTGTATAAGAAGCATAGCCTGTTCATCATTTTGAGCAACAACGGGACCTATCACTAGATTAGCAGGCTTTTTTACAGCAGCAGCATAGCCAACAATCAAATTACTTTTCTTTATCACTATTACTTCTTTTGCCTGCTCAAATCTATTCTTTAGAAACAGGTCTCTCTCACAGCCAAATGCCTCTTTGTCCAATTTGAGCATTTCTTTAAAATCTTTTGACTGATATGGGCTTATCGTATAACCATTTAGCGATTGTCTGCACTGCTGCCCTTCTCCAAGTAGTTTCGTCACATGACTATAATCATTAAATCCCAATTTTTTATAAACTGGTCTTCCTTCTCGCGTGGCAATTAACATAAGGGCAGAATCTTTTGAAACCTGATTCATACATGTAACTAATAACTCCTTGGCTAAACCAATTCCACGATAATCTGGATGAACAATAACCATACCGATAGATGCCAAATTGCTTCCATATGGAATAATTGCGGCACAGGATACCACCGTATGTTTATCATTAACATGCCCAAAGACCGTCCCCGAAGCAAGTAAAGTGCGGATTTCTTGCTTATCATAATCCCAGCCGACAATAGTCGCTAGAGAAAGCAGTTCTTCCATATGTTTTTGATTTAAAAGCTGCATTGTTACGATTTTTTCCTTGTTCATCAGATTCTCCTTCCAAAACAAATCAACAGAATATTATAAATAATATTTCTATTATAATGGGAATCTACAAAAAGTGGGGATTTTTCTTTTATCATTTCGTTTAAAAGAGTTTCCATACATAAAAAAAAATCAGAAATAGCTTTGCATCGTGCCGCCCATTTCTGATACTATCTATATATTACTTAGATTTTCATTTCCCGTCCTCTAAAATCAATAAAACCTAATTCACTCGTTCCGACGATTTTTCCTTCTAAAATATCTAATATCCCCTTTGCCGAATCGTCTGGATAGCCTGTTGCATCTTCCCCACCCATATCCGTTTTGATCCAGCCAGGATGAATAGCATATACCGTAATATTCTTTTCTTTTACATATCTTGATAATTGAACACTAAACATATTCAGTGCCGCTTTGGAAATACCGTACGGGAAATCTCCTCCATAGGCGTTTTGGATACTTCCTGCTTCGGAAGAAATATTAATAATAGCTTTGTCCTCGCCTTTATGTATAAGCGGAAGAAAATGCTTCATTACTCTCATTGGTCCTAATACATTGACGTCCATCGTAAATTGGACATGCTCGAAATCTAATTCTTCGATCTTTTTCCCTCGTTCTGTTAACACTCCTGCATTATTAATAATCCCATCAATGGCTCCAACATCCTTGGCAGCAAGTTCAGCCGCTTTGATAATTGATTCTTCCTGAGTAACATCAAGGTAATATGTATGTAGTTGATCTGGATATTGTTCTTTCAAAAGATTAATAGGAGAAGTTTCCTGAACCGTTCGAACTCCTGCAAGCACAGTATGTCCCCTTTTCAAAGCAGTTTTAGTTAGATGAATTCCCAAGCCTCGATTTGCCCCGGTAATTAATATTTTCACTTTTTATCCACTTCCATTCCAAATGAATGTAGTATTATTGACATTTACCCTTTTTCTGGCTGTATCTCTGTATGAAGTGCTTTAAAAAAATGTTGAATATGTTTATAGCTTGAGCCGAAATCACCCAAAGTCCCTTCCTTTGAGCAATAAACATCCACAGCTGATTGCATTCCTGCTAATTTGTAAACAGTCACAATCATTAAGCTTGAGCCTTTGCTGAGTACGATTTCTCCTCTCTCCATATCTACTTTTTTCAGATCCCAATTTGTCAGTTTTCTTTCGACTACATTCTTAATCGTTTCCATTAAGCGATCCCGGCTTTTTTTATAATAACGAGTCTTCAATTCAGGAACCTTAGGCTGTTCCTTTGTTTCTTCAAAACTTTTAAAAATACCAACTAGTACACGTGATAAAGTCAATTGCTTTTCCTCCTTAAAAACATGAAATCCTCTTATTTTGTTAACCGTTTGTTAGTACTCATCTTCTACTAACAGCCGTTTTTTCTCTCTTCTTTTTGGTTATACGATTTAAATGTAAGAGCTTTCTTTTTGTTTTTATTATAGCTTATATACGTAAATCAATCTAGGACAAACTATTTAGATAGCTAGTAAACAATAACCCTTTCTATTAATATATTATCCTGCCAGTTAGCTTATGCCTGAATGGAGCTTAACTAATGAATAAGATGAAGAAGGCTAGTTTAATATAGCTTTTTAGTGAAAACCTGTTTCTTCTACTTTGATTTTTAATAAGGAATTCTCAAAAGAGTGAATAGACGGAGTTTAATGGCATCCCTTTCTCTATTTATCTTATTTCAGCCCTTTCCATGCTAAAGCTGGCGGGACACGATGCTTTGTTGCTTGTTCGTAGCTATAGGCCATTTCAATCAGACTCGGTTCACTATAAGCTACTCCAGTGAAGGTTAATCCCATCGGCTTCCCTTTCGGGGTATAACCAGCTGGTACAGTAATTGATGGATAGCCTGCTTTTGCTGGCAGCTCACAACCTACATATTTCGCGAATACTAAACCATCTAATTCATATTTTTCTATCGCTGCATCTATGCCCTCCAAAGCGGATAATCGAATATCTGTATCCCGATGTTCCTTATAGGTAGGGTCTGCTAAATCTCCATTTAACGTTTCACAGTATTCCAAAATAGTCTGGCCATATTTTACAACATCTAAATGATTTTTATTAAACTCAATTACTTCCTTTAATGAATGGACAGGAACTTCTTCTGCACATTTACGCAGGTAATTATCTATCCCATATTTAAACTCATGATAAAGAACAATGGAGTCAAATTTTTCACGGTGGATCGTCATATCTATTAAAATAGCACCTTGCTGCGTTAATTCTTCTAAGCCTTTATTAAATAATGTAACTTCTTCTTCCTCTTCCGGTAAGAAGGAACGATCAACTCCAATTCTTTTTCCTTTCAGACCATCTGCTTTTAAAAATGCAGTATAATCCCTAGGCTGACCAATACTTGTTAATGTCACCTCGTCTCTTTCATCCACTCCTGCCATTATTCCCAGTAAGATAGCGGCATCTTGAACCGTTCTAGTCATCGGCCCTGCCGTATCCTGGCTATGCGCCAGCGGAATAATTCCGGTCCGGCTAATGAGACCTAACGTTGGTTTAATACCAACAAGGGAATTATTGCTAGCAGGACTAAGAATCGAACCAGATGTTTCTGTCCCTATTCCTACCACAGCAAAATTGGCAGCAATGCTTGCTCCAGTGCCAGAGCTTGAACCACCAACATCCCATACTCCTGGCCCATACGGATTCATTACCTGGCCGCCTAATGAGCTATAACCATTTGGCATATTTAATTCCGTAATGAAATTGGCAAATTCGGATAAATTTGCCTTGCCAATAATAATCGCTCCTGCTTCGCGCAGCTTTTTTACAATAAAGGCATCCTCTTTGGCAAAATTATTTGCTAAGGCAATCGAGCCAGCCGTTGTGGCCATCGCATCCTGTGTATCAATATTATCCTTCATGATGACTGGAATACCGTAAAGGGGGCCAATTTGATCCATTTCTTGTCTTTTTTTATCCAGTTCATCAGCAATTGCTAATGCATCTGGATTAATTTCTCTAATGGAGCATAACGTCGAATCAAATGTCTTGATTCGTTCTATATATTGTTTTGTTAGCTCCCATGAAGTAATCTGCCCCGAATCCAGTGCCTTTTGTACTTCAAAAATAGTTGTTTCTTCTATATGAAATAGATTTTGATTTTCTTTTTCCATTTGTCTGATGCCCCCTTCTTATTTTCTTAAGTATAGCCTGTTCAACTAGACGAGAGGAAGAATAATTTCTCATTTATCAAAATATTTCTATATGTTATGATTTAAAAAAGTGGAGGTTTTTCTTTATGTATTCATTTCAACTTATTACCCAAGAGCAAGCAGAGGAAATTGCTTTTAACTGGCATTATGATGGAAAGTATGCGTTTTATAATATGGAAGCGGATGAAGAGGATTTAACAGAATTTCTTGATAGGGAAAAAAGAGCTGACTCTGTTTATGCTGTTACAGAAAACAATCGACTCATTGGCTTTTTTAGTATCCATCATGAAGAAAACGACACCATTGATATAGGCCTTGGTTTAAGGCCAGACTTAACAGGACAAGGACTTGGCTATACCTTTTTAGCCACTGGGATCGATTATATAAAGGAACGCTTTTCGCCAGCTTTTATCACCTTGGCTGTTGCCGTCTTTAATGATCGAGCCATAAAATTATACAAAAAGGCAGGCTTTAAAGAAGCAGCTACATTCCTTCAGTATACTAATGGTGGAGAATATGAATTTGTCAAAATGATATATCCGTGTAAAAAAAGTGTTGATTTCAATTAAATGAAACCAACACTTTTTTTACTGCTATTTAAAATCTATTTCCATACCTGGATAGACCAACTGAACGGGACCACTAAAAATTTCTTTTGCTTCTTCCACCAGTTTTTCCTGTTCTCCATAATGGGGAAGATGGGTTAATAAAAGCTGCTTTACACCGGCAAGTTCCGCTAACTTTCCAGCTTCTTCACCAGTTAAATGTCCTCTTACCACGCCGAACTGTTCTTTATATATACTTGCTTCACTTATTAAGAGATCCGCATTTTTCGCAAAAACAACTAACTCATCCTTCCACTCTGTATCTGCAGTGTAAAGAATGGTTTTCCCATTTGCTTGGATCTTCATTGCCAAACAGTAGGCAGGATGAATCGTTTCACAAAAAGAAATAGTAAACGGCCCAATATTAGATGTTTTTCCTACAGA
Source organism: Niallia sp. M35 (assembly GCF_050971705.1). Lineage (NCBI taxonomy): Bacteria > Bacillati > Bacillota > Bacilli > Caryophanales > Bacillaceae > Niallia > Niallia sp. M35. Next base: position 27,173 of record NZ_JBPCEP010000031.1, read on the forward strand.
AATTTCTCGCCCTTCTGTATAAATATCGTTGGTTAATTCCTCAAACTTGCTATCCTGTTTATGTCCATAAATTGGGAAAGCTGCTGCGCGATTTCCAAGTATAGATTCCACTAACATAGCATATTGCAGCACGCCTATATCTGCGATATGATCATGATGATAATGGGAAAGAATGCACGCATCTAAATCTTTTAAATCCACATAGGATTGCACCTTTGCTAGCACACCGCTCCCACAATCAACCAATAAATGAAATCCAGCGGACTCCAATAAGAAGGAAGATGTCGGACTTTCTTTCCCAGGATAACCTCCATATTTTCCTAAAAAGGTAATTTTCATCACATTATTCTCCTTTAAACAATCTATATCTATTTATTATTACCGATTTCGATTAACCATATAATCTACTAAGTACCTTAAAAAATTAGTCTTCTTCGGTATAGCATCGACTATATCTAACGCTATGCAATAATGCTCCCACATTTCCTTTTTGGCACCTTCTACACCTAGCACACTTACAAAAGTGGATGTATTATTGTCTTTGTCCATTCCAGACTCTTTTCCTAATATTTCTTTACTTCCCTCTTCATCGAGTAAATCGTCCTTTATTTGAAATGCAATTCCAGCATGATAAGCATATTTCTTCAGCAAATCCTTAACCTCTTCTGGAACTCCTGCTAAAATGGCTGGCATGACAAGTGCTGCTTCGAACCCAATTCCCGTCTTATAAAAACACAGAGTATTCAGTTCTTGAAGAGATAGTTGTTTTTCGCGCGATTCTAAATCCATTATCTGGCCTTTACACATATCAGCGGTGGCTTTCGTTGTATATTGAATCAGCTGTAATACCCTGGATTCATCAAAATCACGTAAATTAGCTTGTTCTTCTATTGCCTTTTGTGTTAGAAACAATCCAGTTAATTCTGCTGTTGCAGTATCATACACTTCATGCAGCGTTGGTCGTCCTCTCCTTATTGCGGCATTATCCTGCGATGGCAAATCGTCAAATATTAGAGAAGCTGTATGCATATATTCCACTGATCGTAATAGGGGGGCAATTTGGGTATTATCTAGTCCCCATTCTTTTTCCCCGATAAAACTAGTAATAACCGGCCGTAATCTTTTTCCATTTCCAGTAAGACTATAATTTGCTGCGTCTGTCACGATATCTTTTTTCAATTGTGCATTTTCTGTAATTGGCAGCATATTATCGATAGATACCCGGGTTGATTGAATCATTTCAGAAAACGCTTCTTGTTCTCTGTGATTTTCCTTTAAAATACTAATCATATGATCACGTAATAACTTATCGAAAAAGTCGACATCATCTGATTTTTCCACCATCTGCTGTAATAATCGATTAAAGACGGGAAAATTTTTTGTGAGAATTCCCATTAGATCATTATATTTCTCATTTCCCAATTTTTCCTTTAGTCGTTTTAATCCGTTAACTGCACGGTCTAATAAGACTTCTTGGGTTTTTGAATCTGAATGGTAGACATCGTGAATCAAATAGGAAATGACGGTCCAATACATTTCAAAAGGATTAAGTAAGTCCTTTCTCGTTTGATAATAGGTGAAATAATACGTATAAGGCGTTACAGCACCATCCCTTTTATCCTCAAACATATCGGCTAAATCATCGGCCAGCTGATTATAAATTCCATAATAAAATGTTCTTTGATCATACCCTTCATCCTCTGGTGCATTCATCAACGAGCGAACAATCTGTCGCGAAGCAGAAGATTTAAGGATTACAGGGATATATATTTCTTCATTAGAGTATGTGCTAACAGTCAATTTCTTTTTTCTGTCGACCTCTTGTGAATGAAAAAAGATATAGGATTGATTTAAAAATAGCTCCCATGTTTGATTATCATGCTGTTTTTTCATATATTCAAATGCTTCTTTTAACTCCTTATGGATGAAGGAAATAAGCTCTTTATTTTCTCCATGCCACACACCAAAATGTGGGACTATCCCTGTTTCTAAGGTGCTTCGGATTAGAGCAGAATAACGTTCTTCCTCTTCCGGTGATAAAATATGGGCATCAAGTAAATCATCAATTAAAGGATAGGTCAATCCATAATAGAAGCCTAGTTTAATAGCTTTTTCTAGCCTCAGCTGGCGCTCTTCGTCTGAAAGGTCCATGGTTCTTCTTTCTTCTAATTCGTGCATCAAGACCCCTGCAAGAATCTTCAAGATTTTTCGCTGGGCATGCTCTACGCTCATCCCAGCAGGAATATGTGAAGTCACTCGTTTCAGTTTTTCCATAACCCAAATCATTGTATGTTCAACAGCATCTTTTTTAGCTAATTTGTATATACGGGCGACACTAAAATTATCTTCCTTTGTTTCTTTCTTTAATAAATAATTTTTCACCTTTCCAACTACTTCATTAACTCTTTCTTGTGTGAAAGGAGAAGAAAGCGTCTTTCCTAAGTCGCGCATATATAGATAGGAAACACTTCTATGCAAATAGTTATCTAGTTTACCTGCATAGTTTAACCACTCTATATAAGAGCGATATCCTTTTACTCGTGGTTTTCTTTTTTTTCGGGAAAAATAGCTAAAGAAAGATGGAGAATGAATATGGTTTATTTTCCATGTTTGAAAGTCGTTCGTTAAGCGCGACACATAAGCCTTATCCACTAACTGCTTTTGAAGGGATTCGAAGTAACGAGCAGCTTTATCCTCTGCCGATCGATATTCCTCCTTTTTTTTATCTTTTACCTTTTTATCCATAAGAACATTACCTCTGCTTTTACTTAAAGTTCATTTAACTAATCTAATATAATCAGCTTTCCTCTTTATTATAACTAGAATATTCGTTATCTCCTATTAATCTTATATTTATCAATAGAAAAAGAGAGTGGGACATAACAAAATAATTAATGGATAAAGACGAACAATCTCTAAATTAGTAGGGAAACCAATTCGTTCCATTACGCTACAGACACTCCCTTTCCGCGGGGAGCAACCTAAGCCTCCTCGGCTT
>NZ_JBPCEP010000032.1:0-24478 GCF_050971705.1 Niallia sp. M35
CCTAGTGACAGGGTAGCTGCTCTAGTCCGCAGGATTTCTTCCAATAAAAGTAATTTAATTGTTTAATAAGGTAATAGAAAAGAAATGGAAATAGGAAAACCAAAAATAAACCCATTGAAATTACCATGTGAGTCCTAATTCATCGCAATAAACGGCTGCTTCAATAAAACAATTCTTCATATCAGCCTCACTATCCAATTCACCCAGAATATCATACACTGTCTTTTCTAACGCATCGATAGTTGTGTAAGGGACATAGATTATATACTCGTTAGCTATGATCTCCATTTTGTAATTATCCTTTAGGAACTGTTCGATACTTTCTCTAACCTTCCCTTTGCCACGTACAAATTTATTGTTATTTTCTATTCGCAGCCCCATTCTTATTTTTGCAGTGTTTTCTAGATCTTTGCCTTGCCGTGTTGTTCGTATGTAACGATACAATGTTGCTTGACTTATTCCGGTCATTTCTACAATCTCGCTAATACTGTATTCCTTAGAGTGATATAAATTTAGAGCTTTATTTATCTGTTTTTCTTTCACTTTTGGACGGCCACCATTTCTTCCTCTGGATCTTGCACTCTCTAACCCCTCTTTTGTTCGTTGAGCAATTAGGTCTCTTTCGAATTGGCTGAATGCTTGAAATACAGTAAGCATAAGTTTACCTTGTGGTGTATTCGTATCAAAATTCTCTTTTATGCTAATCAATTTAACATCTTTATTTTCAAAGTACTCAACTAACTCTATCAAATCTTTTGTACTTCGACCTAATCTTGAAAAACTCTCTACAACGATTGAATCTCCGGGTCTAACTTTATCCTTTAATCGAATAAGTTCCGGTCTGTTCGTTTTTGTACCCGACATTTTTTCTGTTAATATTTCGGTACAGTTGTATTCGCTTAACAAATCCAGTTGTCGAATCAAGTCTTGTTGCTTGGTACTAACCCTTGCATATCCATAAGTGTATTGCATCATGGTCCCCCCTTTTGTTAGTGATAATCTTATCATTAAAGGGTGTTATTGTTAATTTGTTTTTGATAATAGTTTTGATAACGAGTGAATAAGGTTATTGTGACCAAAAAGTTTAGGAATTTAAGTTTATCAAATACATTCGTTTTTGATAATAAGTTTTCTTTTATATGCTTATTCCAGAAAAGGGCCATTTAATGGAGGAAGAACCTGTTTGGAAATGTTTGAAATACCAATATGAATGACTTTGAATCTTATATAATAGAAATATTTTTTATTGGGATTACTTGGGTGTTATTATGGAGCTTGGTAAAAGTCAGAAAGAAAAAATTCAATTAACAGGAGTAATTCTTGAATAACCCTTAGATTAAAACAACTTTATTGTTATACTTTTTGCAATGAAGTATTTTACATCAAATTTTAACAACTTTTTTAACCTCGTACTGAAACCATTTAGAAATTATGACAATAAAAAAGTGTCTAAAGAAAATATAACCCCGATTAAAGAATTAAATGATGGTTTTCTAGGTAGGTTTCTAAATAATGCAAATCTCTATACACTCTAAGTATGTGAATCGAAAGCTGATAAGAATTTACTATGTTTCTAGATTTTCCACTGTGATTTGTGGAGATGGTTTTCTGTCATTCTTTTTGTATAAATGGTACTAAATTCTTTTTCATATCGTCATGAATCTCTCAAATTTGGTTCCTTTCTTTTTCAGCTCTTGCCAATTCCTAATTTCTCATAATAAAAAATGGTACTATATCTCCATTAAAGAGTTATTATCCTTCATGGTATGTCCGCACCCCTAGCCAGAAACGAATAAAAATTTATTCGTTTCTTCCTCTAATTCCTTTTCTTTCTTTGGTTAATTAAATTTCTTTTTACATACCCAATATGTAGTTTCCAAGATGAAGTTGTGTGGAAATTATGGAGATTATTTTTTTTCGTAAATAAGATGATAATATGCTAATAAGAGGTGATTATTTTATGACAAAAATTCTAGTAGTAGATGATGAAAAGGTATTTCTTGAAGTGTTAGAAGCTTATTTTGAAAAGGAAAGTTGGGGAATTTCTTTTGCTACCAATGGAATCGAAGCTTTAAAAAAAGTGAAGGATGAGAGTCCTGACCTTATTGTGTTAGATTTGATGTTACCTGATATTTCAGGTGAAGAGGTGTGTAGGTTAGTGAGAAAAGAAAGTGATATCCCCATTATTATGCTTACCGCAAAGTCAGCTGAGGCTGATTTGATTAATGGAATTGTCATTGGTGCTGATGACTATGTGACAAAACCATTTAGTCCAAGAGAAGTGGTTGTAAGAGTAAAAGCCTTATTAAGAAGAACACAAAAGATGGAGAATGTAAATCAAATCAGTTTTAATAACCATAAACTTATGATTGATCATGTGAAAAAGGAAGTAAAGTTTAATGGTGACATACTCGCGCTAACCCCAAATGAATTTAAGCTATTAATTACGATGGCAAGATATCCGGGAAGAGTCTATAGTAGGGCTGATTTATTAGAAAAAATTCAAGAAGATGGTGTCTATTTTGAAGGATACGAAAGAAGTATTGATACACATATAAAAAATTTGCGAAAAAAAATTGAAACCGATTCTCGTCACCCTGAATTTATCATTACTGTGTTCGGAATGGGCTATAAGTTTGGGGGAGAAAAAGATGAATCTAACACTTAGGTCAAGGATTTTAATCTATCTTTTGATTGTTTCTTTGAGTGGCATTTTCATTACAAGTTTTACCATCTTTTTTGGGGTTGAAAATCAATTTACCGATTATCTCAAAAAAAATAGAGATGAAAGTATCGAATCAATAAAAAAGGATGCACTGCAACAATTTAATGAGACAGGAGAATTAATTAATCAAAATTTGAGTTTTAAGATGCATGAACAAGCAATGACTGAAAATTTATTCTATAGACTTTATGATACTAATGGGAACTTACTGATTGATACAACCTCAGTACGTTCCATGATGGGAATGATGGAAGGTAATCATACCTCACTAGATCCTAATGATTATCAATCAACTTCCTATCAATTAAAAATCAATAATAAATTAGTCGGCAAATTGACGGTATTTTATCCTGAAGAATTAATAGGTAAGGATTCTGACTTTTTGAAGTCTATTAAAAGAAACATTTACCTTGCGGTATTGGTTACAGTCATATTATCGTTCTTATTTAGTTTATTATTTTCTAAACGACTAACAACCGGGTTTAAAAAACTGATCAATGCGATTATTGAGTTACGTAATCATCAATGGCGAACTAGAGTACCTATTGATGAATTGACAGAAGAAATGAAGCCTTTAGGGGAGTCCTTTAATCAGCTTGCAGAATCTTTAGCAAAACAGGAATCGCTTCGAAAACAATTTACATCTAACTTTGCTCATGAACTTAGAACGCCACTTGCAACATTAAGAAGTCATATTGAAGCTTTTCAAGATGGTATTTGGGAACCAAATTCGAAAAGATTAGATCAATGTCATGAGGAACTAATGCGGCTAGTTCGCCTAGTTAATGAGTTAGAAAAATTAATGGCCGCAGAAAATCCTCAGATTAGATTGGATAAAACAAAGTTAGAAACTGGAAGACTATTATCTTTTATAAACGACCAATTCAGTCCATTGTTTATGAAAAAAGGTGTTGAATTAAGGATTCAACACCCCGATAAGCAGCATTGGTTCTTAGGTGATCGTGATAAAATCATTCAAATTTTAACTAATATAGTCAATAATGCCCTTCAATATACATCGAAAGGAAAACAAGTATCGATTTATATAGAGGAAAAAAATGATCAAATTAGTTTTATTATTAAAGATGAAGGAGTTGGAATTAGTGAGGATGATCTCCCGTTCTTATTTGAAAGATTTTATCGGGGTGATAAATCACGTGATCGGAAAACAGGGGGCATTGGGATTGGGTTATCTATCGTAAAGGCACTTGTAGAAGCCCATCATGGCGAAATAAAGATCGATAGTCAATTAAATGTGGGAACAACTGTAGAGGTAAAGATTCCAAAGCAGTAAGGGATTAAGTCACTTGACTTAATCCTTTTTTGATTAGGAAAAAAAGTTAACTTTCATCCACATAAGTTCTTCATACCTTACTCATAAGTTCTTTACAAGTGTTGATTATGATAAGAGCAAGTAAAGAAAGCAACATGAAACTTTACAAGAAAAAATTAGGAGGCGATAGATGTTCAGTGTTCCGGTTAACAACCTATTAATTATGAGAAAACTTTCTCCATAACTTTCACATAAATTCCTCATAAATTCTACATTCTTGAGCTGTAAGATAAAAATAGGAAAGGAGAGATAAAACAATGATGGGATTAGGTCATGGTTTTGGAATGTTCGGAATGGGAGGTGGATCGATTATGATGATTTTAGTCGTTTTGCTAATTGGTTACCTTTTCTATTTGGGAATAAACAATCAAAAAATAGGTACACAAGATGGAAACCAGCAAGTAACAAGTTCAAACGCACTAGAAATTGCTAAGTCTAGACTTGCTCAAGGTGAAATTTCTTTTGAAGAATTTGAGCAAATCAAGAAAAATATTTTATAAGAATAACTATTTTAAAAAATATAACTATTAAAAGGAGATTGAATAGATATGAATATTATTAATGGAATTCTAGCAGCATCATTAGCTTTTACTGGAGGAACAGGTTTAGCCTTATTTTCAGATAAAGATACTCCAAATCAAAATACAGTGATTCAAGAACAAAGTGGTAATTATGATCAAATGGTTGAATTGATGGAATCAGGCGATGTTGGAAGTATGCAAAAATACATGGAAGAAGGAAATATGAATGTTGACGAGATGCAAAAGTTCATGGAAGAAGGAAATATGAACTTTGGTCAAATGAAACCATATATGAGTGAAATGCATCCTAATTTAAATAATCAACAACTCGAAGAAATGTACAAGGGAATGCACGGAACGGGTGGTTCTTCTCAAAGCAGCAACTTTAGAGAAATGGGAAATTTATAATTTTCATTTCAAGCAGGTCGATAATGACCTGCTTCCCCAAAAATATGAATATTGGAGGAAACTAAGATATGTTTTTATTCCTACTTTTGGCTGTTGGTTTTTATCTGTATAAAACGGGAGAACTACAGAAATTATTTAATCAAATTCAACCGAAAGAAACGAACAGCTCAAACGAACTAAAAGAGGTTATTGATTATAGATATGCATCCGGTCAAATCTCAACGGAAGAATACAATAAACTAAAAGAATTGTTATAAGATAAATCAACTAAATACACACAGGAAAGGAGAAACTAAAATGATGAATGGGGGACATATGGGATCCTTTGGAGGTAGTAATGGAGGATTTTACGGTTATAATGGAATGCCATCAGGGTTTAACTCGTTTGACATGATGTTTAATGGGTCTTTTATGACTATTTTAATGTTTATTCTGATCGGGGTGGTTCTATTTTTACTACTCAGAAATCAAAAACAACAAACTAGAGTTTCATCAATTAAAATGAATAATACTACAGTCATTGAGGCAGAAGAGGTTGCAAAGTTACGCTATGCCCGTGGTGAGATTTCACATGATGAATTTCAATCCATTCTACAAACGATTAAAAAGTAAGAGGTGAAATGAGTGTTAAACGCAACCTTATCCATTATAATCTTTTATTATCTTGTGAAGACAGGTGATCTATTCAAATTAATAAAAATAGCCAAAAACCTTGTTCTTGACTTCCTAATTGTCTTTAAAAAAGAAAAACAAAATAACAAAGGCTACAATAATCCTTTAGAGGTTTTAAAGCTCCGTTATGTCCGGGGAGAAATTGACAAAGGAGAATATGAACAAATTGTAAAGAATTTATAATATACAAAGTACAATAGAGTAAGGATTGATGGAGATTCATTGATTATTGGTTGAATTCTCCAAGTATTTAACTTGATAAACCCAACTTGATACTATTAAATGTGGCGACCAAATAAAAGGTTGCCACATTTAATTTAAGAAGCCATTTTTCTACAAACTTCTGCACATTTACGGCAGGATTCTGCACATTTTCTACAATGCTCGGCATGTCCATGTTGTTCACAAATTTTTCCGCAAGCATCACATATTTCAGCACAGAATTGGCAAATTTGTTTTGCTAAAGGACTGTCAGATTGCATTGCTTGTGCTGCTAATGCACAAATAACAGCACACTCTCTGTTATAACGAATACATTCCGCCATCATTTTTACATCATCTTCTTTTAAACAGGCATCATAACAACCATTACATGCCTCCATACATTCAAGACATGCCTTGATACACTCTTCATAGGTCATTTGCATATCAAAATTCCTCCTTACATTTAATACGGTATTATCATCTCCTTAAAAAGCAAAAATATGAAATGATTTTATAAATCATAAATTTAAATGCTGTCATATGGTTGTTGAATATTCCTGCTTCTGCTTCAAGTACTCTGAAAAACATCCTCAAAAGTTTAATCAATATTAAATGAACTAAATGATCTCATTCAACTTTAAATTGACCCATCATTCCAGCATCTTCATGTTCAAGAATATGACAATGATACATAAATACACCAGAATGATTAAAGGTTGCAATGGCTCTAACTTTTTCTCCCGGATAAACGAGAATGGTGTCTTTCCATCCTGTTTCGTTTTTAGGCGGTGGATTTCCATCACGATCTAGAATTTGAAATTGTACGCCATGAGCGTGAAAAGGATGAGCCATTCCACCCATCATCCCCATCCCACTATCATTTGAAATTTCCCATATCTCCGTATCATGTAGACTCACTTGTTCATCTATTCGATCCATATCCATTTGCTTTCCATTGATGTTTACACTGGGTCCCATTCCCTGAAAAACAAATTGTCTTGTTTTTACTGCACTATCAGGGTTTATTTTTTCAATGGTAGTTAACTTTTCTGGAATGGTATATTCTTTTGGACTTTCACTTTTTATAACAAACTTCATAAACTCTGATCCTTGATTCAATAATTGAACCGTTTCTCCTTTTTTAAAATCTGAAAAATCAACAAGGATTTCTGCTCTTTCTGCAGGGCCAAGAACGATATTGTTCATTTCTGACGGCTTTTCAAGGAACCCGCCATCACTAGCAATTTGATAGAAGGTTTGGTTATTGCTGAGATTTAATTCATAAACGCTTGCATTGGAACCATTCAATAAACGAAGTCTAACCATACCCCTAGGTACTTCCAAAAATGGATTAACAGCTCCATTCACAAGCATTGTGTTTCCTTGTAGGCCGTTCATAACATCATGCATCCCTAACTCGTATTCAAAACTTCCGTCCGAATTAAACCTTTTATCTTGAATGATAAGTGGAACATCATTCACTCCATAGTCTTTCGGAATATCTAAACGATCAGAAACTTCATCCTCAATAAAGAATAAACCTGCTAATCCATTATAGACTTGTCTGCCAGTTTGTTGCTCAGGGTGGGGATGAAACCATAAAGTAGCTGCGGGCTGTTCTATCTTGAATTCTGGAGACCATGATTCTCCCGGTTGAATCCCTGAGTGTGGTCCGCCATCCTTGACGCCATCAACTTCAAGACCATGCCAGTGGATGGTTGTTATGTCACCTTCTAAATTATTTTTTACGTTTACAGATACCTCTTCACCATTACGAACCCGAATAACGGGGCCTAAATAATCGCCATTATACCCCATCGTCTTTGTTTCTTTTCCGGCAATAAACTCTTTTGTAGAGTTTTGGGCAGTTATTTGAAATTCTGCTTTATTTGGATCAGGGTTTTTATCTTTTAATAATGGCGGTATAGGGAGAGGGGATTCTTCTGTTTCAATAGATTGATTATCAGATGGCTGATTCATTGATAGATCCGGTAATTGACCGGGCATATCCTGACCTTGTACGAAAAAGAGAAAGAGTCCTCCCAAGACTATTATGATACCTGCAATGAAGATGCCGTAATTTGCTTTCATTAAATTTCCCTCCTTCATTTAGTAGTTTGAACTTAATTAGTATAATGCCGTACATAATATTTACTTTTTTAATAAAAATACTAAAAGAACATCTATTTATAAACTGTTTCGATTCTAGCTTTCCATAACAGATTTTTATTATCAGTATTATACGTAAAATTTGTTGTTTGTATCAGAAGTCACGATATAAAGGAGGAAAAATTAATGATGGGTTTGCCCGGAAACGGCATGATGGGCAGTTACTTTTGGGGTTTTGGACTTTTGGGATGGTTAATTAATCTGCTTGTCATAGGTGCTGTTGTCTATATTGCTGTTAAATTAGCATTAAAGAATAAAAAGGATTAAGGGTAAAAGGATTAAATAAAATATCCAAGACAACATTATTTCGAAAATAAAAACCAAATCAGGTGGAGGATTTTTATGGAATTCCATTATACAGTCATTACGAATAAAACGATTGATGAAGCTATATCATCAATTGAACAAAATTTAAAAGAAAATAAATTTGGAATCCTATGGCAGCTTGATTTAACTGCTACCCTACAGAAAAAAGGAGTACATAGTTATACTTCACCTTATCGAATACTTGAAGTTTGTAATCCCGTAGAAGCTGCAAGGGTTCTCGGCTATAATCCATTAGTTGGATATTTCTTGCCTTGTAAGATAACTGTCTATGAAAGTGAAGGGAAGACTAAAATTGGACTTCCAAAACCAACGGCTATGATTGGTTTGTTAAATGATCCCGAATTGAAATCCATTGCAGAGAATATTGAAGAAATACTCATCGATGTGTTAGAAAAAAGTAAATGAAAGGAAGTAAGAACAGGTTTGTGGAATGTTCGCAAACCTGTTTTTTGTTTTTAACATTTTTTCTGTTTTATGTGCTAATGAAGATCATGAATCAAAACAGGCTAATAGCTCGGTTTCATGTTATTTGTCCCATACATACGATACTACCGTAGAGCATTTACCCAATCAATCAAACAGGAGTAACCATGTACAATATGATTAGGATGGAAAATGTTTCACCAACCAATATATCACCTGCTGGAATGAAAGATGGAATGTCTATGGGAATGATGCACCCTTCAAATTTGCTTCACACGGTTCAACAATGCGCAGCAACATGTGATCATATGATTACCCACTTGCTCCATCATGAAGATATTCATGCTCGAAGATATCAACTGGAGTTATTACGTGATTGTGCTGATATCTGTCATTTAACAGCTAGTTGTATTGCCCGAAATAGCCGTATGAATAGAATGTTGGCCCATATTTGTGAAGTATGTGGAAACGAATGTGCCAAGTTCTCTGACCACCATTCACAACATTGTGCGCAAGTCTGCTTGCATTGTGCAAGGGAATGTCGTGTCTTCGCAATACAAGCATAATTTTTTGGTAATAAAATAGTTTAATATAATACTATAGTCGCAAAAATTACTAATTGGAGGAAAAACGACTAAAAAATCAACGACTTCTAAATATTACTTCACATAAGAAGTCTTTAGTTGAAGTCTATATATTACAGGAGTAAGCATAGAGGCTATTGTGGAGTGGCAATTTAAAAGGGCTACTCCTTCTTTTTTATTAGTTATGCAAGTAAAGGGGGCAAAAACGGAAGATCATTATTAATATTATCTTGAATTCAAATTTTCTGTTAAAGGGCGCTTTAACAGAACAAGCAGCTAAAGGGATCTTTCAACTAAAAGATCCCTTTTCATTGTTCCCCACTCTATTTATTATCAAGAAACTTAAAAATCGCGACGGAACTTAAAAATAATACTGGTATCCCTACAACAAAGTAAAGTATACCTTTAGGCATAAACATATCAAAAAAATATAAAAAAAGCACAACCCAAGCAAAAAGGACGATATATTTAATTTTTTTCATAATGATCACCCATCCAACCATAACTATAACAGAACCTAAATATATATACATAGCCTAGCCCCGCCTTCCAACAATCGAGCGCTTTTCTGAAGAATTGTGAACTTTTGGCAACCAGATATTCATTCAAAAACCGGCTAATATCTTTTCATCATGTTAGCTGTTTTTTTGTTACCGGTGAGAAAACTACGAAACTTTCAACTTAATAGGTATTCGCTGATCCATATTGAGTTGAAAGATTCCATAAGGATTCACATGGTTGTAGAATAAAGGTGTTAATCCTCTAAAATCTTCTGGAGTCATTTTCTTCAACCAATATTGGTTGTTGTCATAAAGCACCTCTTGTACCATTAAGGTATTCATATAGACTAAGCAATTTTGCAGCAATTGAAGCGATAAGGCAGCCACTTCTTGATCTTCTATAGAATTGGAACGCATTTCACTGTTTTTCCCATAAAAAATATAGGTATTGACAGAGTTCCATTGTTCCACTGTATTTAATCCTTGATGGATTTCTCTGCGAATCTCTTCATCATGTAAATAATCACATAAAAAGATCGTTTTAATCGCTTTCCCTAATTCACATAAAGCCTGGTAGGTTGGATGTTTTGTATCCCTAGTGAATCGCTTTAATATGGATTCAGCAGAAGCAGTACCTAACCTTAGTGCAGTTGCATACTTAATGATCTGTTCATACTGTTGCCGAATAAGATCCCAATTAATCGGTCTACTTAGAACCCGTTGCAGGTGAAGATATTCCTCATTCATGCCAGCTTCTGGACGATATAACTTTTGAGAACCAATATTTTTAAAGCGTGGCATCAGTTTAAAACCAAGAAGATGACAAAAAGCAAAAGCAACGACACTTTGTCCGTGTGTATCGACATAATTTCTGTCAACTTCCATGTCCGTACAGTGACGAAGAACCCCTTCCATCATAGCTGCAACTTCCGAAGAAAGACAGGTTTTTAGCTGTGAATAAATACATGCTGACTTTCGATCCGTATGCCAATAGATCATAACTCCATGTTTCTTATAACGAGGATGCCATTCTGAAAGCAGGTTCTGATCCCAAGATCCAAAATGTTTTGAATCGGAAGCACATGCAGTAGTAGCTTCTCCCCATACTTCTTTCATTCGATTGTAGATAATATGGTTGGTAACCTCTGCATTAGCTTTACGCAAATGATCTTTATGAATAAATTTTTGATGAATATATCGAAGTTCCCGATAACCATCTAGGTGGTTTCCAGCAGAAACAGCTTTCAAACCTGTATTCGTTCCTAACCCAAATAAACTTAGAAGGAGCCGTCGCTGGATGGTTTCTCGATCTAAAATCTCTCGATCGGCTGTAGTCTTAAAGTGCTTGGTAAACTTCGTATGAAAATCTGTTTCTTTTAATAAATCCAATAGATTGATATCAGACCAACGGTTTTTAATATCCTGTTTAATCCTCATCACATGTGGGGGTTCAATTTGCTTTTCAAGTGGAGTGACCCGAATCCACCCCTTGTTATTTCTTGTAGTAATCGCCACTTTTTCGTTACTTTGATCCTCTAACCCTTGATTCAGTAAATGGAGTTTATCTTTCATCAACTGTATAATATCTTCGATAAAAGGATCTACATCCAGTGGCGCTTTTAGTGCTTGAAAATATTCTTCCTTGTTCTCTTCAAAATCTTGGGGGAGATCTTCATCTGGGTTTCGATATCGATCAGCACCCTCAATCCAAATTTCTTTACACCGAAGTCGAGTGCGGAGCGATTGGATGACTGCAATTTCATAGTTAATTCGATTTACTCTTTCTATTCCTTTGCTGTCTGTCTCGACAATAACGTCTTTCCATTTCGGCTGAATTACACCTTCAATGGGAACTTCATCTCCAGCAGCAAAATAACGTTGCCCACTTTCTCCGTACTCTCGAATGAGTTGGATAGCCTTGATAATCGGCTGATGAAATTGATTATTTGAGCGAAAAGTAAGGTTGTTTAAAATTTTAGAAAGGGACTTCCGATAATGCCCTTGGTAAGAAGAGTGCATTTTTGTATAGACTTTTTCTTTGTACTCCCGGTTATTTTTTGTCATGTCCTTAATAATATCTCGAATCGTATCAGAGCTAACAATGGGGAATAGAGTATCTTGAATGACCCCTTCTGGGTGATCTACGGTTGCTTTTAATAAATTGATAATATGTTTATTTTTCCCTTGGACTTTTTCTAATTCTTCTACTGCTTCTTTTCGTGTTGTATTCTTGGCCTTATTTCCAAATTTAAGCGTAATTTCATCCAATAAATCAGCTAAATAATCAATGACTTCCTCATGACGATGCGAAAATAAAATGGCAAGAAGGGTATAGCGAATCGGTGCAGGGTGTGCACGCAATTCCGTTACGGTTTCTGTGGCTGCACGAAGTCGATATTTTTTCACTAGTTTAGGAGACACCTGCTTACATAAACCATCAGGGATTTGAAGATGTTGAATGGCTAATAGTTTTTTGATTTCCATTTCCATCGTACTTACACTTGGTTTGCCTGGAGAGGATAGTAACTGGCGAAATGTTAAATTGTCGTTGTTTTCTTCATCAGGAATTTCAGCTTCGAAAAAAACATTGGAACCTCCATCAGAATGGGATTCAAGAAATGCATCTAATCGTGAACAAGTCTTAGGAGAAAGTTGCTGATAGGTCATGTTATATAAATTCTTTTCAAAATGATCAATAGCAGATTCAATCATTCGCTTCAGGCTTCCTACTGAAGGAGGTTCAACTTTCCAAGTACGAAAGAGACTGTAGGATTGGTTTTTCAAATAGTCGGTATCATGTGTAAACTGGACCTGTTCTTCTAACCACTTTGCGAAAAGATGATTGTCATTTGCAGTAATCTCGCGAAATCCGAAAAGATTGCGTATTGCCTTTCGATGTTCTGTATAACTTCTTTCTTTTCCACCCCAACCATAGCTGTCGTAAAAGTCTTCAACCGATGCATCTACTTGATCAGCTAGATGTTGAACGACATCTTTAGGCACATCTTGCTTCTTGTTAGGAAACTGTGCTTCCTGTTGAAAATATTTAAGAAGGACAGCAAACCCTATACGGTTTGCACTTGTTTTCTTACTCAGCACTAAATGATTTTCATTTGGCAATAAACTAAAATGTTCATCGAGTTCTTTTTGATTCCAATTTCTCTTCAAGGGTTTCCCTCTTCTCGCTATGTCATTTTATAAACAGTATAAATTTCAACATAGACAGCTATCAACAATACTTCTCAAAATTATTATTTTTTTACTTTTATTGGAAGAAATCCCGCGGACTAGAGCAGCTACCCTGTCACTAGGCCTAATAGGAAATTTCCATTAGATAATGAATTACAATACATTACTGCCATTCGACAGATTAATATAGTAGGGTTATTATCAAATATATTAAGTAAAAGTTTCTTTAATAAGCAAATCACGTTTATTAGAGAAGAAATTTTAAATCTAAAAAAAACTAAAGATAAAGAATTTACTGCTTTAGTAGAACACTTCTCTACCTCCATCCATAGAAACGAAGAAAAAATATTTGAATGCATTAAGCAATTCACTGAGAAATTCAGGTTCATGATTCCCGTTTTTGGTATGGATTTTTATAAAGAAGCTTCTGAAAATGTATTAGATCAAAAAGGTATTACTACAGTATCCTTTGAGGATTTAAAGCAATTTTATGTAGATGTTTATGAGGTTATCACTGAAATGTTAGAGCTTATAGTAGCTTATAATAACCTAAAATATCGCGGTGATTTTTTACTAATGAAAGAAATAAGGAGCGATGTCGTTAGTTTAGACGACTATACAAATAAACTGAAATCTAAAGGTATTAAATTAAGCTTTATTGATGGAAATGAAGCATTCGATAATATTGTGTATCCTCATCTAAATAAGGAACTAAGAAATGCTATTGGACATAACACATATAAAATAGATATACAAAGTCAGCAGATCACGTATTTCCCGAAAGGTAAAGAGGGTAATGAACAACCTCCCGTTATTTCACTAAAAGACTTTACTCGAAGTTGTTGGGATATATTTCAGTCATTAATGAACCTTTCAGAATTAGTTTACCAAACAAGAAGCTTTTACTACTTGGAACAGGGTCTTTATCCTGCACTTGAAAATATATATCAAGAAAATATTCCAGTAAAGAACAAAAAGAAGAAACCAAATAGTAAACGCATAAATGAAAAGCAAAAAAGAAAGTCACGAAAGAAAAATAGAAAATAAAAATAGTGAAATTGTCATTTTTTAAAATGATGAAGTAACTTATATTTTAAAATTAAAGCTAAACAAACATAACCCCGTCTTGTCGGGGTTATGTTTGTTTAGCTTTTCAAGATTAAAAAACTTTTTTTCCCCTCCAAAAACTTGTAAATCGATAAAGCTACAGTCCTATTTGAAATACTTTTACTATAAGGTAGATAGCCCCGATAATTAGAGAAATTCCAAGTATAGTATAAGCTGCACGTTTAAAGAAAACAGCTGCCACAATTGCAGCAAGTATCCAGAAGATAACTTTACCAATTAGTTCTATTTTGAATATTGAAATTATTACTAATGCAGTAATAATAGTAATAGTAATAATCTTACTAAGACTACTTTTTTGCTTTATCGTGTTTTCCATATTTCATACCTCCATTTTATTATTAATTGTATCAGTTTTTCTGAAACAATTTTAGTTGTTCGTTTATCTTCTTCCACTACCGTTCAAAACTTAATTTGGGTATTATTATCTTATTATTTTCTAAATTTATTAGATTATATAAATAGAATATTACTTAATTACTATTTTTACTATCCGGCTAACTATATTAATCTATAATTCAATTATACCATATTAAGGATTAGATAAACATATAGCATAGTTAAATGATTATTAAGTTATATTTCACAAATATATAAGGGATGATATAATAATTAAGTATAAATAATAAGGAGAATTAATATGTCCCAAAATGAAGATTTAAAAAAAGAGGAAGCCATTGAGAAAGTATTATTACGTCCTGAAGCAGAAGAGTTTCTTGAAATGACCAAAGCTAACTTTCAATTTGCATTAACCAATGGAAAGATACCTGTAATGAAGAAAGTAACTTTAGGGAAGGGGAATACCCACACTTATCTCTTCTGGAAACCTGATTTAGAGGAATTTAAAAAGGCTAGAGATTTATATAAGCGTAAGTAGTTCTTTTGCGATATAATATGGAAAAATCAAGAAGGGAAGTAAGGTATGAGTATTTCCTTTATATCCAATAACAGAATGTATGAATTACTTTTAAATTGGACTCGTGTACTACGCAATTATGATAGAGGAAAGAGTATGTTCTTTAAAGTTCAGGCAGCACAAGAGCAATTTGCCTATTTTCACAATGATCAATTAGGGATGCTTTATCATGCTAATATAGCACTACATGAACACTTATTCGGAAGTACTTCTTTAAGAGATAAAGCTTTACAAAAAGCGGCAGCGTTATTGAGCAGTAAGAACATTACTTCAGAACAGAAGTATTTCTACTTTATGGCACAATGTAATATTGAATATACTAAGGGGAAATATGAGAATTCCTTAGAGTGGATTATTCAAGCTGAAGTATATTTAAGTAGTATAAAAGATGAATTGGAGTTATCTGCATTTTATTACCGATTAGCTTCAGTATATTATTATACTGAAGAAACAGTAAAATCTATTCGGAGTATCGAAAAATGTATCAATCTTTATGAAACTAATGTTTATGTGAATATGGAGTCACCAAGTAACAAGATAGCAGAGTACAAGCTGATTCAGGCTCTAAATTTAATTGATTTAAAGCAGCATGTTGAAGCTGAAGAACTATTATTAGAAGCTCTTTCAATTGCTAAAAAGTTAGATGACCAGAAGTTAATAGCACTCTCATATCACAACCTGGCTTTTTTATACAGTGACCAATGCCAAAGTACTACAGCCTTAAAATACATAAGGAAAGCATTAGAGTTGCAAGAATATCATTTGGATCAAGCTAAACTAAGGTTTCTTTTTACTAAGGAATTATTGATGAATGGAAGCATTGAGGAAGCTAAAAATCATTGCTATAGAGGACTAGCGGAAACAATTGAAAATGATAATATGATTTATCACTATAAATACGTAATTTTAAATGAATTATATCTTCAGGACCAAGCAGACGATGAAACGCTTCAATCCGCCATCACTTATTTTACAGAAAAAGAACGATGGATTGACCAAGAAGAATATGCTGATTTAATAGCATCTTATCATAATGAAAGACAAGATTTTGAAAAGGCTAGTAAGTACTTTTATTTTTCACTTCAAGCAAGACATAAAATTAAAAAAAGGATGGACTAAAACCATCATAGAGATACTAAACAGCTGCCACTTCGGCAGCTGCTTTTATTTGGACAAGACCATTTCCCTTGCTTTTTCCATTAATTCAACTATGGCTTGATAGGCCTCATCTGTAGAGATTAGTTCGTTTTGAAGCCTGTTATTTTCTTCATCTAGTTCTTTTATTTTTTCTAATAAACCTGCTTGTTCTTCATATATTTTGGATTTATTATAAATGTCTTTAATAAACGCTAGTATTTGCTCAAAATCATCACCACTTTTAATAGGGGATTGCTCTGACTCTTGAATTGTTATTACACTTGTCTCAATATTAACACCTTTTTTTAGTTGTTTTCTATGTTCTTTAGCTGTCTTAATAGCCGATTCGTGCTGTTTACGGACAGCTGAGTTCCAGCGAAAGCCACAAGCTGCACTAGTTCTTGTTAATTGTTTTCCGACTTCTTCAAATGCCTGAAGCTGTGTCCTACCATCTTTAATAAACTGAATAACTGTTTCTGCCAACAATAAGTCTTCGTCTTTTGTCCAGCCATTTTGTCTTGTAGACATATAGAAAAAACCTCCTACTCTTTTCCATAATATATGCTTTATATGAAAAAAGAAAGTCCACGAGAAACAAGTACAGAGATAGAAAAAATGTTGAATTTAGCACATTTTAAAATAAAAAGTATATATAATTGTGATAGCATTATTTATATTAATATAAATTGAAGGATGGATTACAATGGTAAGATTACATGAATTTATAGGTAAAGAATATTCATTGCTTTTAGATTTCCCTTTATATAGCAAAATTAAAATTGAAACATCTATTGTAGAAGATGAGGAAGCTGAACCTTATTATGATAATGACGGTGAGATCGCAGGTAATTGGAATATAACTCATTTTATGGAAAACATTGATATTCAAGCTTTAAAAGGTATTTTTTCAAATGATAAATTAAATGATTTTCATTTTTGTCCTTTTTGCAACAAAGAAGTTCCAATAGTTTATAAAAGCACTAAAGAAGTTCCAGAAAGTGTTAAATCTTCTTATTTAATCTCGGATGGTAATATTCGTAGCCAAGAACAATATGAGGAGAACATTGATTATGCTAAAAGGGCAACTAAAGAAAATGTTAAAATACTAAGAGAGTCATTTTTTGAAAATGGCATACTAACACTTGAATTAAACTGTACTGCAAAAGAGCAACATAAATTCAATGTTATTTTTATGCTTGATGAAAAAGGACATTTAACGAAGATTGGGCAAAATCCTTCAATAAGAGAGTTTGATAATTCAACCAAAAGATATAAATCAATAATGAAGGGTAAGCAGAACAAACTTATTATGACCGAACTAAGCACTTCAGTAGGTTTGAAATCTCATGGGGTTGGTGTTGGTTCTTATGTCTATCTTCGGAGAATATTCGAAAATTTGATTTTTGATCAATTTGAGATTTATTTAAATGAAAATCCATCTGCTAATAAAGACGAATTCTTAATAATGCGTATGAACGAAAAGATTGAATTTCTAAAAGATTATTTACCTCAATTCTTAGTAAATAACAAGGTGCTATACGGGATTTTAAGTCAAGGAATTCATGAATTATCTGATCAAGATTGTTTGGATAATTATGATACAGTTTATGCTGCTATTGTTTATATCTTAGAACAAAAACTAGAAATTGACGAAATAAATAATAGGAAAAAATTACTTGAGAAGGATATTCAAAAAATCGCAAGTAAATAAAAAAGAGGATTGCAGAAGCAATTCTTTTTTTATTTTGGAAGCAAATTCAGAATTCAAATTAAATTTTTCCTTAAAATAAAATGACCCACCTTGGTCCGCGTTAACAAAGGTTAAGAGGCGTGGTGGGTTCTGTTAGATTAACCATATTTGCTATTTATAATAATGTCAAGAAAACGAATTTATTTTCCTGTTCAATTAAAAGGATATATTGAGAAATTATTAATCAAACTTCCATATATAACCCATTCCCCAAACTGTAATTAAATACTTATCAACAGGGAAACCAGAATCTCTAATTTTATCTCTAATATTACGAATATAAGAACGGAGCGTTTGAGCACTTATTTTGTGATCTTCCCAAATATTATCTATTAAAAAATCAGTGGACAAAACTTTGTTATCATTTTTTATCAGCATTTCTAAAATCTTTATCTCTATTTGACTTAGTGGAATTATTTTCTCTCTGTAATGTACTTTCCGTTTTTTTATATTTAATTCTAAGTTATTGTAAGTAAATATATCATTTGTTAATTTATTCTTATGCCTCAATAATGAGTTGATTCTGGCAATTAGCTCGTCCTCATATATTGGTTCAAATAAACAAACGTCTGCCCCACTTTTTAAAATATTAACAAGTGAATAATTTATATTGCTACTTATTACCATGATAAAAGCAGGAGAAATTTTATTAATACTTATACAAATTGATTCCACTGTTATGGATAAATGTTCATCATATATTAAAACAATATCAATTAATGGAGAATAAATGTAATTTGGAATTTCTTCAATATTTATCGGTCCGATACAATTATATCCATTTCTTGTTAATAGAGTATTCCACTTTTCTTCAATACTTGCTCCAATTAACAAAATGTTATTCATTAAAACTCTCCTATTCTAACTTGAATTAGGTTTTAAATAGGATTATATAAGTGAAGTATGTAGAAATTTTGCAGATTAGGCATAAAAAGTTTGCACTTTTTATGCAGTTTATTTATTAAATCCATGGGAATAATATTCTTGTATAAATTAATAGGAGGGAAAAGAATGAATATGAACTACGAAGAATGTATTAAAGCGTGTTTGGAATGTATGAAAGCATGTAATTCTTGTTTTGATGCTTGTTTAAATGAAGAAGATATTAAAATGATGGCTCGTTGTATTAGATTAGATCGAGAGTGTGCGGATATCTGTAGTTTAGCCGCAAAAGCAATGCAGTCTAATAGCCCATTAGTAAAGGAAATATGTTTGTTATGTGCGGATATCTGTGAAAAGTGTGGGGAAGAATGTAAAAAGCACAGTCATCATGAACATTGTCTCCAATGCGCAGAATCTTGCTTTAAATGTGCAGAATTCTGTAGAAAAATGGTTTCTTAATAAAATGTAAAAAATCCTATAAGTTATATATACAAGTATAACTTATAGGATTATGATTTAGTTTGATATCTTATCTAATACAGAAATATTAACTCCAAACTTACACATAGCTTCACAGTCTTCTCTTAAATCCGAGAATAGAATATAAGAAATTTTACACATACTGTCATGTTGGAAGGATGGTCTTAATAATTGTGCTTTAATTTCTTTTTTTCTTTTATTCGGAGCAATTAAATAAAATCTGGACTTATCATTGTTAAAGGACATAGACAAATCCTGTAGGCGTAAAATTCCAGAGTATATAGACGTGGACTTTTCTACTTCAAATGCACCTATAACTTTATTTTCACCATTAAGCCATAGAACATCGATAAAAGAAATCGTTTCACTAACAGCACTTGAAATTGTTTCTAAGTTTAAATGGGGAATAGAAAAGTTGCCTAATTTATATCCTTTCCATTCTCTTTTATGGTCATTTTTTGCTATCCACACATTATAACCAAGAGTCGTCCCTATTTTAGCTAAATAATATTGCATTTCAGTATGTTCATTCTCTTCGGCTAATTCCTTTTGAATTTCTTCATGTCTTTTTTTTAGCTTTTTATTAACTTTATCTATATCCTGTAATAGTAGAGTGTGGTTTTCTTGAATAACTTGTCTGCCAGAACCTATCTCATATAGTAATCCTGCTAGTGCACCTAAATCTTTTGATAGGACTAGGTTATGGTTATTATTATACTCCATCATAATTTCGCGCATCGTTAAATAATCTTCCCATGATCCTAATTTAATTTTTTGTTTGAATATCATATTAAAACCTTTAACAATGCTAGTGTTGAAAGGCGGGAAAATAGTAGGGTGAAGAAAATATAAAATATTACCTACTGCAGGACCTAGTCCTTTTATATTTTTTTCTTGAAGTTTCATAATATTATAGATTAATTGTTTTTCTTGATTATAGAGCAATGTTTCCTTTAAAAATTGACCAAAGGCTTTTTTATTATCTTCATTTTCATAAATATCAGGTATTCTTAACTTTGGCTTCCAATAAAAAGCATGAGCTGCGCCCTCAAAGATTTGCTTTTGTTCCGCAATTGCTGAAATAGCTACCTCAAGGGATGAACCCTTAAAATCACAAGGAAATGTGTTATTCTCTATTTCCTTAATAACTACTTTTATAGCATTTTTTATCGTACGAAATGCCTTTAGTCTATCGTTGTTATTTATAAACCAGGTTTGGTAAACAGATTCTGGGTCATTTTTATATTCATCGATTGCTTTAAGTAAAGTAAAAGTCATAATATAACTCCTTTATAAATAAAAATTTAGACTCTTTGATTGAATCCTCAAATGGTTAACAAATTTGTTTTCGGTAATTCTTAGCATTAAAGGCTAATAAAAGCTTTTCATGAAACTGTACCTATTTTAAATTCCATAGTGTAAATGGGACATTAATAAACATATAATATATGTAACATTATGTGGTGAAAAAGTCTTTTAAACATTTCCAAAAAACCTAATTAATTAAGAGGTGTGGGTCAAATATGTGCTTAACAAACAATTTTGTTGAAGAACAGGCTTATAAAGTAAGTAAAACGATAAAAGAAAGTTCCATATATAAATTTGACCGAGTAATCTACTCAAATAACAACATAGATGTCTTCCTAGATTCTAATTGGGATGAAAAGTCCCTTATTACCAATGTTGTCTTGAAAGATAACTACGATCAAGAATACGTAATAAAGCCAAATCAAAATGGAATGAAATTTGCAAAAGGAGAAATTTCCTTTAAGAAATATACAAAGCTACAAAGGAAAGAAGATACACAAGGAATTTGGGCTTTTATTTTTTCAGTCGTTCCATTATTGCTCTTATTTAGTATTATAAGAATGTTCCTGATTTAAGATATATTAAATTTCTGCATATTTTTTGCATTTTTTCTTTGTAAAATAGGGGAAAATAAAATAGGAAGGAGCAGAAACAGTCAATATACCAATAAATATTTTTCATCTTTTTATGAGGAACATCTAATTGTTGAACAAGAAAAAAAGGAGAATTCAAATGAAGAAAAAAACTTTCATGAAAAGCAGTCTAATCTTAACACTATTGGTCTTATTATTAGCTGCTTGTTCAAACAATAACAACGAAAATAGCTCAAACAAAAGTGAAGAGGGAATGGATATGTCTTCTCATGATATGGAAGGCATGGATATGTCGGGTTCAGGAGAAGTTCCTGAGGGTCTAAAAGTCGCTGAAAAGCCTAAATATGAGGTTGGAAGTAATGCAATAATCAATGCAGACCATATGAAAGGTATGGATGGAGCAGAAGCGACAATCGTAGGTGCTTACGATACAATTGTTTACACAATTTCATATACTCCAACAACAGGTGGAGAAAAAGTAACAAATCATAAATGGGTAATTCAAGAGGAAATTGAAGACGCTGGAGATGAAGCAATTGAGCCAGGTACAGAAGTTATAGTCAACGCAGACCATATGGAAGGCATGAAGGGGGCAAAGGCTACAATCGATTCAGCAGAAAAAACAACGGTTTATATGGTAGATTATACCCCAACCACAGGTGGAGAAAAAGTAACGAACCACCAATGGATTACGGAAAGTGAATTATCTCCAGTAGAATAATAAAAAAGGCTATCTTTTGGTAGCCTTTTTTACATTTATAATAATGTGGGAGTTGGAAAATATGAGCGTTGAAAAGATAAAAATTGCAGTCAACGGTGGTATCCAGTTTGGAGCTAAATTAAATGCAAAACAATTAGCGCTTTTGGCTAAATATTTAGATGAGGATCAAGAGGTAGAATTAACTACCTTTCAACAAATATACTTGGAGGTTCCCCAAAGTAATGCTACTGAAATTATGCAGGAATTTAGACTGAGTGGATTAAGTTGTTATCCTGTAGGTAATTATGTAAAAAGCTTACGTACATGTAATTTTTGTAAAGGGTCTGAGGAAGAAGGGATGCCTATAGCACAGGAATTGAACAGAATAATTGCAGGGAGAGAGGTACCATTTACCTTAAAAGCTGCATATACTGGTTGTCCTGTTGGTTGTGGTGAACCATTAGTTAACGATATAGGAATAATGAAAATAAAAGATACTTACTCCCTCTATATAGGAGGTAAAGCAACTGGAAAAGATGCAGAAATAGGAACATTATTAATGAAGGAACTTTCACCAGAGGAACTATATAGAAAGGTTGAGGAAATATTAGAATTATATATTAATGAAGGAAAGAAAAGAGAAAAGTTTTATAAATTTGTTAACCGAATTGGAATAGATCAGATCAAGGAACGTCTTTGATAGAAAAGGTAATAGAGCGACTCTATTACCTTTTTTATATTTTTCTAGTTTACTTAATGTTATAGATTAAAAGATATTAAGGTATAAAAGTAATTAATATAGGACACTATGAAACTAAAGGGGGATATTTTATGAAGAAAACAATTATCTATATAACTGCTTCTGTCCTTTTAATTTCTTTATTTTTTTATTTTAATTATAAGGTTTCTGGAAAAGAGGATAAATTATTAAAAACCATAGTTAATCTTCAATCAATTAATGCTGATATTTCTCAATGGTCTATCTACACGAAAAAAGAAAAGAAGAGTAATACTTCATTAAATATATATTATCAAAGAGAATCTGAATTAAAGAAAAAATATCAACAGTTTAATTGGGAAGTTGAGAAAGATAAAAATCATCATATTAAGTTAACTGGTACATTAAAAGACCAAAATATCCAGCAGTTAATTACCTTAACTGCATATAATGAAAATGATAAATATAACATTTTAGAAACTTATAGTTATAAAAGCACAGATTGGAATAAAGAGGAATACCAAAATGTTTTGAAATCACTAGATGAGAAAGAAAACTACTTTTTTACTGTTAAGGCTTTAGTAAGAAAGAAAGAAAATATTAAACAAATTTCAACGCTACTTTTGAAAAAATTTACAGCAAACTCTATTGAAAAATTAGTTGAAGATGATTTTGTTTCAATTACTGCTTATAACAAGTCGTGGAAGGATTATTTATCTAGTAATAAAAAAAACAAATTTAACATTCAATTTGGTATAAGGACAAATAAAGAGCTTCAAGACACTTATAATTTAACAATTGGAAGCCCTATTATAACAGAAGAATATTGAAACTTTTAAAAATGGCTACCATAATGAGTAGCCATTTTTTATATAATCTTTAAAATACCTGTCTCTTTGAATGTGCAGAAAACATGCAGACTACTGATGAAACTATTACATATAAATATGTAGATACCACTATCAAATAGGGAGGTCAAATTATGATACGAATATTAAATGGTTATCTACTAGCTATTATTATTGTCATGTATTTTAGTATTTTCCTAATAAATTATCTGAAATCAGATATAAAACTTTCATCAGACATTGTTTCTGTTTCTACTAAGCAACTAGATGCAGATATTCTTTCTTCTTTATTTGAAATTGGACAGTTTCAACTATCAGATGTTAACGAAGAAATTAAAAAACCATCTATTTTAAACGGCGTAGTTTGGCTTACTTCAAATATTTGGCCTGAAGATATAAGGACTTTTTTAGGAAGAGAATTAGTAGGATTTTCGCAATTTAATACTGAGATAGCTATCGCAGGGAAAGGGACTAATCTAGCAACGCTACCAATAGAGTCTCCGCCTCCTAATGAGGATATTCTTACAAATGAAAATAATAGCAGTTCCAATGAAGACAAAATAGAATCTCCAAAGAACGAAGCTTCTAATAAAAATGTTGTATATATATACCATTCTCATAGTTGGGAAGCATTTTTACCACAACTTTCAGGTATTACAGATCCAAATCAGGCGTCTAGTTTGGACGAAAAGAAAAATGTAATCCAAGTGGGTACCCAATTGCAAAATGAATTATTAGAGAGGGGGATAGGAGCTGAACATAGTACTACCAATGTAACAGCAGAACTTAAAAAAAAGGGTTGGAGTTACGCTCAATCCTATAGTTTAACAAGAGAAATCGTCCAAGAAGCTACTACTAAGGAAAAGTCTTTAGTTTATCTTATTGATATACATAGGGATTCACAGGCAAGAAAGATTACTACGTTAGAGTTTAATGGTATTGAATATGCAAGATTATTCTTTGTAG
>NZ_JBPCEP010000033.1:0-20452 GCF_050971705.1 Niallia sp. M35
AAAGCATCTATTCGTTAGATGCTTTTTTTATTTAAAATAAAAATCGCCTTTTAATGAGCAAATATGTCTTGGGCAGAAATGTTGTAAATCTTAACTTATGGCTAGATTCTCTAAAAATTGATAAATTAATTCAGGACCTTTTTCTGAGGAAACTTGTAAAAAAGATTCTATAAAGGGATAGTCTTTATTTGGCATCGTCTTTAATAGTTCACTCCACCATTCAATTTCATACCGCGCAATCATACTAAGGTTATATAGGATTAAATAATGGCTTAATAATTCATTGGATAAACAAGTTTTTTCTTTATCAGCAGAAACGGCATAAGATTCTTCTTTACTATCCCATTTAATAAAACTTCCTTGCTTGAGCGGTTCTAACAGGCGAATGGTCAACTCGCTTTTATTCTCTTCTATTTCCTCTAATTGTATACTATGATTCCTTTCTAAGTAATTTTTAAAGTGATTTATGTTCATATAGTATAAATCTAATATTTGATTCGAAATAATAATTTTATTAGCTGCTTGATCATGTACTTTAAAAAAGGTTGGTTTTCCTTCTAATACTTGAAATAAGTTAGATAATTCCGGGATATGACTTAAAAGATGTCCCATTTTTATTTTTTCCCCTTCTAAATTTTTGCAGGCAAACATTTTTTCAGCCATATAAGTGAAAAGTCCATTTTTTTGAATCTTTACTTCATCTTCGAAAAATAAATACTGTTGTTTTTTTAGTTTTCTTGTTGAAACTCCGTGTGCAAGAACAGAGGTGGAGTTTGGATAATTAGGATCGATCGTAAGCAAACATGCTTTTATTAAATGAACAAGACCATAAAATAAAAGAATGGGCTGAATACTCATTGGAGCATTTGCAGCTTGGTGATAATACAATTTGCCATGTTCTAAAAAGTACATAAAGGGATAACAATTCTGATAACTTTTAGAGTCTATATCAGATATATGTAAATTGCGATAGCATTTTTTTAGAAAATCTTGGGTATATTCCGCTGAAAAAAAACAACTATATGAGCTCCATCCTTTATAGAATTTGGACATTTGTTAGCCTCCTTGAATTTTTTGAAAAGTTAAACATATTAAACTGACCTTGACAGTATTTTGTCCAATTGATAACCTACTAATAATATTTTTAACAATATGGAGGCGTTAAAATGTGGGAAAGTAAATTTGCTAAAGAAGGATTAACGTTTGATGATGTGCTTTTAATTCCAGCTAAATCAGAAGTTTTGCCTCGTGATGTAAGCTTAAAAGTACAATTAGCGAAAAATTTAAATTTAAACATTCCGCTAATTAGTGCAGGAATGGATACTGTAACAGAAGCAGAAATGGCTATTGCTATTGCTAGACAAGGTGGATTAGGTATTATTCATAAAAATATGTCCATCGAGCAACAGGCTGAGCAAGTAGATAAAGTAAAACGCTCAGAAAGTGGTGTAATCACAGATCCTTTCTTTTTAACTCCTGAACACCAAGTATTTGATGCAGAGCATCTAATGGGTAAATATAGAATCTCCGGTGTGCCAATTGTTAATAACAACGAAGAGCAAAAACTAGTAGGTATTCTTACTAACCGTGACCTTCGCTTTATTGAAGACTTTTCCATTAAAATTTCGGATGTTATGACGAAAGAAAATTTAGTAACGGCTCCTGTAGGAACTACGTTAGAGGAAGCAGAAAAAATCTTACAACGATACAAGATTGAAAAATTACCTTTAATCGATGAAGAGGGTGTATTAAAGGGATTAATCACCATTAAAGATATAGAAAAAGTAATTGAATTTCCGCATTCAGCAAAAGATTCTCAAGGAAGATTATTAGTTGGGGCTGCAGTTGGTGTAACAAACGATGCATTAAAACGGGTTGAACTGCTTGTTAAATCTAATGTCGATGTAGTTGTCATTGATACTGCTCATGGCCATTCACAAGGTGTGCTAGAGGGTGTCAGAGATATTAGGAATGCATACCCTGATTTAACTATTATTGCTGGTAATGTAGCTACAGCAGAAGGAACACGAGCTTTAATCGAAGCTGGAGCAGACATTGTGAAAGTAGGAATTGGACCTGGTTCCATTTGTACAACACGTGTAGTTGCTGGTGTAGGTGTTCCTCAAATTACAGCAGTTTATGACTGTGCTACCGAGGCAAGAAAGCATGGTAAATCAATTATTGCAGATGGAGGAATTAAATACTCTGGTGATATTGTAAAAGCTTTGGCTGCAGGTGGACATGCGGTGATGTTAGGTAGTTTACTTGCAGGTGTTTCTGAAAGCCCTGGGGAAACAGAGATTTTCCAAGGCAGAAGATTTAAAGTATATAGAGGAATGGGCTCTGTTGCTGCAATGGAAAAGGGATCAAAGGATCGCTATTTCCAAGAAGATAATAAAAAGTTTGTTCCGGAAGGAATTGAGGGCAGACTTCCTTATAAAGGACCACTTTCCGATACTATTTACCAATTAGTAGGCGGTATCCGTTCAGGTATGGGATATTGTGGAACAAAAGATTTATATGAATTAAGAGAAAATGCACAATTTGTAAAAATGACAGGTGCTGGCTTAAGAGAAAGTCATCCACATGATGTTCAAATTACAAAAGAAGCACCAAACTATTCCCTTTCATAAACAAAGCTAGTGCCATATTAGTTTATGGAAAGTTTCCTTAATTTACTTTAGACAGTGAATGATGTCACTGTCTATTTTTTTTATTTTTTTTATGTTAAACTGTACAAGGGAAATAATTAACTTAAAAAATAAAGATAGATTAATAGATAAAATAGTTTTGGAGGTTTTAATATTGAAACAAGTAAAAAAGTGGACGGTGTCATTCATCATTGCTGTACTATTCTTAAGTACACTATCAACGGTTCTACCCTATCAAGCAAATGCTGCTGAAAAGGACGAACTAGGATTAAATGCAGGAGCAGCTATACTGGTAGATGCTAATACCGGGGAAATATTATATGAAAAAAATACAGATGAACTCCTTGGAGTTGCCTCCATGTCAAAAATGATGACAGAATATATTGTTCTGGAATCGATAAAGAACGGGAAAATTTCTTGGGATCAAAAGGTAAAAATAAATAATTATATTCACAGATTATCTGGAGCTCCGGAGTTATCCAATGTAGGGTTAACTGAAGGAGAAGAGTATACAGTTAAAGAATTGTATGAAGCAATGGCAATCCATTCAGGAAATGCAGCTACTGTTGCATTGGCAGAATTAATTGCTGGTACAGAGAAAAATTATATTAGTGTAATGAATAAAAAAGCCGAGGAATTAGGATTAAAAGATTTCGAATTTGTTAACTCTTCCGGTTTAAATAACAGTGATTTATTGGGAAATATCCCAGCTGGAACTGAAAAAGATGAAAACAAAATGTCAGCTAAGGCTGTTGCCAAGCTAGCATATCGTTTAATCAATGATTTTCCAGAAATACTAGAAACATCTGGTATGCCGAGCTTAAAGTTTAGAGATGGAAGAGAATATAAAAACTTTAACTGGTTAATTCCTTCTCTAATTTATGGATATGAGGGTGTAGATGGATTAAAAACAGGTTCTACTGATTATGCTAAATTTAATGTTACCGCTACTGCAAAAAAAGGGGATCATCGATATATCGTCGTTATTATGAAAAGTGAAACAAAGAATTCTCGTTTTGCAGAAGCAAGAAAAGTTTTAGACTTTGCTTTTAATAATTTTTCTACTGAAGAGGTACTTCCAGAAAATTACGTAGATGCAAAAAATAAAACGATTGATGTTATAAAAGGAAAAGAAGATAAAGTAAGCATTGGAACAAAAGATGCCGTTAACTTAGTAATCAAAAACAATGAGAAAGAAAACTATGTTGCCAAGGTTGTATTAGATGAGAAGAAATTAAATAAAGATGGCGAACTAACAGCTCCAATTAAAAAAGGAGATAAGGTTGGCTATGTAACAGTGCAAACGAAAGACGGAAAAGATGTGCCATTCCTAACAAATGACGGAAAAGAGAAAGCACAAGTAGATTTAGTGGCAAACGAAACAGTTGAAAAGGCAAATTGGTTTGTTTTGGCAATGCGTGGAATTGGTTCATTCTTCGCGAATGTATGGGGAAGTGTTTCTGATACAGTAAAAGGCTGGTTTTAATTAAAAACGATTTAAATAGCCAAGAACAATAATTAACTAGATAAATCGCATATATTATGGAAATTGAAAGAAAAAGAGCTTCTGTATTGACAGAAGCTCTTTTTTATTGTTTATTTTCAGTAGGGAATAATAATTTTATTCGAAAGATTAAGATAATTAAAATTGAAAAAGATACTTTACAGGGGGCAAACAATGAAAACTGGGACTGATAGAGTAAAACGTGGAATGGCTGAAATGCAAAAAGGCGGAGTAATCATGGATGTTATCAACGCAGAACAGGCCAAGATTGCAGAGGAAGCAGGGGCGGTAGCTGTTATGGCTCTTGAACGTGTTCCTTCCGATATTCGTGCAGCTGGCGGAGTTGCTAGAATGGCTGATCCTACGATTGTAGAGGAAGTAATGAATGCTGTAACAATCCCTGTAATGGCAAAGGCGCGTATTGGTCATATTGTCGAAGCAAGAGTGCTTGAAGCTATGGGTGTGGATTATATTGATGAGAGTGAAGTTCTAACTCCAGCAGATGAAGAGTTTCATTTAAATAAAAATGAATATACTGTTCCATTTGTATGTGGTTGTCGTGACCTTGGAGAAGCAGCAAGACGTATCGGCGAAGGTGCTTCTATGCTTCGTACAAAAGGGGAACCAGGAACGGGAAATATTGTGGAAGCAGTCCGTCACATTAGAAAAGTAAATGCGCAAGTCCGTAAAGTTGCTTACATGAATGAAGATGAATTAATGACAGAAGCTAAGATCTTAGGAGCTCCATATGAGCTTCTTTTAGAAATTAAGAGACTAGGTCGCCTGCCGGTTGTCAACTTCGCTGCTGGTGGTGTTGCAACGCCTGCTGATGCAGCTTTAATGATGCAATTAGGTGCCGATGGTGTATTTGTCGGTTCTGGTATTTTTAAATCAGATAATCCTGCAAAATTTGCTAGAGCAATAGTAGAAGCCACTACTCATTATCAAGATTATGAGTTGATTGCGGAAATTTCTAAAAACCTTGGAACAGCAATGAAAGGAATTGAAATATCTAGTTTAGCACCAGAAGCTCGTATGCAAGAGCGTGGTTGGTAAGATGAGCGCAACGG
Organism: Niallia sp. M35; assembly: GCF_050971705.1. NCBI lineage: Bacteria > Bacillati > Bacillota > Bacilli > Caryophanales > Bacillaceae > Niallia > Niallia sp. M35. The sequence continues at coordinate 5,226 of NZ_JBPCEP010000033.1, forward strand.
TAAATATAAAAATAGGGGTCCTTGGTTTACAAGGTGCAGTTAGAGAACATGTTAATGCAATTGAAGCAAATAATGCAGAAGCGATTGTCGTAAAGAAAGTAGAACAATTGGATGACATAGACGGTCTTATTATCCCTGGTGGAGAAAGTACAACCATGCGACGACTGATTGATAAATATGAACTTATGGAGGAGCTGCAGGCATTTGCTAAGACAGGGAAACCAATGTTTGGGACATGCGCAGGGTTAATCTTATTAGCAAACTCCATTAAAGGCTATGATAAGCCTCATATTGGTGTAATGGATGTACAAGTGGAGCGTAATTCCTTTGGGAGACAAAAGGAGAGCTTTGAGGCCAACCTAGATATTGCTGGGGTCGCGGAGGATTTTACTGCTGTATTTATCCGAGCACCACATATTGTTAGTGTTGGTGAAAATGTTGAGGTTTTAGCTAAACATAATGATCGTATTGTAGCAGCACGGGAAGCTCAGTTCTTGGGATGTTCTTTCCATCCTGAGTTAACGGAGGATCATCGCTTAACTGGTTATTTTATTAAAATGGCGATAGAAGCGAAGCAACACTTATTTGCATAAGCTGTTGAATTTCGGAAATAATTATAGTAAGATAAATGCAACTAATATATGGAATCTACTATGATAGGAAATAGTAACAGGTTACTTATTCTTTAAAGAGAGCCGATGGTTGGTGCGAATCGGTGAATAAAGCCTGCGAATCCATCCTAGAGTAAAAACAAGGAACGCATATGCTGCAAGTAATTGTTTTCGGCTAAAAACCGTTATGATCTTTAAGGTGAAAAGCAGTTTTATGCTTTTAACTAGGGTGGTAACGCGGGTAACTCTCGTCCCTTTTGGGGATGGGAGTTTTTTATTTGCAAAAAAGATTAAGGTCACAGGGTGTGTAACAGTAGATTGCATGTAGAAATAAAACATAGGAGGAATAGTAATGTTAGATATCAAATTTGTTCGTGCTAATTTTGATTTTGTAAAAAGTCAGTTACAGCATCGAGGAGAAGACTTATCAGAGCTTGATAATTTTGAAGCATTGGATGTAAGAAGAAGAGAGTTAATCGTTGAAACAGAGCAGCTGAAAAGTAAACGAAATGAGGTTTCTCAGCAAGTTGCTGTATTAAAGAGAGAGAAAAAAGATGCAGAAGCTCTTATCAGTGAAATGAGAGAAGTTGGTGAAAAAATTAAAGAATATGATAACGAGCTCCGCGATGTAGAAGAAAGATTACAAACAATCATGCTTGGTATTCCAAATCTCCCTCATGAAAGTGTTCCAGTAGGAGATACGGAAGATGATAATGTTGAAATTAGAAAATGGGGCGAAATTAGAAAATTTGATTTTGAACCAAAGCCTCACTGGGATGTTGCAACAGATTTAGATTTACTTGATTTTGAACGAGCAGCGAAGGTGACAGGAAGCCGCTTTGTATTTTATAAAGGATTAGGGGCAAAACTAGAAAGAGCGTTATTTAATTTCATGCTTGATTTGCATACAGAGGAACATGGCTATAAAGAAATTATCCCCCCATTCTTAGTAAATAGAGCTAGCTTAACAGGAACTGGCCAATTACCTAAGTTTGAGGAAGATGCTTTCTTAATAGAAAAAGAAGATTATTTCTTAATTCCAACTTCTGAAGTACCAGTAACGAACTTGCATAGAGATGAAATACTGGATGGGGATCAATTACCAATCAAGTATGCTGCATTTAGTGCAAACTTCCGTTCAGAAGCAGGATCTGCTGGAAGAGATACTAGGGGATTAATTAGACAGCATCAATTTAATAAAGTTGAGCTAGTTAAATTTGTTAAGCCAGAGGATTCTTATGAAGAGTTAGAATCTTTAACAAAAAATGCCGAAAAGGTATTACAGCTTCTAGGTTTACCATACCGTGTATTGAGCATGTGTACAGGTGATTTAGGGTTTACAGCCGCCAAGAAATATGATGTAGAGGTATGGATTCCAAGCTACAATATGTACCGTGAAATTTCTTCTTGCAGTAATTTTGAAGCATTTCAAGCAAGAAGAGCTAATATTCGTTTCCGTAGAGAGCCTAAAGGAAAACCGGAGCATGTGCATACATTAAACGGATCTGGTCTTGCTATCGGAAGAACAGTTGCTGCGATTTTAGAGAATTATCAGCAAGCTGACGGCAGTGTGGTAATTCCTGAAGTACTACGACCATATATGAGAAATAGAGAAGTAATTGCCCCTGAATAATAGGGCAAACAGTTAAAAAGGGTTGACCTCTTTAGAGGGATTGTATATTCTTTGGAGGTCAACTATTTTTCCTAGCTCCTTTATTAGAAAAATAAAAAATAAAAAAATGAAAAATATAGTTGACTTATGAAATAATAGATGATATATTATTATTTGTCTGATGGAGGAATACCCAAGTCCGGCTGAAGGGATCGGTCTTGAAAACCGACAGGCGGGTCAAACCGCGCAGGGGTTCGAATCCCCTTTCCTCCTCCATGATTTTATATTTTACATTGCGCATAATATTTGGAGATATATGTGACCTGCTACTACGGTAGCAGGTTTTTTATGTTTTATAAGCTTTTTTTATAAAGTTAGTAAAATCATTGAATGAATAAATAAAAAGGATTTTCCTTTGTTTTCCCTTACAGCCAGGCTTTCTAGTGAATGTCTGGCTGTAAAAGGAAAACGTGGAAAGTCCTTCTACGCTTTTTTGCTATAGTTTTTATGTTGAAGAATAGTACCTATTTTTTCTATTATAGGTTCGATAGATTGGCTGCCAGCAATTGCATCATATTCGTTAATATTTAGACGAAGAACTGGACATGCGGAGAAAGAATCAATCCATTTCTCATATCTTCCATGCATCTCTTTCCAATAATCAATTGGCGTTTGCTTTTCCATTTCGCGGCCTCTTCGATCAATACGCTGTAAAATGTCCTCGAGAGAGCCTTCTAGGTATATTAAAAGGTCTGGATGGGGGAAGTAAGGAGTCATAACCATCGCTTCAAAAAGACTCGTATATGTTTCGTAATCTACTTCCGACATGGTTCCTTTTTCGTAATGCATTCTTGCAAATATACCGGTATCCTCATAAATGGAACGATCTTGAATAAATCCGCCGCCATACTCAAAGATTCTCTTTTGTTCTTTAAATCGTTCTGCTAAAAAATATACTTGCAGATGAAAACTCCAGCGGCTGAAATCGTGATAAAATTTATCAAGATATGGGTTTGTGTCGACTTTCTCAAAGGAAGTCCGAAATTGCAAGGCATCTGCTAATGCATTTGTTAAGGTAGATTTTCCTACGCCAACTGTCCCAGCAATTGTAATAACAGAATTACTCGGAATATTATATTTTGTTCGTAGATTCATGATTAAAGGCTCCTATATTTAAAGTTTCTTTTATTGCGTCTATAATTTTTACTAAGTCTTGTTTGTTTTGAATAAAATCCAATGTATCTCCATTGAAATCTAATACTGGGATCTGTGGGTTATTCTTTTTGAAGTCATTCATGACAACATCGTAATCAGATGCTAGTTGTTCTAGATAAAGAGGACTAATATTTTTTTCGATGTCTCTATCTCTCTTTTTGATTCGTGCCATAAGTGTATCTAAACTTGCATGTAAATAAATAATAATATTCGGCATCGGCAGGTCTTCTGTTAACACGTCATATATTCGAATATATTTGTCTAAATCACTATCCTGCAAGGATCTTTTTGCGAAAATGAGATTTTTTAATATATGATAATCTGCAACTACAGGTATGTTTTTATTTAAGTAATGGTCTCTTGTATCGTTTAATTGCTTAAATCGATTACATAAGAAAAACATTTCTGTTTGAAAACTCCATTCATCAATGTTTTCATAAAATTTTCCGAGAAAGGGATTTTCCTCTACAATCTCCTTAAGAAGTTCGTATTGAAAATACTCTGAGAGCAATTTAGCTAAAGAAGTTTTTCCCACTCCGATAGGTCCTTCTACTGTAATAAAAGGGATACTATTCACACTTGTCCCTCCAGTTCTTTTATTTTGAGAAGCGAACTTTTTTAGGCTGCAAAAATAATGGCTATCATCCGACAACAGCTTTTCTAATGATTGCTTCTTTTAGTAGGTAATAAAAATAGTACAAGAGTCATTTTAACACATGGAAGAGAATGTGGACATATGCTTGTTTTTTCCTAAAAAAAATATTTTAGATTTTAGGCGAACTTTAAAAGTGGAAAAATTGAGAATTTTATTATTGCTAAATTATCAGTCTATGGTATTATATGGGTAAAGTTTATAATTGAATCACACTAGGGGATCCCTTGATAAGGGCTGAGAATAAAGTAGTTACTTTTAAACCCTTAAAACCTGAACAGGTTCGTACCTGCGTAGGAAAGTGGATACCTTTAAATATGTGTGCCTAATGGTCTTTTTTCATTAGGTGTAATTTATTAACCACTTTCTGCTTGGGAAAGTGGTTTTTTGTGTTTTCTTTTTAAAATTTAATATTTAAATGCTGAATTAATAGTTGGGAGATGATGAAATGAAGATAATGGCTGTAACAGATAATAAACATTCCTTTGAAAGACTCTCCTCCATATTATTAGAAATTCACCCATATGTGGATTATGTGCAAATTAGAGAGAAAGCAAAAAGCCCAAAAGAAATTTATTTACTTGGTGAGAGGCTGCTTAAGGAAGGGGTACCGGCTCAGAAAATAATCATAAATGACCGCCTAGACGTTGCAGCATTGCTCTCTTTAAGACATGTGCATTTACCAGGCAATGGATTACCTATTCAACCAGTAAAAAATATTTATCCAACATTATCTATAGGTGTATCTGTTCATAGTCAACAGGAAGCAATCATAGCAGAAAATGCTCGGGCTGATTATGTGATATATGGCCATTGTTTTCCGACTGACAGTAAAAAAGGAAAGATACCTATCGCGTTGCCATCGATCACTGATATAAAGAGAGATCTAACTATTCCTATTTATGCTATAGGTGGAATAACTGAAGAACGAGTCGGTAAATTAGCAAGTTTAGGTGTAGATGGAGTAGCGATTATGTCTGCTATATTTTCAGCGTCTCAGCCATTAAAAGCAGTACAACGACTAAGGGAAAGATGTGAAGAGTGTGGAATCCAAAAAATTTGATGTCGTTATTGTAGGTGGAGGAATTATTGGTAGTTCTATTGCTTACTATTTAGCAAAAGAAAACAGGAAGGTCGCCATATTAGAAGCAAATACAATAGGTGGGAAATCAACAAGCGCAGCAGCTGGGATGCTTGGCGCTCACTCTGAATATAAAGAGTTTAAGCAACTCTATCCATTTGCAAGAAGTAGTCAGCTTTTATATAAGGAGCTTTATGAGGAGATAAGGGAGCTTACTGCTATTGATTTTGAGAAAAGAAATGGCGGTTTATTAAAGCTTGCTTATTCAGAGGAAGAAAAAGGGGAACTAGAACCTATTTTGGCCCTATCATCCGTGGAATGGCTGGATGCTGAACTAGCAAGGAAAATGGTTCCCCAGCTTTCTAGCGCTATCTTCGGAGCAGCATTTTTGAAAGAGGATGTACATATCACCCCATTGATAGCATGTAATGGTTTAAGTAAAGGAGCGCAGCTATTCGGAGCAGAAGTTTATGAATATACCCGTGTATTAGGAGTCAAAAAGAAAGGGATAGATTATGTCATAAAAACGTCGCAAGGTGCTTTTTTCGCAGAAAATGTAGTCATTGCAAGTGGAGTATGGAGCAATTACTTCTTTCAGCAATTAGGGTTATCACACGAAATTACCCCGGTTAAGGGAGAATGTGTATCTGTAGAAAATGAAGGATTTCCCTTGCAATATTCCGTATTTCATAATCAATTTTACATTGTACCAAGAAATAATCAGGAGTTCATTATTGGAGCAACGAAAAAATGGAATGAATGGAGTGAGGAACCTTCCCTTGATGGGATAGAGGAAGTTATACAAAAAGCAAAGGAAATGATACCAGAAGTTGGAAGGATGAAGTGGAAGAGAGCGTGGGCTGGCCTAAGACCACAAACGTATGATGGTTATCCATTTATAGGTGAGCATCCAGAAATGAAAGGCTTGTATTTTGCAACTGGACACCAAAGAAATGGAATTCTTTTAGCTCCTATAACAGGAAAGATGATTAGAGATTTAATATTGGGTATGCCTGTAAAAAGCGAATGGCTAGATGCCTTTAAAGTTGAGCGACGTATTTTAGTCTGATGGGGAGGGGAGTAATTGAATATACAATTGAATGGTAAGGAACAACAGCTGCCTAAAGAGGTTGTTACGGTAGAGGATCTCCTACACTTTTTTGAATTAAATAATCGTATTGTCATAGTAGAAATAAATCGGGATATTTTGCAAAAAGAACAGTACCAAACACATGTATTAAAAGAAAGCGATAGAGTAGAACTAATTCACTTTGTTGGAGGAGGATGAAAATGTTAACAATAGCAAATCGTACCTTTCGGTCTCGTTTGTTACTTGGGACAGGAAAATACCCATCATTTGAAATACAAAAAAAAGCGGTAGAAGTATCAGAAAGTGAGATTCTAACCTTTGCGGTACGCAGGATGAATATATTTGAAAAATCACAGCCTAATTTCTTGGAACAGCTGGATTTAAAGCGTTATACTCTCCTTCCGAATACTGCGGGAGCGAAGACTGCAGAAGAAGCGGTAAGAATTGCTAAACTCGCAAAGGCATCTGGACTATGTGACATGATTAAAGTAGAAGTAATCGGTTGTGATAAGTCGCTGCTGCCGGATCCGATAGAAACTTTGAGGGCATCTGAACAATTATTAGAAGAGGGATTCATTGTGTTGCCTTATACCTCTGATGATGTTGTGCTGGCAAAACGGTTAGAACAGTTAGGTGTACATGCTATTATGCCAGGTGCTTCCCCCATTGGGTCAGGAAAAGGAATTATCAATCCGCTAAATTTACAATTTATTATCGAGCAAAGTAATGTACCTGTTATTGTGGATGCAGGAATTGGCTCGCCAAAGGACGCAGCATATGCAATGGAACTTGGCGCAGATGGGGTACTTTTAAATACAGCGGTTTCGAATGCATCTGATCCAGTTAAAATGGCTCAGGCGATGAAATTAGCTATAGAAGCTGGAAGATTGGGGTATGAAGCAGGGAGAATAATCGAGAAGAATTATGGTGTTGCAAGTAGTCCGATTGCGGGGATGATTCCATCTTGACTAGTCGTTTTTTAAAGCAGGAATTATTTATTGGTAAAGAGGGACAAAGAAATATTGAAGCTAGTCATGCTGTTATTTTAGGGGCAGGAGCCTTAGGATCAGCTAGTTCTGAGATGCTGGTAAGAGCAGGAATAGGAAGACTGACTATTATCGATCGTGATTACGTAGAAGAGAGCAATTTGCAAAGGCAACAGCTCTATACGGAAGAGGATGCAGCCGATAAACTCCCTAAAGCTGTTGCGGCAAAAAGGAGATTAAAGGATATTAGCAGTCATACGCTTATAGAGGCAGTGGTGGCGGATATAAACTGTCATACAATCGAAAAATTTATAGAGGGTGCTTCTATTCTAATAGATGGTACCGATAATTTTGAAACAAGATTAGTCATAAATGATGCTGCGATTAAGCTGAAAATACCATTTCTTTTTGGGGCATGTGTAGGAAGCTATGGGCTTTCCTATCCAGTCGCAGGGGAGAATGCGCCATGTCTTCATTGTTTAATTGAACAGCTCCCTTCCCAGGAAATAACCTGTGATACCGCAGGGGTTATCAGTCCTATTGTTCAGTGGGTTGCTGCTATGCAAGTATCGCAAGCCATACAAATTCTTTCTGGTGAAAAGTTATTGCCGGTACTACGTTCTTTTGATATTTGGAAAATGGAATATGCGGAAATGAATGTCGAAAAGCTAAAAAAATTTGAGTGTCCTACATGCGGAGGAAGAGCAGATTTTCCGTATTTGTCTTTTCAAAATCAAACAAAAGCAGCGGTGTTATGTGGGAGGGATGCTGTTCATATTCGCCCTGCTACGTCAAAGAGATTGGATCTTTATGTGCTTTCAAAGCAATGGAAGGCCCTTGTCCAAAACTTAATTGCCAATCCTTATTTAGTGTCTTTTCAATATGATGATTATCGGGTGATTCTTTTTGAAGATGGGCGTGCGATCATTCATGGAACATCAGAGATAAGTGTAGCAAAATCCATTTATGCGAGATTGATTGGATAGGGTTAAAAAAGGAAAGAGCTATTTGATAAGATCTTTCCTTTTTTTTATCAATATACTGCAATTAGTCTACTTGGTGTTACAGGTGTTGAGCCGAATCATACAGGTTTTTTAAGTGAAAATAAGTTGACTATGTTCTTTTTGTTATGTGAAAATTATCGGCAAGTAAAAGCCAGTTTTGGGGAAAGGCTAAACCTAATTTCCAATAACTAATTCCTCTTAAATCCAACTCTTTGATTAAATTGAATTTTGCTTGAATAGAACGAGCATCCTCAAACCACACTTCATGCAGCCTGCCTTCACTGTCTGTGTATTTAAAATAGGGAGCCTGTGCTTTTTGATCATATAGTATCTCCGCATTATAATCAGCTGCAAGTTGAATGGCTGCTTGAGGGCTAAGTGCTTTTGCTACTGTTCCTTCGACAAAGGGAAGGGTCCAATCATAACCATATAAATTTTGCCCCATCATAATTTTAGAGGGAGGCATCTCCGTGATGGCATATTCTAAAACATCTCTAACTGGTCCAATAGGAGAAACAGCCATAGCGGGCCCCCCGCTATACCCCCATTCATAAGTCATGATAACGACAAAATCGACAATTTCTCCGTGTGCTCTGTAATCATGTGCTTCATACCATTTTCCTTTTTGAGTAGCGCTAGTTTTTGGAGCTAAAGCAGTAGATATTAGCCAACCCTCTTGGGAAAAACGATTTTTCGCTCTACGGAGAAAACGATTATAGGCTTCCCGATCCTCCGGGCGTAAATATTCAAAATCAAAATGGATATCCTGAAATCCATATTTCTTTGCGGTCGTCACAATATTATGGAGGAAGTTATTTTGAATAGTTTCCTCATTTAATAGGATTCGTCCGAGCTCATCACTGAATTGATCATTTTCTTGATTCGTAATAACCATCATAAGTACATTATTATTTCTCTGGGCAATTTCAGGGAAATTATTAAGAAGTGGTTCTTTTAAACCGCCATCTCGTAATGCTTGAAAACTAAACGGTGCAAGGTAGGTTAAATAAGGAGCTGCTTCTCGTGCACTTTCCTCAAGATTAGGTGCGACATATGTACCCCGTGGTTCTACATATGCGTTAGACTCGACCGGTCTTTTCGGCCTCTCGGGAATATATAAACGTAAACCAACTTGTAAAGGTTGGTTAACAGCAATAGAGTTGATAGAAGCTAATTGCTCATAATTCAACCTGAACCGTTGAGCAATAGACCAAAGCGTATCTCCAGATTGAACCCAATAAAAGCTACCGATAATAGGGATAACGAGTGCTTGCCCTATTACTAATCGGTCTGGATTTGGTAGATCATTCGCTTCTACTATATCATTAACCGTAGTACCGTATGCAGCTGCAATGCCTGTTAATGTTTGATTATTACGGACAACGTGAATTTGCATATTCTTCCCTCCTGACAGGATACATTATTACAGTTTATGAGGAAGAAAGAGCAGAAATGATTGTATTTTCATTGAATGTAAATATTTTTGCATTCATGACATTTTTCATCATGCGAATAGCATATTGATTATCTTCATTATCAACAGAAGCAATACAATTATCTGGAATAAGAAGCGGGTACTCTCGCATATAGGCATCATTAGCAGTAAATAAAACGCAAATATTTCCGGCAATTCCGGTAAGGATAAGGTTTTTAACCTGCAATTGATGAAGTAGGGTATATAAAGCTGTGCCATAAAAGGCAGAATGTCTTGGTTTGATTAAAAAATAGTCGGTATCATCTGGTCTGATTTTATCAATAATAGGTTCACTTTTTTCATTTCTACAATAATCAATTACTTTATTCAATTCAGCTTGCCATAGATTATAATGGTCGTTGATATAAATAATCGGTATTTTTTCTTTTTTGCATTGTTTTTTAAGCAGTTGAATATGCTCTGCAATTATTAATGTTTTTTCTGCTAAAATATTTCCATGCACAAAACGAAAGTCATTTATCATATCAATAATTAAGAGTGCTGTGTCAGATGATTCCATATGGTTCTCCTTTTCTATGTAAGATGGTAGAATAAAAAATTAGCTAGTGTGCTGGAAGATAAACTAACTTCCAGCATGGGTTAGTTGGAAAATAGAATTGATTTTCTTAGTTTAAGTAAAAGAAGGATTTTCATTACAAATTTTGTGTTTATATATAGGTGGGCTGTAATTATGGAAATAAACCAAGATCAATTATTTATGAAAATAGCTATAGAGGAAGCAAAGAAGGCTGCGGAAATAGGAGAAGTGCCGATTGGTGCAGTTGTTGCTTATAGAGGGGAAGTAATTGCTAGAGCACATAATTTAAGAGAAACAGACCAATCTGCCATTGCTCATGCTGAATTGCTTGCTATTGAGAAGGCGTGTGAAGTATTAGGAACATGGAGACTAGAGGAAGCCACGCTTTATGTTACGCTAGAGCCCTGTGCTATGTGTTCTGGAGCTATCCTGCTGTCACGAATTCCAAGGGTGGTTTATGGTGCAGCGGATCCAAAGGGAGGATGTGCTGGTACTTTTATGAATTTACTTCAAGATGACCGATTTAACCACCAAAGTGAAGTAATTACGGGTGTATTAGCAGAAGAGTGTGGACAGTTATTAACTTCTTTTTTTCGCGAAATAAGAAACCGAAGGAAGAAGAAAAAGGAACGGAAGACAAGTGTTTTGGATTCTTACAATAATTAACAAATGCTTTATGTTGATTTTTCCGTCCATTATCAGTATACTAAGAGTGTGTCTTAGGACACCTAATATTTCGGTATCAATTTTGTCGTGCTAAGCGGGGAGGTAGCGGTGCCCTGTACTCGCAATCCGCTCTAGCGAGGCTGAATTCCTTTCTGAGGCTGGTATCCTGTAGGGTCTGCCTTAAGTAAGTGGTGTTGACGTCCGGGTCCTGCGCAATGGGAATCCATGAACCATGTCAGGTCCGGAAGGAAGCAGCATTAAGTGGACACCCCCATGTGCCGCAGGGTTACCTGGACCGAGCTAACTACTTAAGTAACGCTTATGGGTGCCAGTCGATGAAAGGTGCACGGCAGTTATAATTATACATACAAAACTCATCCTATGTGGATGAGTTTTTTTGTAAGTTAAAGGGAATGGCTGCATTCCTTTTGTTTGGAAATAGTTATTCTCTTTTTCGAAGAGAATAACTATTTCCATGTCTTTATGTATGCTATTATGGATGTAAAAATATAAACGGATAAGCTATAATAAAAAAGAAAATAAAAAATGGAGGGTACTATGAACTATCAAGCTTTATATCGGGTTTGGCGTCCTCAACAGTTTATTGATGTAGTAGGGCAGGAACACGTAACAAAGACATTGCAAAATGCCCTTCTTCAACAAAAAATCTCTCATGCTTACCTGTTCTCTGGGCCGAGAGGGACAGGGAAAACAAGTGCAGCGAAAATATTAGCGAAAGCAGTTAACTGTGAGAGAGCACCAATTAGTGAACCTTGTAATGAATGTGATGCATGTAGAGGAATTACAGATGGTACTATCCCTGATGTAATTGAAATAGATGCTGCTTCCAATAATGGAGTAGAAGAAATAAGGGATATAAGAGATAAGGTGAAATTTGCTCCTAGCTCTGTACCTTACAAAGTATATATTATTGATGAAGTTCATATGCTGTCAATTGGAGCGTTTAATGCGCTTTTAAAAACATTGGAGGAACCCCCTAAACATGTAATCTTTATTTTAGCCACTACTGAGCCTCACAAAATTCCTTTAACCATTATTTCAAGATGTCAGCGGTTTGATTTTAGACGAATTACATCGCAAGCGATTGTCAATCGAATGAGATTGATTATGGATGAATCAGCGATCTCTTGTGAGGAAAAAGCATTACAAATGATTGCAAGAGCAGCAGATGGTGGAATGCGTGATGCTTTAAGTTTACTAGATCAAGCGATTTCTTATAGTAATGAAGTAGTTACGGTTGAAGATGCTTTGACAGTGACGGGTGCTGTTTCACAAAACTTTTTAAATACATTGTCGAGAGCTATTTTAGATGGAGATACGGTAAGAGGGCTCCAATCTTTAGATGAATTACTTCTTGCTGGGAAGGACTCTAATCGTTTTATTGAAGATTTCATCTTTTTCTATCGCGATATGCTACTTTATAAAACGGCTCCTAATTTAGAGGAATCCTTAGAAAGGGTTTTATTGGATGATGATTTTAAAGATCTTGCAGAAACACATACACATGAACAAATTTATGAGCTTATAAATTTGCTGAATAGAACACAGCAAGATATGCGCTGGACAAACCATCCGAGAATCTTTTTAGAAGTAGCCATTGTGAAATTATGTCAGTTGGAAGCACCAAACATATCTGGGCAATCTAATGTAAACATTCCAGAAATACAATCTTTGCTGAGTAAGGTATCTTCTTTAGAAGAAGAATTGGCGAATATTAAGCAAAAAGGTGTTACTGTAGTCGCAGAAACGCAGCCAACACAGAAAAAAACAAGAACAAATAGAAAAGGATTTCAAGCACCTTTAGGGAAAATAACAGAAACACTAAAAAATGCAACAAAGCAAGAATTGCAAAGTATAAAGAGTAATTGGGGAGCTATGCTGAATACTCTTGTGCAAAACCAAATGAGATCGCAAGCTGCATTGTTGAATGAAGCAGAACCAGTTGCTGCATCAACGGATTCCATTATTATTAAATTTAAATATGAAATCCACTGTCAAATGGCGTTAGATAATGTTAAATTTATAGAGACAATCACTAATTCTTTGTATCAACTCCTTGGAAAAAGGTATAATTTATTAGGAGTCCCTGAAGAGCAATGGCTAAACATTAGAGAAGAATTTCTCAATAGCTCCCAGCACCTAGAAGCTTCTGAAGAAGGAGACGGTGAAGAGCGGCAAGATAACCCCGTTGTATCAGAAGCGATAAAATTATTTGGTGAAGAATTATTAGAAGTGAAGGATTAATTTCGAACCTATTGGTTATATATGTAAGTAATCTATTATGTAAAAACCAATGGAAACTATAAATTGGAGGTAGTATATATGCGTGGAATGGGAAATATGCAAAATATGATGAAACAAATGCAAAAGATGCAAAAGAAAATGGCAGAGGCGCAAGAACAGCTTGGTGAAGAAAAGATTGAAGGAACAGCAGGCGGCGGAATGGTAACTGTTGTTGTATCTGGTCATAAAGAAATTATTGATGTGATTATTAAGGAAGAGGTTGTAGATCCAGAAGATGTAGAAATGTTGCAAGATTTAGTTTTAGCTGCAACAAATGATGCTTTGAAAAAAGCGGATGAATTAACAAATTCTACAATGGGTCAGTTTACAAAAGGATTAAACCTTCCTGGAATGTTTTAAGGGGGGAGATTATGCACTATCCTGAACCTATATCAAAGCTAATTGACAGCTTTATGAAATTGCCAGGCATTGGGCCTAAAACGGCCTCTAGACTGGCTTTTTTTGTATTAAATATGAAGGAAGATACCGTGCTGGATTTTGCGAAAGCATTAGTTAATGCGAAAAGAAACCTAACTTATTGTTCTGTATGTGGTCATATTACGGATCAAGATCCATGCTATATCTGTGAAGATAGTAGAAGAGATCGAAGTATTATATGTGTAGTACAAGATCCAAAAGATGTCATTGCAATGGAAAAAATGAAAGAATATAACGGACTTTATCATGTTCTCCACGGGGCTATTTCTCCGATGGATGGGATTGGACCAGAAGATATCAATGTACCTTCTTTGATAAAGAGATTGCAGGATGATGAGGCCCAAGAAGTTATTATGGCAACAAACCCGAATATAGAAGGAGAAGCGACAGCTATGTATATTTCTCGTCTGCTCAAACCATCAGGTATTAAAATCACAAGAATTGCTCATGGTTTGCCGGTAGGTGGAGATTTAGAATATGCAGATGAGGTTACACTATCTAAAGCGTTAGAAGGTCGAAGAGAAGTGTAAGGTACAGGAGGGCTAGCGGATGTTCTTTCGAAAAAAAGGAAAGTTAAGGAAGGAATTTGATGAGAAGCTATTAGTTCAATTTAGTCATTTAAAAAAAGAATGGTTAAATGATAAAAGTTTGTTAGATAAGAGTTTTGATCCTTCCGATGAAGTAATTAGTGGAGCTAAATTATCAGAGGCAAAGTATTTTTTCTTATTTAAAGAAGCAAAACAAAGAAAAATAAATTTATTGAAATAATAAGCAGGCCGAGTGAAGAATGAACTGCTCCCCATTATATAACAGATTGTATTTTTTAAATCAGTCTACCTAATGGGGAGCATATCAGAATCTTTTATTCGGTTCTTTTATTTTTACATCGATCTTTTTAACTTTGATAGTGAATAAGCACATGGCTGAAAAGTGCTAATTAAAATGAAAAGTTGTCCATCCTAGGTCTTATTTATGGAAATGATACATATTTATAAATACAAGCATAATAAGGGAGGATGGACAGTGAGCCCGGTTGTTATTATATCTATTGTCATTGGGTTGGTTATTTTGTTGTTAGTAGTCGGTACACCAATAAAACCACTTAGAATGATTGGACAAGGTATTATAAAAATTATGATAGGTGCGTTATTTTTATTTTTCCTAAATACGGTCGGTAATCAATATGGTATACATGTGCCAATTAATTTTGCAACCTCCACCGTATCAGGAATATTGGGGATTCCAGGAGTAGCAGCATTAGTAGCGATTCAATTATATATTATATAATTAAAACGTATAATGATACTCGAAAAGGAGATTATCTAAATTCAGAACAAAGGAGAGAAAGCTTTGTGAGGATTTATAGTTAATCTCTTTTATTTGTGAGCTGATTTTATTAATTTAAAACAGGGTTTGGGAATAAAGATAAAATACTATTAAAAAGTATTGACTTCATATATAAAGGGTGATAATATATAAAAAGTCGCCAGATTGGTTAGCTTAATCACTGGAAATGCTTTTAAAAAAAGTATTTGACATATAATATGTATTTGTGA
>NZ_JBPCEP010000034.1:0-17109 GCF_050971705.1 Niallia sp. M35
ATATTTGGCAGCTTCTTTATATATGTATCTTCTCTTTTTTCTGATCAAAAGTTAAAGGAGGCTTATTTTTTGTAATCCGTAAGCTAGTCCCCCATCATCTACATGCTTTGTAACAAATTTTGCATATGGCTTAATATCTTTATGGGCATTCCCCATAGCTATTCCCATTCCTACATACGAAAGCATTTCTTTATCATTTAATCCATCTCCAAATGCTACAGCTTCCTTTGGATCGATATTTAGTATGTTTAAAATTTGTGCAATCCCAGCTGCTTTTGACCCACCTGTTGGAATAACATCCATGGATAAAGGATGCCAACGAACAAAATGTATATTGGAAAACGCTTCTTCATATACCTTTTCTTCGCTTTCCTCACAAAAAAGCAAGCATTGATAGATATCAGCTTCCTTCCAAAAATCTTTTCGATAAGAAGGTGCCTTTAATTTTAATGATTGAAATGATTCAATAATATGTGCATGCTCCTTATGATTAGCGCAGCCTTCCTTGCTCCCTTGAAAAACGATTGGATGATTATTTTTTAAGGCAGTATTTTCTAGCATTTCTAGTATCTCCATTGGGATTGGTTTTTTATAAACTTCCTCTTTTTCATGGACAACATATGAGCCATTAAAAGAAATAAAAGACGATAAACCAAGCTCCTCTAAAATATGAGAAAAGAAATAAGGTGCTCTTCCAGTTGCTAAAACAATTGGGATATTCCGCTTCTTTAATTCCTTAATGGCTGCTTTCGCGTCACTAGGAATTTGTTTCTCTTCATTTACTAATGTACCATCAATATCAATAAATACAATTTTATATGCCAAAATTCTTTCTCCTTTATTATTTCTTTATTAATGAGCTACTTCTGGCTAATAGTGGTCTTTCATTATTCCAAATGACTTCTACCGGTAACGAAAAAAAGCTGCTCATGTTCTTGCTGGTTAATACTTCCTTTGTATATCCTGAGATAAATTCCTCTCCCTTTTTCAACAGAAAGGTATGGGAAAACACTGGTAATATTTCCTCAACATGATGTGTAACGTAAATGATGCTACTATTTTCAGATACCAAACTAGAAATGGTATCTAATAATTGTTCTCTTGCTAAAAAATCTAAGCCTGTAGCAGGTTCATCTAAAATAATTAGTTCGGGATTTACCATTAGCGCTCTTCCGATTAATACTCTTTGTCTCTCTCCTTGTGATAAACTACTATATGGTCTATCTGCATAATCCAAGCTACCTAGCTTCTCCATTATTTCAATTGCCCTGTTTCTAATTTCCGTTGTTGGTGACTCATATAATCCAATCGAAGCATATGCGCCGCTAAGTACAATTTCAAATGCGCTATCTGACGCATATAAATTTTGTTGTAGCCGGTTGGATACTAGTCCAATCTTTCGCCTTAGCGCTCCTCCTAACTCTGACTTCCCAAACTCTTTTCCTAATACTTCCATTTTCCCAACTGTCGGATGATAATACGCACAAATCATATTTAACAAAGCTGTCTTTCCGGCCCCATTTAGACCATACAGAATCCAATTTTCTCCTTTTTTAATCTCCCAATTAATATTTTTCAGTATCCACTGACCATTTCTTTTTAAGCCAACCTCTTCTATTTTAACAACCATACTAATCCCCCTATCTCCTCTACATTTTACTAAAAATTCATATAATTTGTACAGAATGAGGAATCAAAGAAATTTGTATTTTTCATTGCTCATATTACAAAGAAGAAAGATAATGAAAAAGACTTGACCCTTAATCAAAATAGATTTCATTCTGATTAAGGGTCAAATCTTTATGTGGTACATACATTAAATTAATAACCCCATATTCAGTTACCACCGAATGTGTAAACGCTTTAATTTGATGACAAAAAAATAACTGGAGATAGACCCTCATAAATGAGGGTCATAGGTAAAAAATTAACCAACTAATCCTTCTTTTTTAAGGACAGCTTCTACACCATCAACTGCTTCTACTTCATCTTCACCAGTTGCAGAAATAGTAATTTCTCCACCTTTAGGTACACCTAGTGACATTACGCCCATAATAGACTTTAAGTTCACAGATTTCCCGTTGAAAGAGATTTGCATATCTGATTTGAACTTGCTAGCAGTGCTAACTAATAATGTTGCTGGTCTTGCATGAATACCAGTTTCATCAATTACTGTAAATGTTTTTTCGCTCATTGTTATACCTCCAAAGAAAAAATTGTCTTACCCTACTATTTTAGCTGATTTTAGGACTTAATACTAACTTTTTTTTCATCTTTTTCAGTTTTAAGCTTTCTATTTGTGTAACTCTCGATATTTTTTCATTTATTAGACAAATTTTCTACCCCATTACCCTCTGCTTTTTTACACTTTTTATGAATTCTCTAAAAATCTGATTCATTTTATCATTAGTAGACGCCATTGATTCTGGATGCCATTGAATCCCTAGTAAAAAGTTAGGATAGCTCTTATGCTCAACAGCTTCTATTACACCATCGCTACTAGTGGCAACTATTTCTAAGCCTGCTGCTAAATCATCAATAGCTTGATGATGAAGGCTATTTACTCTTGTTTTTGTTTCGCCAATTATATTTGCTAACTTACTTTTTTCTTCAATAGAAATAAAATGGGTGTCTAAATTTCTATTCACAGATTGAGTATGTTTAATACTATCTTTTATTTGCGAAGGAATATCTTGTATTAATGTTCCTCCTAAAGCAACATTTAAAATTTGAATTCCTCTACAAATTGCAAGTATTGGTTTATTCGTTTCCATCGCCCTTTTAATTATTTGTATTTCCACTTTATCACGCAAAATAATGGTGTCCCCTATATTTTGATGTGGATCTTCTCCAAATAAACTCGGATCTACATCCTCTCCTCCACTCAAAATCACAGCATCACAAAGATCCACCATTTCTCTTGCCAGGTCCTCCTCTACAAACGGCAAGATAACTGGCAATCCTCCATTGACTGCAACGGATTTTTGATAATCATGATGCACATATGTGCCTTCCATAAATTTATTTTTAAATACGTATGCACCTGTTATCCCTATTACCGGTTTACTCAACGCTCTCCATCCCCTGACACTATTTAATTTTTTCAATATTAACAATATTAAAAAGGAAATAAAAGAGCTTGTCAATTAACTTTCTATAAATAAAAGCAGAAAAAACAGCTACATAACGATCATCGGTCTACCGTTTTAGCTGTTTTTATCGTTTATGTTATTGTTATAAGTGTAAATAGTATCTTCCTCTTACCAAATGACTTTCCAATTATGATTACAAGTCGCAGGTACGACCTTTCTCTCCATAATATAATTAGCTATTAATTCAGAAGCGTCAAATTGAATTTCACGGATAACAGGCTTATTTTTGAACATAAAGAAATCTCCACCGCCTCCTGCTCGATAATTATTCATTACTACTTCATATACACCTTCCTCGTCTATTGGCGCCCCCTCAAAATCTAACTGAACAACTCTCTGTCCAATTGGCTTAGTTAGATCGAGTGTGTATTCAATTCCTTCCCACATATCGTAGTTGTAGTGCTGGGGTTTAGGATAAACAAACGAAGGATTGACAATCGGCTCTCCCTCGTCATTTAAAGCAAAATATTTTGCACTTTGTTCGAGCGCACGACGAATATCCTTTCCAGTTAGAGCAAGCACTTTAAATGTATTAGGATAAATATAATTGGATACAATATCTCTCATTGTTACATTGGGCTTAAATCCCGGTGATTCGTTATTAAAAAGTGCAGTATTACTGATTTTCACTTGCGCTGCATCCATTTGTACTTTATTAATAAATTCGATAAGCGCGCTGTCCTTTAAGCGAATTTGCATCGGATCTGTTACTAACATTTCCCCATCAATATAGCCAATCGGCGTATCTAACCATTCCTGTGTCCATTCCTCATTTTCCTTTACTAATAATAGAATATCCTCATCAGCTTCTACTTCAGCAACAGATAATAGTTCAGAGCTTTTCTCGATTACTTCGCCTTTATCATCTAGTAATAATGTTATTTTTCCTACATACTTTCCATTATTGCTTGGTTGAATAATTTCTGTTCCATTGATATTACCGGTTAATTCTCTATGTTGATGCCCTGTTAAAAGTACATCTACCCCGTCAATTTGTTTACAAATGGTATATCCTTGATTCTCTCTAGTCAATACTTCGGATGGCTCACCAGTTTCAGGATCCCTTTCAAATCCTCCATGATAAGAGATAACAAGAACATCTGGCTGCTCTTCCTTCTTAATCAGCTCTACCCATTCTTTTGCACTGTCATATGCATCATTAAATTGCAGTCCTCTGATATTCTGAGGATTTTCCCAATTGGGAATGTAATGGGTTGTTATACCTAGAATAGCAATCTTAAAACCATTTATTCTCTTTATTACATAAGGAATTCCTAAAAATGGTGTTTTCGTTTTTACATCGACAATATTTGCAGACAACCAAGGGAAATTTGATTCCTTTACTGCGGATTTTAAAATATCTAAGCCATAATTAAATTCATGATTTCCAATAACAGCTGCATCATACTTTAATTCATTTAATATCGTTATCATTGGATTTTTTTTATCTGCTAAAAAATTCGCATAATGGTAGGTTAACGGCGTGCCCTGTATTAAATCACCATTATCAATTACAATGGTATGTACATTCTTTGCTCTTTCATTCCTTATTATAGAAGCAATTTTACCAAGACCAACATCTGCAGGGGCATTATTCCCATAATTCAATGGAAAAACATTTCCATGTACATCACTTGTTAATAATATAGTTACTTCTGTATTCAAGATTTCATCTCCAGTATCTAATTTCCAATTTTTACGAATAAAGTAGTATAATCGAAGCTGCGTTTTATTCCTCCATTAAGCAAGTTCATTATAACAAGTTCATTCTACCTTAACTACCTATAATTTCTTTTCTTTCTCCTCTAACTCTCTTTTTCTTAAACCTATTAAAAGTTTTTTAGTACTTCTTTACAATAAATTTGCAATTCTTAACATTATTCCCACTTTAATTATGACAAATCTATTATATATTTTTACAAGTAACACATTAATAACTTCGGAGGTCTAAAAATGTTAAAAAAATTTGCTACGCTCGGACTTTCCCTTGCTTTAACTGCAGGGATACTATCAGCTTGTGGATCGGAAGAAAAAACTACAAGCAATACAGATGGATATGACCCAAAGGAATTAACAGTACAATTCGTGCCATCTTCTAATGCAGATACTTTAGAAGCAAAAGCTAAACCGTTGGAAGGTTTACTATCTAAAGAGCTAGGGATACCTGTTAAAGTGAGTGTTTCTACTAACTATAACACGATTATCGAAGCAATGGATTCACAGAAAATTGATGTTGGTTTTTTACCTCCTACAGCATATGTCCTTGCCCATGATAAAGGTTCTGCTGATGTTATTCTGCAAGCACAACGCTTTGGAATTAACGACGATGGCAGTGAAAATGATGAATTAGTAGATTTTTATAAAAGCCTTTTTATTGTGAAGGCAGATTCTGATATTAAAACAGTAGCTGATTTAAAAGGGAAAAAAATCGCAACGCAAGATGTTACCTCATCTGCTGGTTATGTTTGGCCTGTTGGTAAACTAATGGAAAATGATATTAATGTTCCTGGAGATGTTGAAACAGTTACGGTCAAAGGACATGACCAAGCCGTTATTGCTCTATTAAATGGTGATGTTGATGCGGCTGTCATCTTCCAAGATGCTCGTAATATTGTGAAAGCAGATTACCCAACTGTTTTTGAAGATACAAAAGTACTTGAGTATACAGAAGATATTCCAAATGACACAATCTCTGTTCGCTCTGATATGAGTGATAAATGGAGAAAGAAACTTCAAGAAGCTTTCATTGCAATAGGAAAAAGTGAGGAAGGACATCAAATCATTCGAGATATCTATACACATGAAGGATATGTCGTATCAGATGATAGTAAATTTGATATCGTCCGTGAATATAACGAAAAAGTAGCAGAATAATATTTTTTGCCAACCATTTAAATTTTAAATGGTTGACTTTTTTCTAGTAAGTGTCGGATTATTATATCTTTATTCCGACTTTTACTAGAAAAAAGAAGTCTCTCTATATAAATCTGATTTCTTTTTCAATTTTTATTAGAAAGTTGGTAAAAAATTGATAGAGTTTAAAAAAGTAACTAAAATTTATCCAAATGGAACTAAAGGATTAAATGACATTAATATTACGATTAACAAAGGAGAATTTGTTGTCATTGTTGGTCTTTCTGGCGCAGGAAAATCTACTTTCCTCCGCTCCATTAACCGGCTTCATGAAATAAGCGCAGGAAATATTGTCATTAATGGTCAATCTATTACCGCAGCGAAGGGTTCTGAATTAAGAAAAATACGTAGAAATATCGGAATGATTTTTCAAAATTTTAATCTTATCAAGCGTTCAACTGTTCTTCGCAATGTACTATCCGGCCGGGTTGGTTATCACGGTACCTTAAGAACTATTCTAGGCTTTTTCCCGAAACAGGATATAGATCTTTGTCTTCTGGCATTAGATCGAGTCAATATATTGGAAAAGGTATATTCGCGTGCAGATGAACTCTCTGGAGGCCAGCAGCAGCGTGTTTCAATTGCACGCGCATTAGCACAAGAAGCAGAAATCATCTTAGCAGACGAGCCAGTAGCTTCTCTTGATCCTTTAACTACTAAACAAGTTATGGATGATTTGAAACGAATTAATGTAGAAGATGGTATTACAACCATCGTCAATTTGCACTTCATTGACCTTGCTCGGCAATATGCGACACGAATTATTGGTCTTCGTGCAGGTGAGGTAGTATTTGACGGCCCCGTAGAAGAGGCGACCGATGAAGTGTTTAAAATAATATATGGACGTGAAATAAAAAAAGATGAATTACTAGGGGAATCGATATGAATGAGAAAGCAATAAAACAACCCTTATTAAATAGGCCCACTCCTCCAGCGAAAAACAAATTGATACTAACCATCTTGCTTCTTCTTGTTTTATTATGGTGGAGCGCTTATAAAACAGATGCGAGCCTTACCGAATTAATTCAAGGCTTTCCCAATATATTTGATGTACTCTTACAAATGGTTCCACCAGATTGGAAATATTTCCAAAAAATTATGGAACCATTATTAGTGACAATACGAATGGCCGTAATCGGAACTACTTTTGGCGCTATAATAGCCATTCCTCTTGCTATTTTTTGCGCTAGTAATATTGTACGCTCCGCATTTATTTTTTATCCATTTCGAATGATCTTAAATTTGATTAGAACTATTCCGGACCTATTACTTGCTTCCATCTTTGTTGCTATATTCGGGATTGGATCATTGCCAGGAATTATCGCACTAATTATTTTCTCTATTGGGTTGATCGCAAAGCTTTTATATGAAGCGATTGAATCTATTGATTCTGGCCCCCTAGAAGGAATGACTGCTGTAGGTGCTAACAAAATACAATGGATTTTTTTTGGTATTGTTCCTCAGGTTACTGCTTCTTTTACTTCCTATGTATTATATACATTTGAGGTAAATGTACGTGCAGCAGCAATACTAGGATTAGTTGGTGCCGGTGGAATTGGTGAATATTATGATCGCACACTTAATTTTTTACAATATGATAGAGCTTCTTCTATTATCATTCTTACTTTACTAGTTGTTTTAATTATCGATTATTGTAGTACAAAACTACGGGAGAAACTGTTATGAGTGAAACAATAAAAACAATCACAAAGCCAAAAAAGAAATCTTTTAGAAATATTACCCTATTCGTCTTGTTAATCCTTATATATATATGGGCTTTTTCTGATATACCGGTTACTTCCATTAAGGATAGTTCAGCACAGATTTCTCAGGCCATCTTCACAGGCATTTTTCATCCAGATTGGGAATATGTATATTTGCCAGATGGCGAGGATTTATTACGTGGTCTGCTTGATACATTAGCAATTGCCATATTAGGTACCTTTATATCAGCATTTCTTTGTATTCCCTTTGCATTCTGGGCTGCTAATAATATGAGCAAAGGAAAAACAATCGCGAGCACAGGGAAGTTTGTATTAAGTTTCGTACGGACATTTCCTGAAATTATCATGGCTATTTTATTTATTAAAGCAGTTGGTCCTGGATCATTTGCTGGAATACTAGCATTAGGGCTACATTCCATAGGGATGTTAGGAAAATTATTTTCAGAAGAAATTGAAAATCTAGATATGGGACCAACAGAGAGCTTGCTAGCAGCCGGTGGTACAAGATTGCAAGTCTTATGGTTTGCAGTATTGCCGCAGGTTTTACCTGGTTTTTTATCCTATACCTTATATCGATTTGAGATAAATATTCGTTCTGCTGCCATTTTAGGTGTTATCGGTGCAGGAGGGATTGGAACACCACTTATTTTCGCACTCAGTACAAGAGATTGGGATCGAGTTGGTATCATCCTATTAGGGATTATTGTCATGGTAACCATAATTGATATAATAAGTGGATTTCTAAGAAGAAAGATTGCCTAGAAGAAAAAAGTATATTTTAAATAAACACACATCAGCTTTCTTTGATGTGTGTTTATTGTAGAAAATAACAAAATAGTACAAATTATCAATATATTTGTTACAATAGAATAATAAATTTTAAAAATAAAGGAGTGTTCTCCAAAATGAAAAAAAGAAAATTATTACTTACCCATTCTCTCCATTCTTCCCTTCTGAAAAAGATACAGTCCACATTTTCTGAATGGGAAATCATTCAAGCATTAAAACAAGATGATTGGCAAAAGCATTTGATTGATTCTGAAATCATTCTTGGTTGGAGAAGTAGTTTTGATTTAAAAACTATTATGGACAACGACCAGCTCAAATGGATTCAAACTTGGAGTGCAGGTGTGAATTCCCTTCCTTTAGAGCAGTTAAGAAAAAAGAATATCGTTATTACAAGTGCAAATGGCGTACATGGCTACCCTATTTCAGAAACAATTTTTGCGCTCCTACTTGGTCTAACAAGAAATATTCATACATATGTACGAAATCAGCTTAAAAGAAAATGGGATGGAACCGACATTAAATTAGAAGCACACAAAAAAACGATCGGTATTATCGGTTTAGGAGCAATTGGGCTAGAAACAGCTAAAATTGCCAAGGCATTTGATATGCATGTTATCGGCGTAAGAAATTCACGTAAGCCAACCGATTATGTAGATGCGTTATATACATCTGAAGAGCTAAACGAAGTCCTTCCTCTCTGTGATTATGTAGTAGTCACACTGCCGTTAACAGACGATACATATCAACTATTCCAAAAAGAGCAATTTCAACACATGAAAAACTCTGCCTTTTTTATTAACATTGGACGTGGAGAAATAGTCAAAGAGGATGATTTGGTCATCGCTTTAAAAAACGGAGAAATTTTAGGTGCGGGCTTAGATGTTTTTGAAAATGAACCATTGCAGCAGACAAGTCCACTATGGGATTTGGAAAATGTTATTATAACTCCCCACACTTCGGGCTCTACAGAACATTACAATAGCAGAGTAATAGAAGACATTTTCCTCCTTAATGCAAAGCATTATTTAAAAGAAAAAGATCTAGCAATTAATGTTGTGGATTACCAAAAAGGTTATTAATCCTAAATATAAAAAGAGGAGTTCGCTTAAAAAGCACTCCTCTTTTTATCATCCAACCTTTTTATAATTCTTCTGACTTGTCGCACGGCGAACCATCATATAAATCCTTTGACTTAAAAAGCCTACTAGCAAAATAACTACTAATAATAGAGTAATGGTTGCACCAGGAGGCGTTCCTAAATGATAAGATGAAAACAATCCAGTAAAGATACTAACAGCCGCTACTAAAATAGCCACGAAAAATACCCATTTAAAGCCTTTTACTAATTTGATGGAAAAGGCAGATGGTAATACTAACAAAGCAGAAACCAATAGCACGCCGATTGTTGGGATAATTACTGAAATAGCGATACCAGTTAAAATACTAAATGCTATGGATAACATATTGGTATTAATGCCGCTAGTTGTTGCCGTATCTTGATCAAAAGTCATAATATACATCTGTCGCGTAAAGAAAACAAAAAATAGAAGAATAATTCCAGTAACAATTGCTAATATATTTACTTGCTGTTTGCTAATCGTAATAATACTTCCGAATAAATACTGATCCATGCTTGTCGTCATTCCGCCACTAGATAAACTCATGAGAAATAAAGCGAACGATAATCCAGCAGCCATTAGAATGGCAATCGATACTTCTGAATAAGTATGGTATGCTCGTCGCATATATTCAATTCCAATTGCTCCAGCCATTACAACGAGGAGACTAGAAATTGTTACATTCGTTTGAAAGAAAAAACCAATTGCCACACCTGCTAATGATATATGTGACAATGTATCTGCCATCAATGCTTGTCTCCGCAGGACTAAATAAATTCCAATGATTGGTGCAATTATTGCAATGAGCCCACCTGCCCAAAATGCTCTTTGCATGAATTCAAGCTCAAACATCTCCATCCACCTTTTTCTCCTTTCTCAATATGAATAATTTTATCTAAATAATCTTCTACTTCATCTTGATCATGTGTTACCATAACAACTGTTCTATTATGCTCATTTACTTGATGTTTCATAAATTCATAAAAGCCTTTCCTGCTATCTGCATCCATTCCTGTAGTCGGTTCATCTAAAACCAGCAAATCAGGTTCAGACGCTAGAATACGTGCAATTACAATCTTTTGCTTTTGTCCTCCTGATAACTCCCCAATTTTCTTATTTCGATAATCCCACATTCCAACCATTTCTAATGATTTCTTGACTGCTTCATGATCTACTTCCTTTAATCTTTCATACCATTTCTTACGTTGATATCTGCCTGATCGAACAAGTTCTATTACAGTACTTGGGAAGCCAACATTAAAAGAAGAAATTTGTTGAGGAACATAACCTACTGTTAATTTTTTTCCACTCGCATTTAACTTACTTATATTCACTTCTCCTGACCATGGCTTTAGTAGACCCAATAATAACTTTAATAAGGTAGATTTACTTGCGCCATTAGGTCCTGTAATCCCAACAAACTCCCCATATTCTAATTCAAATGATACATCCTCAAGAGCAGGAACATGTTCATAACCAAATGTAATTTTTGATACTGTCGCTAGTTTCATATAGTAATTACTCCTCTCCATTTGTTTATTTATAATCTTCCTTATCCATAACGCCTCTATAATCGTTTCTCTTTAAATTCTGTTTTAAATAAAGATAGGTTAGTTTTTTTGAAATATTTTTATCAAAGCACTTATTTGTTATTTTTTCATTTATCTAGCTTTAATAACTTTTGCGATTTGTGGCAATCTATTCTTGATTTATTGATATAATTCATTCTCGGAATGTTTCATGCAAAAACAGTCATTTCGTACTCATTACGATTTAAAGGCCAAAAATATTTGTTCAAATAGAAAAAATTATAATTTAAACACTAGATAAACAGTTTTCATTTCTTTCCTTCTATAATACATGACACTTAATAATAGACTTTTCCTTGTTGAGTGTCAATATAAATCCAAACGATTCCGATTAAAAATTTTATAATAAAATTGTTTATTGGTCAAGAATTACTTCTTATATACCCGATTTCCCCCATTATTATAAGGATTCCAATGATTAATCAGCCTTATTATTATTCTGCTAATATTCATAATAAAATTATGATATGATGCATAAATTTTAAATACTGGGGTATATATTAAATATAATGAATCAGAATAAAAAGCATTACTTGATGAAATTTCATCAAGTAATGCTTTATAAAAACTAAAATATTAGAATCGAACAACTCTTCCATTAAATACAGTTTTCCAATATCCACTGTCCATAGATGCTATTGCAACACCAGTAGAGCTTTGAGAACCGATGAACTTGCCTCCACCAATGTAGATTCCAACATGACCATCCGTTTTATATGTGTTAAAGAATACTAGATCGCCTGGCTGCATATCACTTGTAGATACGCGAGTTCCAGCGTTTTTCAAAGCATCTGTACTTGCAGGAATACTATATCCAGCCTGTGAATAAGCCCAGCTAACAAAACCAGAGCAATCAAATAATCCGTTTGCTACATCAGATGCTGTTCTTCCTCCACCAAATTTATAAGTAGAATTACCAATATATTTATATCCTGCTGTAATAGCTTTTGATTTACTACCACTTGCTTTTACTGTTTTCTTTGAGCCTGATGTAGTTTTGTCAGAACTTGTTTTAGATTTATTAGAACTTGCGGAAGAAGAATTATTAGAACTTCCATTATCACTAGTTCCAACTGTTGTAGCAACTAATTGATTTAAGTTTTCTTGTTCTTTTTGTTGGATCATCTTTTTAATTTGTGGTTCTACAGATTGTAATGAACCATACTTTTCTTCCAATTTAGCTTTACGTTCTTTATTGTCTGCTTCTTTTGCTTTTAAATCATTTTTTGCTTGCTCATTTTTCTTTTGTTTATCTTGATTTTGCTTTTGCATTTCTTCAAGATCTAATTTTGTATTTTTCAATTCATCATACTTTTCTTTTACTTCGTTTTGCTTCGTTTCTAAATCTTTTTTATCCGCTTCATTGCTTGCGATTAAATCTTGATCTGCTTCCATGATTGTAGCTACAGCACCTACACGGTCAACAAACTCCTTAAAGCTAGCTGCACCGAATAAGACTTCAATATAATCAACGTTTCCTCCATTTTCTTGGAAGGTACGTGCTCTTTCTTTTAATACATCATTTCTTTTTTCAATTCTATCTTCTAATTCTTTTATCTTTTTCTCAAGGGTTGCAATTTCTTTTTCTGTTGTTTCCATCTTTGTTTTTGTTTCTTCAATAAGTGCTTTATTTTCCTCGATTGCCTTATCCACTCTTTTAATTTGTGCTTCTAGTTTCTTTAATTCTTCTTGCGTTTCTACAATCTTAATTTGAGCGTCTGAAATTTGGCCTTGTAAAGATTCCTTTTGTTGAACAATGCTAGGTGATTGATTCGCATGAGCATTTATTCCTGGTACAGCTAGGCTAGTCCCTAACCCAAGTAATATCGTTGTATTTAGTACCACTAGTTTCTTTTTTAACATTTCCATTTTCCCCCTGCACTTATCTAATGTAGAATTCTTATAATCTAATTGTCTATGTATTGTCTATATGTTTATGGTTGTAATTGGTAGAGAGACTCTTTTAATATAGTATTCTCTCTTCTATAAATCAAACGATAATCCCGCTTTCGACGAAAGTTCTTTATATAAAACATCTTTCGCCACAAATAGAAGTATAACATCATAATTTGTCATTTAAGTAATAGGAATATTACAATTGTGTTTCAAATGTCTTTTTTCTATCTTTGTTCACATTTTTTCCAAACTTTTTCCCTATACACTTCCATTAAATCCCTATTAAAATGCAGATTTAATAATTAACATATTGTACTAAGTCGTTCTTAATAGTAGTATTTTGTCGCATGATATCGACATTTTCTAACGTTTCTCGCCCTACTCTCCATTTCCAAAACACTAGACAACACATTACCAGACTACAGACTTATTATCTTTTTAGTTTAAATAATACATCTAACTGTATGGAACAACCGCCTCAAAAGGATGAATTCAAACTATATTTGCACTATGTTATATTAGTAATAGCTGTTTATTTTAGCTGCGGTTCTACAGAAATATTGCACTCTTTTAAACTGACATTATTTTGTCTTAAATCAGGATTTAATCTATCCAATTTTTACTTTTGATGAAATTGTAAATAGAAAAGTATCTGTCTAATCCAACTTGTGTTTAAAACAGAAAATCATTTGAAATCAGCTTGAAACTAACTAAAAAAGGAATTGATAATTATATGAAAAGAATAGTGGTCGTGGGCGGCGGAATACTTGGCGCTGCTACTGCTTTTGAATTAGCAAAGCGCGGGGCTGAAGTTATTGTCATCGATAGGGAAGATCGTGGACAAGCTACAAAAGCAGCTGCCGGAATTATTTGCCCTTGGAATTCCCAACGTAGAAACAAAAAATGGTATCTATTAGCTAGAGAAGGGGCAAAATATTATCCCACTCTTGTAAATGACTTACAAAACTATCATCAGCTAAATACAGGCTATAAAAAAGTTGGTGCGCTTAGTCTGCATTCAGACATTACTAAATTGGAAGCTATGAAAGAAAGAACGTTAAAACGAAAAATAGATGCACCAGAAATTGGAGATATTGACATTCTTTCATCTTCAGAAGCTCAGTCTCTATTCCCTTTATTAGCTTCTGGATATGGGGCATTGCATATAAGTGGTGCAGCAAGAGTAAATGGCTGGTCATTACGAAACGCCCTCATGGAGGCAAGCAAACAATTAGGAGCAAGGTTTATCCATTCATCTTGTACCCTGTTGAAAGAGGGGCATGCAATTAAAGGGGTTACCCTTCGTGACAACACATCTATTTATGCAGATGAAGTAGTTATCGCTGCTGGTGTTTGGGCAAATGAATTGCTTGAGCCACTAAACTTAGCTTTTGACGTAAAAGCACAAAAGGGACAAATACTTCATATCCAATTAAAGGACATTCAATGTTCCAACTGGCCTGTAGTGATGCCACCACATGACCAATACTTATTAACTTTAGAAAATAATACGATTGTAATTGGGGCAACACATGAAAATACAACCGAATTATCTCCCGATGTTACAATTGAAGGAATAAAAGAAATAATTGATAAAGCTCTACTGTTTGCACCAGGCATATCAGAAGGCATATGGAGTGAAGTAAAAGTAGGTTTCCGCCCATTCACAAACGATTTCCTTCCAGTATTCGGAAAAGTAAACCATTATGAAGGGTTAACCCTTGCTAACGGCTTAGGTGCATCTGGCCTGACAATGGGACCATTTATTGGGCAACAGCTTGCTAAATTTCTTCTTCATTCTGAATCAGATATCGACTTTTCTCCCTATTCTATCGATAGTTCTATTCAAGAGCGATAAAATCAGGAATGTGTATAATATACATTCGCATTATTGTATTTCATTATCAAGCCTCAAACATGAAAACACTTAACGTTTTTCTGTATTACTAACGTTAAGTGTTTCTTTTATTGGGTATATTCTCTCATCTTTTTATTTACCTTACTAATCATAAATTCCCTAACTCACTTTCATACACTGCTTATTAAATACTATAGATCCATCTATTTCCCCATTTCGAATCCCAAATTCTTCATAAAAAGGAGTAAAACACGCCTTCATATTGGAAACTCACGAGAATAGATAGTAGTTTCTACATATGGTTCTTCAACCATAATCGTATTAAAATTGTTCTGTATTACGTTCACTTTCATTCTATGTAACGTTCATCTTCTTCTATTACTGAGAAGAAATGATAGATTACAGAAGGAAAACTTTAGTTTGTGTTTTTATCCTATTACTTGTTAGAAAAGAAAACAAATAAATACTTCTTCTTTCAGTTATTTTGAAGCGAGGAATTTTTAAAATGGATAGAATTATAACGGTTACTTAGGGGAATGGGTAAGTTAGGAAAGTAACAATTGCTGCAAAAAGATTATCGAATCAATTATTTTCAAAAAGACAGTTCTTATAATTATATTTAATCCCTGAAAGTAATAAAGTTGCGGAATGGTATAAATGCATCTGGGTAGTGTTTGGAAAGATTACAAACACTCTTTCCAAACACCATTAACCAGACTAATGATTTACCTTCTAATGTTTACAAATGGAAAATAATATAGTTATCTATTTCCATTTGTAAAACAATGAAACCGTTTATTTTTACTTTGTATTTACTTTATAAGTTGGAATCTCATAGTTTAATGTATAGGAACTTAACAGATTATATAAGTTATAAATTTGGCCCACTTGTTTAGTAGCCCAGCCTATATCGGAAGCATATTGATGCGTTGCATTTCCAGTTTTCTCAGCTGCATCAGGATTCCATCTCATTTTATATAAAGTATCTTGTCCAGCATTAACATAACCTTGGGCAATAAATTTGGCACCACCTATAATGGCTGCCTCTGGCGTAAACCATCCTGCATTATAAGCATATTGTGCACCGCTTGAAATGGCAGATCCATCATAGGCACCAATACCATACATGTTATACACAGTTTTACCGTTAACCTTGACACCATTTGCTAAAGTGGACGTTCCATTTCCAGTCTCTAAAAGTGCATGTGATATCAAGTAAATTTCATTAATTCCATAAGCATTAGCAGCAGTTACAAAGGCAGAAGCTTTTCCAGCTAAAATTCCTTTTCCAGCTAAAATCTTACTATCTACTTCTTTATCATCTACGTTTGCTTTTGCAGATAATTTTAGAAATTGCAGTGATTGTGTATCACTATTAATAAAATTGTCTGGATTAAGGTAGTAAGCAGTGTCTTCCTTACTAGCAGTAACCCATGATTGTGAATAATTCACTTTATACCAGTAGTAACCATCTGTTCCTTTGATTTTAGAAGTAATCGTTAATACTTGGCCACTAGTCAAGGTACTGACAACAGAATAATCGGTTCCAGCACCTCCGCGTAATCTCCAGCCATTTCCGATTACAGTACCCTTTGTTGAATCTGCTGTTTTAAAAGCAATCGCATCTTCTCTTATATATGTGTCATATTTTTTATCTGTTTGTGGATTCACACTTAATTGAATATTTGTCATTTCTTCTAGTGTGAGATTATAATTCACATAATTTTTATTAATCGTTGCATTAGCTGATCCATTGCCTTTGGTAGATAGATATTCTGTGCTGACATAGCCTTCTAAATTATTAACTTTTACTTTAGACCAACCATTTCCCTCCGCTTGTACAATAACCACGGTACCTGCTGGGAGCTTACTAAGAATCTTCCCACTTGTTGATGGTGTGGATCGCAAATTCAAACTAGAACCTGCTTGAACATTTACAATTTTTTCGATTCCAGTTGGTGTTTTTTCTGGCTGTTTCGCTTCGTTCTTGTCTGTTCCTTTATCTGGAGTAGATATACTTGTTAAGTATTCGCTGCTTACATAGCCTTCTACTTTACTCGTTTTAATTTT
>NZ_JBPCEP010000035.1:0-15916 GCF_050971705.1 Niallia sp. M35
GTAGTTGGAAAGGAAAATAAAAACTATGAACGAAATCTCAAATTGGCAAAAGAACTAAATGAAAGATTAGAAAATGAGATTCCTGGAATTAGTAGGGGAGTCTTTGTGAAAAGTAAAGATGAAGGGAATGGGGTATATAATCAAGATTTATCAAGTAATTCAATCCTCTTAGAATTTGGAGGGGTGGATAATAAGCAGCAGGAACTTTTCAACACGGTTGATGAATTTGCCGAGGTGTTTAGTGAGTATTATAGAGAAGTAGAGGAAGTAAATAATTAATTAGCTTTTAGTAGCTAGTTGGTTACTGTAAAACACTTTATTTTGTGTTAGATAAAAAATCCACACTTTCTTCAATGTTTTAATCTATATTAAGCAAGTAAAATAATCGAATGGAGTAAAGAGAATGAAAGTTAAACGGGTAATAATAACAACACTTCTTTCATTTATCATCATTATCTTAGCAGGATGTATGTCCACTCTAAGTGAAAAAACAAATACAGCAGTTAATAGTGAAGAAAAATTAAAGGAAGTAGTTCTTATAAGTGACAATAAAAAGACAAGTAAAAATTGGAATCTGGTTGATATTCCAGATAAAATAGAGATACCCAATAATAAAAAGGATGTACAGGTTTATGAAGAGGAAGTAGGACATTCAGTATATAACGGAATTTTTGTCAATTTCATGGATGTAAAAGATTTAAACGGTTTTAGTAATATATTAATCGGATACCATCACAAGGAAATTTGTTTGACATCAGAATTAAATGCACATGCTAATGTTTAACAATAAAATTTAATGAAAGGGTACGCTTTAAACGGTTTTCAGAGCGTACTTTTTTATATATTTTCCACTTAAATGCTTTGTATATTGCATATGTATTTGAATTTTTTTAGCAAAAAATACATGATTGTTAAACATAATAATTAGTAAACAGAGAAGAAAAAAGAAAAAATTTAAATTTAGGCTTTACATAGGGTACGGGGGTATACTATAATGTGCTTGTGGAGGTGAAATAGTTAATGGCATCCGTTTTAGATAATGATGAATCT
Source organism: Niallia sp. M35 (assembly GCF_050971705.1). NCBI lineage: Bacteria > Bacillati > Bacillota > Bacilli > Caryophanales > Bacillaceae > Niallia > Niallia sp. M35. The sequence continues at coordinate 1,051 of NZ_JBPCEP010000035.1, forward strand.
TTAGAGGAAACTCATTGTTCCACTTCAAGTGAGCGAAAAAGCCATCACTCCAATAAGGTTAAACAAAATCTTATCACCAGGTTAAATCGGATTGAAGGTCAAATACGAGGTATAAAAGGATTAATAGAGAAAGATACTTATTGTGATGATGTTATAACTCAAATTTCTGCGACACAAGCAGCTATGAATAGTGTTGCAAAAATTTTACTTGAGGGCCATTTGAAAGAGTGTGTTGTTGAGCGTATTCAAGAAGGTGACCTAGAAGTAGTAGATGAAGTATTAATTACAATACAAAAATTAATGAAAAAGTAAAAGGAGAAGATAAATATGGAAAAAGTAACTTTAAATGTTCAAGGTATGTCTTGTAATCATTGCGTTAACTCAATTGAAGGCAATGTAGGTAAGCTCAATGGTGTATCAAATGTAAAAGTTGACCTTGGAACCGGAACTGTTCTTGTAGAGTTTGATAAAGAAGTATTAACATTAGATAAAATTAAGGAAACAATCGATGATCAAGGTTATGATGTACAATAATGCAACAAGGGCGAACGTTTTAAAATAACGGTTGCCCTCTCTTTATAAAACATTTATACCCCCATAGGGTATAAATGTTTTGTGACAAATTAAATAAGAATATAAACTCTAGTTTGTGTAACATTAAGAAAATGTTTGATAACGGTAAATCGAAAGTTATAGGAGGGTATAAAATGGAAACAGATAATCGCTCATTAGCACAGCCTAAACCTAATACTAATGATAATGAAAGTGTTTCACTAAATATTACTGGAATGACATGTGCCGCATGTGCTACTAGAATCGAAAAAAACATATCAAAAGTGCAAGGTGTTCAAAAAGCAAATGTAAATCTTGCTACTGAAAAGGCAGCAGTGACCTATAATCCTTCGCAAGTATCAATTGAAGAGATAATTGAAAAAGTTAACAAAACAGGGTATGGGGTTGAACAAGAAAAAGTAAATTTAAATATTATAGGTATGACATGCGCTGCATGTGCTACTCGTATTGAGAAAGTATTGAATAAGGTAGACGGAGTAAAAAATGCTAATGTTAACCTCGCTACAGAGAAAGCTAGTGTTGAATATATCCCTGGAAGTACCAATGTAGATCAATTAGTTAATATGGTAAGGAAAGCTGGCTACGATGCAAAATTAGTTAGTGAAAATGAAGGAGATTATGAACAGAGTACTCGAGAAAAAGCTTATAGAAAGCAAAAAATAAAATTTATTGTTGGTGCCATTTTATCCATACCTTTTTTAGTCATGATGATATCAGATTTTATGATGGAGTACGGAAATGGAGGGTTCTTTCACTTAAATCCTTGGATTCAATTTTTACTAGCCACTGTAGTTCAATTTTATGTTGGGGGTCATTATTACCGCGATGCTTATAACTCAGTTCGGGGAGGTAGTGCTAATATGGCTGTCCTAGTAGTACTAGGAACGTCTGCAGCCTATTTATACAGTTTAGTTGTTACTATAATGGGAACTGGGCAATATCTTTATTTTGAAGCAGCAGCTATAGTTATGACTCTAATTGTATTAGGAAAGCTACTTGAAATAAGGGCTAAAGGTCAAACCTCAGAAGCCATAAAAAAATTAATGGGTTTACAGGCAAAAACGGCTAGAGTTATTCGAAATGGTGTAGAAATAGATATACCACTAGAAGATGTTCAAACAGGAGAACTTATTATTGTTCGGGTAGGCGAAAAAATACCAGTTGACGGAATAATTATAGAAGGAAATACAACAGTTGATGAATCCATGTTAACAGGGGAAAGTATGCCTGTAGGTAAAAAAGCTGGGGATAATGTTATTGGTGCTACTATGAATAAACATGGTTCATTTAAATTCCAGGCAACGAAAGTTGGGAAAGATACTGCCCTTTCTCAAATTGTTAAGCTAGTAGAAGAAGCTCAAGGATCCAAAGCTCCAATTCAGCAAGTTGCAGATAAAATTTCAGCAGTATTTGTTCCTATTGTCATTGTGATAGCTCTAGCTACTTTTGGTATTACATTCGCACTTGTTGGATTTACCCCGGCTTTAGTTAGTACAATTGCTGTACTTGTTATTGCATGTCCGTGTGCATTGGGATTAGCAACGCCAACTGCTGTTATGGTAGGTACTGGTAAAGGTGCTGAAAATGGACTACTTATAAAAGGTGCTGAACACCTTCAAAACTCACAGCGAGTAACAACTGTAGTATTAGATAAAACCGGTACTATTACTAAGGGTGAACCTGATGTAACAGATATTGTTCCTTACGGTAACCTTTCTAAAGATGAAATATTACAAATTGCTGCAACTGCTGAAAAAGGATCGGAACATCCACTTGGAGAGGCAATTGTAAACAGTGCAACAGAAAAAGGAATAGACTTATTAAAAGCTAATAATTTTAATGCTATTCCAGGGCATGGGATTGAAGTTAGTATCAATAAACAAAAGATATTAATCGGTAATAAAAAGCTTATGGCCCAGAATAATGTAAATATTAATGCTTCTATTGATACTATGGAAAAATTTGAAGGTGAAGGAAAAACTGCTATGCTTATGGCTATTGATGACAGTCTAGCAGCCATAATTGCCGTAGCAGATACTGTTAAAGAAACATCCTCGGATGCCATTAAGGCTTTAAAGAAATTAGGAATTGAGGTCATAATGATTACGGGGGACAATCGACTTACAGCAGAAGCAATTGCCAACCAGGTTGGTGTAGACCGAGTGCTCGCAGAAGTTCTGCCAGAAGATAAATCTGCCGAGGTAGAAAAACTAAAGAAAGAAGGAAAAGTTGTTGCGATGGTTGGAGATGGAATTAATGATGCTCCGGCACTTGCTGCTGCTGATGTAGGCATTGCAATTGGAACTGGTACAGACGTTGCAATGGAGGCAGCGGACATTACGCTAATGCGCGGGGATTTAATGGGAATAGTCGATATAATTCTTCTGTCCAAATCAACGATGAGAAAAATACGACAGAATTTGTTTTGGGCATTTGCATATAATATCATCCTCATACCGGTTGCAGCCATTGGATTATTAAATCCAATACTCGCCGGTGGTGCTATGGCTTTTAGTTCCGTGTCCGTTGTAGGAAATACATTATTTCTTCGCAAATGGAGACCAATTAGATAAATGGATAAAAACAACCTGCAAATTATCTGCAGGTTGTTTGTTTTATTTAGGGGCAACTACTGTTGTACTGTTGTTGCTGTTTTATATTTCTACCTATACGTTCTAGTTATTTTTAGACTAGAACGTATAACGTTTAAAATTTATGAACTTTTGTTCATATAAAATGCATAAAATCTTCAATTATTTTTAATATCATAATTCATGAAAGTGAGGAGAGAGTATGAAATTAAAAATACTAGCATTAATTGGATTCCTATTATTAATCCTTTCAGCATGCTCCAATAAACAAAACGAGAGTATAAATCGAGCAGATGTTGAAAAACAGGCTGAGAAGATTTCTTCAGAAGAAACAACTAAGACAGAAATCTTAAAAGGGAATGAGTTTACGATTGTTGCAAAAGAGGCAACTCATCAATTAACAAAAGATATTAGTGTAGATGCTTGGACTTTTAATGGTTCGGTACCAGGTTCTCAAATTCGTGTAATGCAAGGGGAAAAAGTAAAAATCAACTTAAAAAATGAACTTCCCGATCCTGTAACTATACATTGGCACGGTATTGTTCTTCCAAATAATATGGATGGTATACCTGGAGTTACTCAAAATGCTGTACAACCAGGTGAGACATTTACTTATGAGTTTACACCCCGAATTTCTGGTACTTATATGTATCACACTCATCAAGACGGTGTTAATCAACTTGATAAAGGTCTATATGGTGCCTTAATTGTTGAACCAAAAGAAAAAACATACGATCGTGATTATACGTTAATGCTTGACGAATGGATGAGTAATCCAGAGGAAGGTATGGATATGAGCGATATGGAAGGTATGGACATGGGTGAAAGTGATGAAATGGAAGGTATGGATATGGATACGAGTAATGATGGCGGAAGCATGACGATGGACGATATGAGCGCGTATGACATTTTTACCATCAATGGAAAAAGTGGTGAGAGTATTGAGCCTTTAAAAATGAAGGAGGGTGAGACGGTAAGACTCCGTTTAGCTAATATTGGGTATATGACACACAAAATGCATTTGCATGGTCAGAAATTTAATGTAGTTGCGGTTGATGGGCAAGAAATAGAAAACCCAGAAGTAATAGAAGATCAGTTAATCTCAATATCACCAGGTGAACGGTATGATATTGAGTTTGTAGCAGATAACCCAGGAGAATGGTATCTGGAGTGTCATGGAAATATGGAAGGAACAGCTGGAATGAAAGTGAAATTACAATATGAAGGTAGTTCCTTATCTACAGACAAACCGAATCAGGATATAAAACTTCCAGAGTTCACATACACAAATTATGGTTCTTCAAAAGACGGTGAGTTCACTCTAAATCAGAAGTATGATGTTGAATATACAATGAACTTAAATACAGAAGTATTAGATAATAATATGGCTTACACAATCAATGGAAAAGCTTTCCCTAATACAGAAAATATTATGGTTAAAGAAGGTGACCTTGTAAAAGTAAAGATTGTGAATAACTCTAAAGGTGAAGACCATCCTATGCATTTACATGGTACATCTTTTCAAATTTTAAGTAAAAACGGTAAAAAACTTGAGGGTGCATCAATTATTAAAGATACTGTAAATCTAGAACCCGGAGATGAGTATGAGATAGCTTTCAAAGCAGATAACCCTGGGAATTGGCTATTCCATTGCCATGATTTACATCATGCTTCTGCAGGTATGGTAACAATGGTTAAATATAAAGGATTTCAGCCTACTTTTATTCCAGATGAAAATGCTAATAATCAGCCAGAATAAATGATATAAAACAGGGTAAAATGCGGCCTTTAAAAGGCCGCATTTTACTGCTAATTAATGATAGTAACCTATTGGAAAGGAAGTGTATCATTTGAATTTTACTTCATTACTTACAAATAGAAAGGCATTGTTTATTCTGTTAGTAGTTAATATTATAGGCACATTATATGGATTTTTATGGTATGGAGGCCAACTATCAGTTACACCTAATAAATATCTAATTTTTGTTCCAGATAGCCCAACAGCTAGTTTATTTTTTGTTTTTGTATTAATTGCTTTATTTTTGAAAACTAACTTACCTCTGTTTGAGGCACTAGCTATAGTAACACTATTGAAATATGGAATATGGGCAGTTGTAATGAATTTATTAGTTCTGATAGAAATAGGCTATTTAGATTGGTCTAGTTACATGCTGATTTTTTCCCATGGAGCAATGGCAATCCAGGGTTTATTATATAAAAACTCCTATAAAATAAAAGGTTGGCATCTAGTAGTTGCTGCAATTTGGACTCTTCATAATGATGTGATTGATTACCTATTTAAAATGATGCCAAGATACAGCGTACTAGACAATTATATTCCGCAAATAGGCTATTTTACTTTCTGGTTAAGTGTATTTTCAATCAGCATTACGTATGTTCTTTGTATAAGAAGGAAAAAAGCAATATCGGAAATTTGAAATTTTGGCTAATCTAAAAATTTAAACGAGGTGAATCTTTGTGGAAAATATTCAACCGCTAAATAGAGTCGCTTTTGAAATTGGAACTTTCACTGTTTATTGGTATGGAATTATTATTGGAGCTGGTTTACTTCTTGGTTGGATTCTTGCTACAAAAGAATCTAAAAGACAAGGTCTTCCTAAAGATACTTTTTCGGATCTTTTATTATGGGCTATACCGATTTCCATTCTTAGTGCCCGACTTTATTATGTTTTATTTAAATGGGAATATTACTCGGAAAATCCAGGGGATATCATTGCAATTTGGGAAGGTGGTATTGCCATACATGGAGCTATTATTGGAGGGGCATTAACGGCTTGGTTTTTTGCTAAAAAGAAAGGTTTATCCTTTTGGCAATTGGCTGACATTGCTGCACCTAGTCTTATACTAGGTCAGGCAATAGGGCGTTGGGGGAACTTTATGAACCAGGAAGCTCACGGCGGCAAGGTTACTAGAGATTTTCTGGAGAATTTAAATTTGCCGGATATTATTATTAATCAAATGTATATTGACGGTACGTACTATCATCCCACTTTTTTGTATGAATCCTTATGGAATATTCTTGGTTTTACTTTATTAATTGTTGCTAGAAGAATTGTTTTCCTTAAAAAGGGAGAACTATTTTTAGTTTATATAATGTGGTATTCTTTTGGGAGATTTTTTATTGAAGGGTTAAGAACGGATAGCTTAATGCTTACAACTAACTTACGTGTTGCACAAGTAATTTCTTTGATATTCTTTATTTCCGCTGTCCTATTAATCTGGTATAGAAGAAGGAAGGCATACAAAAGTGGGATAATGTAAAGTATACAAAAATAGGCTCCTTGTTTTCGGAAGCCTATTTTTGTTGTTTTTTCTATGATAAGTGTCTTAATCTCCATTTTTCATCTTATTGCTTTATTTTCTTTTTTTTCTAAACTCTTTTAAAATATATATTAATAACAGGATTAGTGAGCAATATATTATTGTCTCTTTCCATCCAGATGAATTGATGCTGAATACCTTATTAATGGAATAAACTTCAATTAGAAGCGATGGGATTTTTCCTATTGTACTAGCTATAGTAAAAGGGATAATTCTAATGCTACTTAATGCTGCGGTTAATGTCACGGCACCTGAAGGAATAAAAGGAAGAATTCTTAACAGGATTATAAGTATTACGGCTTTAGATTCAGTTGTGCTTTGTAACTTTTTTAAGAAGTGACTTCTTATCTTATAATTAGCAGTAAAGCGATTTAATCCTTTACGATATAAGATAAAACTTACTATAGCACCTAATGATTCACCAATTATTGAAATAATAATTGCTAATTTTAAATCAAAATAAATAATATTTATAGTAGTAAGAAAAGCACTAGGAAGAACTCCAAAAATTGCTATTATAATATTTGCAATTATAGTAACAGTGGCTATAATTAAGGGGTTTCCTGGTAAATACTCTATAAAAAGGTCCCTCAATCAGATTCTTTTCCAATCCACTTGTATCCAACGCCCCAAACTGTTAATAAATATTCCTCTGATGGAAAACCAGCCTTCCTAAGTTTATCACGCAAGTTTCTTATGTGAGAATCTATAGTTCTATCTTCTGTTTCTACGCCATGGCCCCATATGGAGTGTATAAGATGGTCCCTTGTGAACACCTTATTATGGTTTTGGAGAAATAGCTTCATAAGTGCAAATTCCTTAGGAGTAAGAGGTATATTCTTCATCTGATAGTGTAATTCAAAAGACTCTTGATCTAAGGTTAAACCGTCAAACTGTATTAATTCCAACCTATTACCCTTTCTTCTTAATACTGCTTCTATTCTAGCAACAAGTTCCTCCCCATCAAAAGGTTTGGATATATAGTCATCTGCTCCTGTATTTAAGCCTTTTACAACATCCTTTTTATCTGTTCTTGCAGTAAGCATTATTATTGGGGTGTCCCAGTATTTTTTTATTTCTATACATGCTTCCCAGCCATCCATATCAGGCATCATTAAATCTAATAATATAAGATCAACGGTGTTCGATTCTAAATAAAGTAAAGCATCCATCGCAGAACTTATTTTTTTGCAATTATAGCCTAGTGGTAATAAATATAGAGCAATTAGATCAAGCATTTGCTGTTCATCATCTACAATTAAGATGCTTTTCATTTGATTTCTCCTCCAAGATTTTTAAATGTTAGAATAAATGTTGTTCCGATATTAAGCTTACTTTCCACTCTTATTGTTCCTTCTTGTGCTTGGACCAATTCTTGGACAATCGATAATCCTAGCCCATATCCACCTAGTGATCTTGTTCTTGATTTATCAACACGGTAAAAACGATTAAAAATATAAGGTAGATCTTCCTCCGGTATTCCTTTTCCATTATCCTTTATCGTTATTTCCGTTTCTTTTTTTCTGAATCTAACCATAACATCTACTTTGCTCTTCACTGGAGAATACTTCATAGCATTATCCAATAAGTTGAATAAAATTTGTTCCATTCTTGCTGGGTCTCCATAAAAAGAAGTGGTTTTAGGACAAAAAATTGTTAAATCAATTTCTTTTTCTTTAAAGGCGGGAAACATTTTTATTTGTAGTTTTCCTAAAAGTTCATTTAAATTTATTTGTTGCTTCTGAATGAGAAATGTATTTTTATCAATCTTGGCTAACTCAAATAAGTCCTCTATTAAAGAAGAAAGTCTATTTGATTCTTCTACAATAATTTGTAAGTACTTTTCTTTTTCTTCTTCTTCAATATTTTTTCTTAGGGAAATATCTGCGTAACCCTTTATATAAGTCAACGGTGTTCTAAGTTCATGGGAAATGCTTGCTAAAAAATCATTTCTTTCTTTCTTTAAGAAATTTAAGTCTCTAGCTAATTCTTTTATGGAAACTGCTAGTTCACCTAACTCATCATTACTTGTCCTAGGAAGATCAACTAAAAAATTTCCTTTACTTATTTGATAAGTCGCTTCCCTCATCTTTACGAGTGGTTTAGTCAATGCTCTAGTAAGCAGTACAATCACAACGAAAGTTAAAAGAAGCGCAATTATACCAGCAAGAACAAAATGTTCATTTAACCTTCCAATTAAAGTGTGTATGGATGCTGTCTCTTGGTACATATAGACATATCCTATAGTTTCATTTTTTTGCATTATCGGACTTAAAGTAATAATGTAAGGTTTATTTTTCCAGTCATCTTCAACAACTTTCCCTTCACTCTTTAGTTCCTTTTTTTGCTGAATTAAATATTTTTTGTAATTATTATTGTCAAAAGATGTTCCCAAAATATCACCTTTTTGATTAACAATTACTACATCAGTTAAAGCTTCTGATTCCATTAAAATAACGTGACTAATGGAATCTTCTTCAAAATGTTTCTCTAGAATATCTCTATGAGAATTACCCCTTGCTTGTAAAGCGGATAGCTCTTCCTCAATTCTCACATTAACTAAAGAGCTATGAAGATAAGAAAACATAAATGCTTCTAAGCCAAAAATGATTATGAAAAATAGAATCCCTAGTTTTATGGAAAGTTTTTTCATTAGGTCACCTGAATTTATTTTATATTTTTTATAATACTCCAATTATATGAAGAAATTATGCAGGGAGTTAAATGTGTGATTCACCAAACGTTTATATTAGTGAATAAAGTTTTATTATGAACTTCTTAGTGGTAAATTACTCCTTGAATTTTATCAGAATATTACAGTGAAATATAATTGTAATATTTTTCATCTCCAAATTCGACAAAAAGTGATGTTATAATTTTGCTTGTTATTAGAGATTGATAAAGAAAGGACATTCGAATGAGTAAATTATTGATTAAGACATCTGTTATAACGTTCGGAATTGCAGCCTCATTAGCATTAACTAATACAACTTCTATTGCATTAGCATCTTCTGAGGAAGATTTACAAAATAAAAAACTCAATATACTAGAAAATCGTAGTAAAGTCCAAGATGGTTTAGAACAAGCAGAGGAAGAGCTTGATAACATAAAAACAGAACAAGATAAAATAAATGATGAGATTAAACGTTTAGATATGTTAATAACAGAAACGAATAGTAAAATACGCGAAAATGATGAAAATATAAAAAATGCAAATATAAAAATTCAAAAATTAAATGAAGAAATAAAAACTCTTAAGGAACGAATAAAACAACGCGAAGAGTTGTTAAAAGAAAGGGCTCGATCTTATCAAGAGATTGGGACTATTTACTATTTGGATGTTTTAATAGGCTCACAGAGTTTTAGTGATTTTTTAGATAGAGCGGGTGCGGTAACAACAATAATTACTGCAGATCAGGATTTAATCCAACAACATATGGATGATAAAAAAGTGTTAGAAGATAAGGAAAATGAAGCAAAAGATCTGTTAGTGAAACTTGAAAATTATGGCGAGTCTCAAAAGAAACTAAAAAGCGAATTAGATATACAAAAGAAAAATAAAGATGATATTATGCAATCTCTAAAGGACAAAGAAGAAGATTTAGAAAATGAAAAACTAAGTTTAGAAGAACAAAATTCATTACTTGATTCTCAAAAGGAAGCTATCGAAAAAGCTATAAAAATAGAATCTGAGAAGAAAACTCAAGTAGCTACTAAAAAAGAAAATGAAGCAAAAAGTACTTCTAGTAGTATTAAAGCGAACACAAATGTTTCTAAAAAGACCAAAGGGGTATGGACAACTCCAGCTCAAGGACGATTAACATCCACCCTTGGTGAAAGATGGAACAAGTTTCATGCTGGTATAGATATTGCTAACAGTGCTGATGTGCCAATTGTTGCTGCTGCTGATGGGGTTGTTAGTAGATCTTATTATTCCACAAGTTACGGTAATGTAGTCTTTATCTCTCACTCAATTAATGGTCAGGTGTATACAACTGTTTATGCGCACATGGATAGTAGAGTAGTTAAGACAGGGGAATCTGTTTCCAAAGGGCAACAAGTAGGAATTATGGGGAACACTGGACAATCTTTTGGTCAGCATTTGCATTTTGAACTTCATAAAGGTCAGTGGAATGCATCCAAATCGAATGCTGTTAACCCACTCGATTATATTTCAATATAAATCATCAATCAAATCATACAATTAAATTATTTTAAACATTAACTTGATTAAAGAAGTGTTAATTAGGTTAATGTTTTTTTTAGAATTACTTACTTTAAAGATTGAATCTTGGAGGAGAAACCATGTTTAAAAGTAAAATTTTTATCTTGTTTGTTGTATCGGTTATTTTTTTGGCTGCTTGTAATAACAACCAAAACACAAATGAAAAAACTGCTGATGAAAGTTTAAAAATAATGACCAGCTTTTACCCTTTATATGATTTTACAACTAAGATAGCAGGGGACCGAGCTAAAGTTATAAATCTTGTGCAACCGGGTATTGAGCCACATGATTATGAACCATCACCAAAAGATTTGGCAAATCTAAATGAAGTTGATTTATTTATATACAATGGTGCTGGGTATGAAAGTTGGGTAACAGATACGATAAAAAGTATTGATACGAAAGATAAAAAGATTATTAATTCTAGTGAATATGTTGATTTATTGACTTTAAGAGAAACTGGTGAGAGTACGGAACCAAATGATAAAGAAGACCAGGAAGATAAAACATACGATCCCCATTTTTGGCTAGATCCTATACGAGCTAAGCAAATAGCTGAAGTTATTAAGGAAGAGCTAATTAAACTGGACCCAGATGGAAAAGTTGTTTATGAAGAGAACTTTAACAAAATTGCTGTTAACTTTGATGAATTAAATTCAGAATATACTGAAGCATTATCTAATCCTATTCGAAAAGAAGTAATAGTTTCGCACAATGCATTTGGTTATTTGACTAATAGATATGGATTGGAACAAATAGCGATTACAGGAATTTCTCCATCCGATGAGCCATCTCCTAAAAAGCTTAAAGAATTAATAAGTTTTGCTAATGAAAGGCAAATAAATTATATATTATTTGAAACTTTAGTAAGTCCAAAAGTAGCAGAAACAGTTAAAGATACTATTGGTGCAAAATCTTTAACATTAAATCCCATTGAAGGTCTAACAAATAAAGAAATAAAAAAAGGAGATGATTACTTTTCGGTAATGCGAGAAAATTTAGCAACATTAAAATTAGCTACTCAATAAAAATGAAAGTTAAAAATATGTTCATAATTTCTCGATAAAAAATCCTTGTTTTAACATTATTCTAATAAAAAGTAAAGGAGTGATAAAAATGGAATGGTTATCTATTTTGCTAGTACTTGTATGTCCAATTATGATGTTATTTATGATGAAAAGTCATGGAGGACATAGTCATAATAGGAATAATAATAAATTAGATAAAAGAGTCATTAAATTAGAAAATGAAAATAGGGAATTGCATAGGAAACTAAATGAACTTTCGCCTAAATGATGATATATGTAATATAAAAAAGAACACCTTAGTTTTGATTTCACTTAAGGTGTTCTTTTTTGTTTTCTCAATGATTAAGAAAAAATTGAAGGATAAAAATTTATTGCATTATATTTCAATCTTTATAAAAATTCCATTTTTATCATCTGTAATACCCATAATAAGTGGTGTATCACTTGTTATTCCCAGTATATTTCTTATTTCCTTGGGTATAGAAATACGATTTCCACTTAAATAACATTGATTTAAATCTTTATTATCATGGTTTGCTTTTATTATGATGGATTTGTCTAGTATATATATAAATAAAAGGTCTCCAGCATTAAAGTTCAACTGTTTCTGTAATTTTTTAGGAACAGCAATTTGTCCATTATTATAAATTCTCCTTTTATACACAGTCATTTCCACACCTTTTTAATTTCTCTTGAATAATATTTTTTTCTATTATAGAAGTCATTATTGAAGAAATTGTGCAGATTTAAGATAACATTCTTTCTCCATACTTTTTTGATGATTTGATTATAAACTTAAATTACTAAGTTATTAATTTATAAATTTATTAGGAGAATAGCGATGAAACTTCAGTTTATTATCTTAATTATGATAAGTTTGTTGATTACAAGTGTTTTAATAATATTACTTGTAAAAAGAACTAATATAGTTATAATTTCTCTTACTACTTTATATTTAATTATACTATTTTCTTTATTTAGTATTGATAATGGCAAACTAAAGAGGATATTACGTAAAGAAGTAATTGTAGATATACCACTACCGGAATTTATGATGAAAAAGGGAGAAGAAGAGCCTAAAGAAGTTGAGGACATCATTAAGGAAGTAAATCAACCATCTAAAAAAGTTGATACAATTAAGAAGGAAATTTTACTAGATGCACCTATAATAAAACAGTTTCCTGAGTTACCTAGGGGCTGTGAAGTGACTAGTTTAGCAATGTTCTTACAATATTATCAAGTTAAAACGGATAAAATGGAACTCGCTAAAAAAATAGAAAGAGATAAGACACCATTATCAACTAAAAATGGAAAGATACATTGGGGAGATCCCAATGATGGATATATTGGAGATATGTATTCTTATAGCAAACCAGGCTATGGAGTTTATCATAAGCCTATAATAGAGTTGGCGGAAGAGTATTTACCAAACAAAATAGATAATCTAACAGGAAAACAGTTTGAGGAACTAAAATTATATCTTTCAAAAGAAAGGCCTGTTTGGATAATAACGAATACAACCTATAAAAAATTACCTAACTCATCCTTTGAAGAATGGGAGACGCCAAATGGAAAAGTAAAAATAACCTATAAAGAACATTCGGTGTTAATTACAGGATATGATGAATCTTTTGTATATTTTAATGATCCCATTAGTGGTGAAAAAAACAAAAAAGAACCATTAGGTCCTTTTATAGATGCGTGGAAACAAATGGGGAGTCAAGCTCTTTCCTTAAAGTATGATTAAGAAAAATAGATTCTTAATTTATTAACAGTGTAATAGTACAAGTGGAAACATGTGCCACATATAAGAAACCTTAATAGTATCGTCTTAAAGTGAATGGGAAAATATTGGAGGTAGTAAATAGATAGTTTCGTTGATAATATGATTCCTGTGGACATTAATACTAGGAGGTATATATGAAATCGAATAAATTTTTATATTCTGTGTTTCTAGTAATATTATTGTCATCCTTTTTTGGAGAAAATACAGAAGCAGCGTCTCTTTACACAGTAAAATCTGGAGATACTCTGTGGAAAATAAGTCAGCAAAGTGGAGTTCCTATAGGATCTATACAAATAGCGAATAATTTAAAAGATAATAAATTACATGTAGGACAACGATTAAGTTTACCAGAACCAATTACCGCAAGTGAAAGAACTTTATTAGCTCAATTGGTTTTTGCCGAAGCACAAGGGGAACCTTATGCTGGAAAAGTTGCAGTAGCTACTGTAGTTTTAAATCGTGTAGATAGTGACATTTTCCCAAATACAATAAGAGAAGTAATTTATGAACGTTCTAATGGCTATTATGCTTTTTCTCCAGTCCAAAATGGAAAAATAAATAATAATCCAACCACTATAGATTATAGAGCAGTAGATGAGGCAGTAGCATATAGAGGAAAAGGGAGCGGATCCCTGTATTTTTACAACCCCCAAACAGCAAAAAGTGAGTGGATTCTAACTAAAGAAGTAACGGTGAGAATTGGAAATCATACTTTTGCAAAGTAAGGATGAAACACAAAGGGGCCCCCTTTGTGTTTTTGTTAAATTTAAGTATTTTGACAAATTCGATTTTATTAGAGTTATAAACATGTATATAACTATTACATCCTACGTAGCTCTTGTTGTATATGTCAACATAGGTGGGACAATACAATTATGCCAGTAGGAAACGAAACAACTGCCTGTGGGACAAAGCCGTACAATTCGTCTATTTTCATGTCATTCCAGGCTGCCTGCACAGTTAAAATTCCCTTAACTCGGCTACTATTTCTAAGAATAGAGGAAAAAGAAGATATTAATGAAGAATTAAATAAAAAAGGAAAAGTAAAACTTATTAATAATAGTATAGACAAAGACAAGCAACAATAAATGAAATAGATGAGAAAAAAGCAACCAACAAGATATAACAAAATTTTCTGATTGAAATTTAATGATAACTACTTTGTTTATTATGAATTTATAAGATAAAGATAAAATCCATGATGGAAAGATTTATGTCATCCAAAAATACAAATCCTATTCAGTATGGAGTCTTTGACGTACTTTATGCCAATAATGACGATGTTACAAATCTGCCTTTATCACAAAGAAAACAGATATTA
>NZ_JBPCEP010000036.1:0-2832 GCF_050971705.1 Niallia sp. M35
CGCTATGGGAAATCTCATCTTGAGGGGGGCTTCATGCTTAGATGCTTTCAGCACTTATCCCTTCCGCACATAGCTACCCAGCGATGCCTTTGGCAAGACAACTGGTACACCAGCGGTGCGTCCATCCCGGTCCTCTCGTACTAAGGACAGCTCCTCTCAAATTTCCTACGCCCACGACGGATAGGGACCGAACTGTCTCACGACGTTCTGAACCCAGCTCGCGTACCGCTTTAATGGGCGAACAGCCCAACCCTTGGGACCGACTACAGCCCCAGGATGCGATGAGCCGACATCGAGGTGCCAAACCTCCCCGTCGATGTGGACTCTTGGGGGAGATAAGCCTGTTATCCCCGGGGTAGCTTTTATCCGTTGAGCGATGGCCCTTCCATGCGGAACCACCGGATCACTAAGCCCGACTTTCGTCCCTGCTCGACTTGTAGGTCTCGCAGTCAAGCTCCCTTGTGCCTTTACACTCTACGAATGATTTCCAACCATTCTGAGGGAACCTTTGGGCGCCTCCGTTACTTTTTAGGAGGCGACCGCCCCAGTCAAACTGCCCACCTGACACTGTCTCCCACCCCGATCAGGGGTGCGGGTTAGAATGTCAATACAGCCAGGGTAGTATCCCACCAATGCCTCCACCGAAGCTAGCGCTCCGGCTTCCAAGGCTCCTACCTATCCTGTACAAGCTGTACCAAAATTCAATATCAGGCTGCAGTAAAGCTCCACGGGGTCTTTCCGTCCTGTCGCGGGTAACCTGCATCTTCACAGGTACTATAATTTCACCGAGTCTCTCGTTGAGACAGTGCCCAGATCGTTACACCTTTCGTGCGGGTCGGAACTTACCCGACAAGGAATTTCGCTACCTTAGGACCGTTATAGTTACGGCCGCCGTTTACTGGGGCTTCAATTCAGAGCTTCGCACTAACGTGCTAACCCCTCCTCTTAACCTTCCAGCACCGGGCAGGTGTCAGCCCCTATACTTCGCCTTGCGGCTTCGCAGAGACCTGTGTTTTTGCTAAACAGTCGCCTGGGCCTATTCACTGCGGCTCTCGCAGGCTTGCACCCGCAAGAGCACCCCTTCTCCCGAAGTTACGGGGTCATTTTGCCGAGTTCCTTAACGAGAGTTCTCTCGCTCACCTTAGGATTCTCTCCTCGCCTACCTGTGTCGGTTTGCGGTACGGGCACCCTAAATCTCGCTAGAGGCTTTTCTTGGCAGTGTGGAATCAGGAACTTCGGTACTATATTTCCCTCGCCGTCACAGCTCCGCTTATGTGGTAATGGGATTTGCCTCATTACCAGCCTAACTGCTTGGACGTGCTAATCCAACAGCACGCTTACCCTATCCTCCTGCGTCCCCCCATTGCTCAAACGATTTAAAGGTGGTACAGGAATATCAACCTGTTGTCCATCGCCTACGCTTTTCAGCCTCGGCTTAGGTCCCGACTAACCCTGAGCGGACGAGCCTTCCTCAGGAAACCTTAGGCATTCGGTGGATGAGATTCTCACTCATCTTTCGCTACTCATACCGGCATTCTCACTTCTAAGCGCTCCACCAGTCCTTACGGTCTAGCTTCAACGCCCTTAGAACGCTCTCCTACCACTGACATCAAAGATGTCAATCCACAGCTTCGGTGATACGTTTAGCCCCGGTACATTTTCGGCGCAGAGTCACTCGACCAGTGAGCTATTACGCACTCTTTAAATGGTGGCTGCTTCTAAGCCAACATCCTGGTTGTCTAAGCAACTCCACATCCTTTTCCACTTAACGTATACTTTGGGACCTTAGCTGGTGGTCTGGGCTGTTTCCCTCTTGACCACGGATCTTATCACTCGTAGTCTGACTCCCAAGAATAAGTATTTGGCATTCGGAGTTTGTCTGAATTCGGTAACCCGATGGGGGCCCCTAGTCCAAACAGTGCTCTACCTCCAATACTCTAAATCTTGAGGCTAGCCCTAAAGCTATTTCGGAGAGAACCAGCTATCTCCAAGTTCGATTGGAATTTCTCCGCTACCCACACCTCATCCCCGCACTTTTCAACGTGCGTGGGTTCGGGCCTCCATCCAGTGTTACCTGGACTTCACCCTGGACATGGGTAGATCACCTGGTTTCGGGTCTACAACCACATACTATTTCGCCCTATTCAGACTCGCTTTCGCTGCGGCTCCGTCTCTTCAACTTAACCTCGCATGTAATCGTAACTCGCCGGTTCATTCTACAAAAGGCACGCTATCACCCATAAAAGGGCTCTAACTACTTGTAGGCACACGGTTTCAGGATCTATTTCACTCCCCTTCCGGGGTGCTTTTCACCTTTCCCTCACGGTACTGGTTCACTATCGGTCACTAGGGAGTATTTAGCCTTGGGAGATGGTCCTCCCTGCTTCCGACGGGATTTCTCGTGTCCCGCCGTACTCAGGATACACTCAAGAGGGAACGAAGTTTCGACTACAGGGTTTTTACCTTCTACGACTGACCTTTCCAGATCGATTCGTCTACCCCGTTCCTTTGTAACTCCATATAGAGTGTCCTACAACCCCAAGAGGCAAGCCTCTTGGTTTGGGCTAATCCCGTTTCGCTCGCCGCTACTCAGGGAATCGCGTTTGCTTTCTCTTCCTCCGGGTACTTAGATGTTTCAGTTCCCCGGGTCTGCCTTCAGTACCCTATGTATTCAGGTAAAGATTCTATCCCATTACGGATAGAGGGTTTCCCCATTCGGAAATCTCTGGATCAAAGCTTACTTACAGCTCCCCAAAGCATATCGGTGTTAATCCCGTCCTTCATCGGCTCCTAGTGCCAAGGCATCCACCGTGCGCCCTTTCTAACTTAACT
>NZ_JBPCEP010000037.1:0-2507 GCF_050971705.1 Niallia sp. M35
AAAAAGACCTAAAAGTATATAGCTTTTAGGTCTTTTTGTGTGTGGATAAGTAGACTGATGTAATTTAAAAGCAGTAAGGGGGATTTCCGTAATCACAAACTTTTTTGTAACGTTGAGGCCGTGGGTGGAAAAACGGATTTTCATCTTATCCTTTAATTTTCTCATAAGCTCTAGTAATTTTTTTCTTCCTTCTGGATTTCTAAGGTGGAAACTGGTTCATTTTCTCGGTTAGTCCAACGAATGAAAGGCTATTATTTATAATTCATTTAAAATTTCTTGGGAGTCATCCAATTAAAGAAACTAGGATGCTGGGGCATAAAGTCAATATGTTTACGATAGTCATTTTCTCCGTTGGAAGAGATGGAACCTTTTGTTGGGGATAGCGAAGCAGCGAGCATATGAAGAAGAATAGTTGGTTTCCCCAGCTTCATTTGGACCTAATAATGCTGTACAACAATTATTTTTAATGGTGAAAGGAGATTTACTTATTGCTTGATGGTCTTTAAAATGTTATTTCTAATGATTTACTTGTACGAACGTTTTAGTGTCTCCTAATTTTTTTCTTCCTATGCCAAAATATAAAATTGGTCCGAGTAAACTAATGAATAAAAAGAAGAGTGGAGGCATCTTCGTTTCCTTCTTTTGCAAATCTAATAAGTCTTTTCTCATTGTCCAAAGTAAAATCGATGCCTCCTTTTTCTTTTTCAAATCATAAGACGGTTAATCACTGCGAATCGTTCATTTAATTTTATTTTTTATTCTATATTTACTATTACTAAAAAAATCTTTATGGAATAATGTTCATAAAAAGGATGTATGTTAAGCTTCTATTACCTTAATTGATTTCTAAATGTTATGAAAAGATGAAGAGATGGTTAGGGGAAATTGGGAGCAGATTAGGCAAGGAAATGATTGAAACTATTATTTGTAAAAACGGATTTCTTTAATCTTATAAGTGTATCTTAAGATGCCTATTAGATTATAGGTAACGTTTTTAACAACTGTTTAATAAGGGTGAAATAGCCAAGTATGCTTTAATACATTTTTTAACTGTCATTCGCATCTATTGATGATTTTGTTAAAGCGTATAATAAAGAGGTAATCTGGATTCATAACTAACTTGTTCTTTTTTTATAAAGAATCGCTTATGATATATCAACAATCAATAGCTTTATGTGAAGTTTCGAATAGGGATAAGAAAAATAGAAATTAGTCTAGAAAAAGTAAGAAATAATAACTTGTATGAAGTTTTGAGAAAGTTCCTTAGTGAAAAATATTTCATGGGAGTTAAAATAGAAAGACTGCGGAGGTACTAAAGTGCAATTTAATGAAAGGATAGGTCGGGATATAAAGGGAGAATACCAGAAAATTCGTCGCCGAGTAGCAGTAAGGGCTGTGATGATTGAGAAGCAAAAGATTTTACTTATGCAAACAAATAAAGGTGACTTTAAGTTTCCGGGAGGAGGGACTTGTAGAAGCGTTATGGAGAGAAGTGAAAAGAATATCTAGGAAAAGTAATAGATAATCAAGTTGATTAGTACGATAAGCATATATATTTTCAAATGGTATCTCATTATTATCTGTGTGAGCTTGTAAAAGATGAAAAGATGGAGCAAGAGCTAGACGCTTATGAGTTTGAACTCGATTCTACGCCAGTATGGATATTTGTTGATAAGGCGATTGAAGAAATAAATATGCATTATCTCAATTAAATTACAATCCTTGGATAGCTAGAGAAAATTCGATTTTAGAAAAAATAAAAGACACTATCTATTAAATAAAGGAGAAGATTGCGATGTATGCAGTAGTTGCATTGTTTAATCTAGAATTAGAACAAAGAATAAAAATGATATGGGAAGGCTTAGAGAGTAACGAAATATCCTATTATGCGAGAGAAGTCGGTGATAGAGTGCCACATATTACACTAGCAAACTATAAAGATATTCCGGTCATGAGCTTTATACATAAGATGGGAACTTTTTATAAAGGTAAAGAAAAAGTTAGAGTTGATTTTCAGACAATAGGATCTTTTATAAATACAAAAACGTTATTTTATTCCCCGACTATAACTGAAGAGTTACTTGATTTACATTCTGATCATCATAGAAATTTCGCCTCCTTTATTGATGATGAAGAGTCGGTATATCTTCCGGGTAAATGGGTTCCGCATTGCAACTTAGCTAATAGACTTTCAGAAGAAAAACTTAAGGATGCATATAATTATTGTTTAAAGATGGATGAAAAGCTAAAAGGGGAAATAAACCGAATAGGATTAATTAGAATAGATAGTAAAAAGCATGCTCCTCTTATATATTCTGAGAGTTTAATTTGATTGGAAAAATATAAAAAACTGTTGACGATTGTATGGATAATTGTTATTATGTAAAAGTTACCTTGAATGGTAACGGAAATTGATAATTTAATAGTTGAAAGTTTTTAAGAAAGTTATTGACTAGTAACTATTAAATGTGATAATATATAAAAGTTGCATCTGATAGCAACGATAA
>NZ_JBPCEP010000038.1:0-1943 GCF_050971705.1 Niallia sp. M35
CACTTTACTTTTAACTTCGACTCTCCCTTGTCTCACTTGTATCTTTCCGTCAATATACATATTGTCACCAGTGAAGGTAGAAGAGCTTATATTAACACCCTGTATATTACCAGCTGTTACGTTCCCAAGATTTGCTGAAATGGCCGATAAAGAACTAGCAGATATTCTTGCAGCATCAAGATAGCCAGTTGTTATTTTACCAGCATCTAAGCTAGTAATATTCCCGTTTCCTACTTTAAATGTTCCATTAACTGTAACATTCCCATCAAGGACTAATTTTTTGCCCTGTATAAGAACCCCACTTGTATCAATGTTTATCTGATTAATAATATCGTTTTTGGTAACCCTTAGATTAATCGCATCAGATAGTTGGCTAAACTGGGATACGGTTGCCATGTCTTCTGGTGCTGGTGTCCATGCAGTACACTTATCACCTACTTCTAGCTTTAATTCCTTCCACTGTAAAGTATTGCTAGGTGTGTCACTAGCACCAAATCTAGCAGACATTATAAAAGCACGTGTTCTATTTGCAGGTACTTTGAAAGTCACATAAGAGTACCCTTCACTTCCAGCTTCAATATATTCGCCACTTACATCATTATAGGTTGAATTATCACTAGGATATAATCTAATTCTAAGTTGTGCTTTCTGCGTACTGGTCTTTAGATAAATTCTAGCACTGTAAGTTTTTCCTGAAATTACTGGTATATTAGTACTATTAGTTAGTGGGTCAGCGTAATCTCCCCACCCACTCCTTGTTGTACTTCTATACTCAGAACTAGTACCAGTTACTAGGTTTCTCCCACCGATTTCCAAGTTATCTAGGTTGGATTGAACACTGGTGATTGTACTAGTTAAACTATTAGCAGTCTGTGTCAACTGGCTTTGGGTAGCAAATTTATTATTAGCGTCTGTTGTGCTAATCTTTGTATCTACAACGCCAGCTAATTGGGTAACTGTTGATTTATCAGCTTTATTCGATACAGTTGATTGAACACCACTTAGAGTTTGTGAGATGGAAGAAATATTCCCTTCTGCATTTGTTATTCTAGTAGCAAAGCTACTAGCAGTTTGTTGTAATGAACTGATATCCCCTTCCGAATTACCTACCCTAGTTGTTATACTACTTATAGTTTGTTCGATTGTGCTGAATTGTGATTGAATTGCTATTTCATTTGTAGCATCAGATACATGTATATCATCAATATATACAGTTCCTTGAGTCACAAATGTAGGAAAAGTAATTAAAATTCCCTCTACATCTGCCGGAAGAGTCATAGTACGTTCTCTCTTAGTCCAACTAGTAACAACGCCACCTAACTGTAAATCTGAAATTAAACTTCCATCTAACCTCGCAATTCGAATCTTAAAGTTTCCCGTATCAAATGTAGTACCAGATTCCATCTTTACCCACCAAGAAAGCTTTAGTGTAGTTCCTTTTGAAACAGGATATTTTAAGGGTAAGTTCTTAGGTCTAAAATACCCATTACCCTTTGTTACCTTTAAACATTTTGTTCCTTCGTGTAAATCTGATTCAACAAAAGAGCAATTAGATGGTAAGTCCCAGGCTTCATTTTCAAAACTTGGATCGGGTATCAAATTATTAGAGTTTGACAATATACCAGCTACACTAGAAACTATACTATCTGCCTTAATATCAAGACTAGCCATATTACTTTTAACAGTACTTATCTCACCATTTAAGCCAGTTATACTTGACTCTGTGGAAGAAACACGATTAGAAATACCGTTAATGCTTACATCGATTTGACCAATTTTGTTATTGTAGGTTGATAGATTAACCTTATTATTTAATGCACTATCAGTCTGTGCTTTTGTATAAACATTTGTAGCTTCTGCCTTCAAGTTAATTGCTGTGGTATGTTGATTTATTGTTGTTTCAGCATTAGATATTCGACTTCCTTGTGAATTAACAGTCTTGT
>NZ_JBPCEP010000039.1:0-1931 GCF_050971705.1 Niallia sp. M35
CGCTAGTTATAAAACGATTATTGTTGACGTTTGTTTGTTCAGTTTTCAAAGAGCAATTTGTTTGTTGCTATCAGACGCAACTTTTATATATTATCACATTTAATAGTCACTAGTCAATAACTTTCTTAAAAACTTTTAACTATTAAATTATCAATTATCGTTACCGTTCGAGGCAACTTTTATATAATACCAATTATTTATTTAATCGTCAACTGTTTTTTATTTTAAATTCCAGGATATATATGCTTGCCTTAAACACTCTTTTTTTATTACTCCCATTTGATAAAAGATACTGATCACTTAAATTTTCAATAAACCTCTAACAAACTATTGAGTACAGTAGGAAATCACGATTACCTATTAATTAACATAAGGAATATTTCCATTCTTTGATTATTATAGTCTTATCTTACAACAATCTATAGGGCACTTTGAATACTCATCGCCAACCTCTATTGTCTTCTCACAAAAACCATAATAGTTTTTTCTCGTTTCTTTCTATTGAAATTTTTATCATCGTCCTTATACTTGCGAAAAGGAATTAACCCAAGGATATTCTTTTGGTTCATTTTTATTTTCCCCACTATATTAACTTTTACATGAGAAAAAGGCGTTATTTTGTTCCCTACAAAAATCCGTATTTAATTTCCAAAACCCGAAAGATACTTCAATGTCCCTTTTGAAAATAAATTATATGGTACAATATGGATGGAGTTAAGTTAGACTAAAGATATACTAACTAGAAAGCGAGAGATACAATGGAAACTAGTTTAGAAAACCAAATAAAAATTACTGTAAATAGAAATAAGTTTTCAGGAACCATTCTTATCAAAAAGGCAGAAAATAATTTATTTTCTGCAAGTTATGGTTATGCAAATCGTAGCGATAACACAAAAAACACTATAGATACACGCTTCGGCATTGCATCAGGATGTAAATTATTTACGTCAATCGCTATTTGCCAACTTGTCGAGAAAGGTAAACTATCTTTTGAATCAAAATTAGAAGATTGTCTTCCTATTACCTTTCCAAATTTTAATAAAAATATTACAATTCATCACCTTTTAACACACACAGCTGGAATACCAGACTATTTCGACGAGGAAATAATGGATGATTTCGAGGAGTTGTGGATAGACCTTCCCATGTATCATATAAGAAAGTTAACCGATTTTTTGCCTCTTTTTCAGAATAAACCCATGAAATCAAATGCTGGGGAAAAATTTCATTATAATAATGCTGGATATATTTTACTTGGATTGGTCATCGAGGAAGTAAGTAAAATGTCATTTACTGATTTTATCGAAGAAAATATTTTTAAAAAAGTCGGAATGCAAAACTCTGGTTATTATGAATTAGATGCTCTTCCAAAAAACACAGCTTTAGGTTATATCGATTTGCCGAACAATAAATGGAGAACAAATATTTACTCATTGCCTGCAAAAGGTGGTGCAGATGGAGGCGCATTTGTAACTGCACTTGATATGTCAAGTTTATGGAATGCACTTCTAACTAATCAATTATTAAGTGATGAATATACTTCCAAGTTACTTACTCCATTTATTCAAACAAAGAAATCAACCGGATTTTATGGTTATGGGTTATGGATAGAGAAAAAGGAAAATGCTATTTTTAAATATCATATTATGGGTTACGATCCTGGAGTTAATTTTCATTCTGCCTTTTACCCCAAATCACAAATTCATACTGTTATCTGTTCAAACAAATCTGAAGGTGCGTTTGAAGTTTCGAAAGTCATTGAAGATCAACTAATAATAAAAATGGAATAAGTATCTATCCCTTACAATAACTAAACAAAAGCACTTATCCACATAAAAAGACCTAAAGGCAATATGCTTTTAGGTCTTTTTGCGCCTGGCGACGTCCTACTCTCACAGGGGGAGAACCCCCAACTACCATCGGCGCTGAGA
>NZ_JBPCEP010000040.1:0-1922 GCF_050971705.1 Niallia sp. M35
TACTTTACTTTTAACTTCGACTCTCCCTTGTCTCACTTGTATCTTTCCATCAATATACATATTGTCACCAGTGAAGGTAGAAGAGCTTATATTTACACCCTGTATATTACCAGCTGTTACGTTCCCAAGATTTGCTGAAATGGCCGATAAAGAACTAGCAGATATTCTTGCAGCATCAAGATAGCCAGTTGTTATTTTACCAGCATCCAGACTAGTGATATTACCGTTTCCTACTTTAAAAGTTCCGTTAACTGTTACGTTTCCATCAAGAACTAATTTTTTACCTTGTATAAGGATTCCAGAAGTATCAAGATTTATCTGATTAATTACATCGTTTTTAGTAACCCTTAGATTAATCGCATCAGATAGTTGGCTAAACTGGGATACGGTTGCCATGTCTTCTGGTGCTGGTGTCCATGCAGTACACTTATTACCTACTTCTAGCTTTAATTCCTTCCAGTGTAAAGTATTGCTAGGTGTATCACTAGCACCAAATCTAGCAGACATTATAAAAGCACGTGTTCTATTTGCTGGTACTTTGAAAGTCACATAAGAGTACCCTTCACTTCCAGCTTCAATATATTCGCCACTTACATCATTATAGGTTGAATTATCACTTGGATATAATCTAATTCTAAGTTGTGCTTTCTGCGTACTGGTCTTTAGATAAATTCTAGCACTGTAAGTTTTTCCTGAAACTACTGGTATACTAGTACTATTAGTTAGTGGGTCGGCATAATCTCCCCACCCACTCCTTGTTGTACTTCTATACTCAGAACTAGTACCAGTTACTAGGTTTCTCCCACCGATTTCTAAGTTATCTAGGTTGGATTGAACACTTGTGATTGTACTAGTTAAACTATTAGCAGTCTGTGTCAACTGGCTTTGGGTAGCAAATTTATTATTAGCGTCCGTTGTGCTTATTTTTGAATCTACCACACTAGCCAACTGTGTAACTGTTGATTTGTCTGCTTTATTTGAAACAGTAGTTTGAACACCTTTCAAGGTTTGAGATATAGAAGAAATACTTCCTTCCGCATTTGATATTCTGGTAGCAAAGCTACTAGAAGTTTGTTGTAAAGAACTTATATTCCCTTCTGCAGTTCCAACCCTTGTCGTAAAGCCGTTCACCGTTTGTTCTAATGTACTAAATTGTGATACGGTTGCCATATCTTCTGGTGCTGGTGTCCAATCGGTAGGTTTATTTCCTTTTTCAACCTTCCCCTCTTTATATTGAACTGTATCGGTCGGTGTAGTAGCTGAACTATGCCGAATAGAATACTCTATATGACTAATATCATCCCTATTTTGGATTGTTGCAGTTACAACCGAATATCCTTCTTGATTGGGTTTTATAATCGAACCTCTATATTGAGTATAAGTTCCATTGGTATACCTAACATGAAGCATTATAGAAGCTTCTTGATTAGTAGGTTTAAGATAGATACGACCAGTCAATGTCATTCCCTTTTCCCAATCCATAACTCTTTCAGGAAAGTAATAATCCCAGCCTCCAAATGTAACAGACTTAAACTCTTTGGATGTGTTTTTAACTAGGTTTCTACCACCAATCTCCAAATTATCAAGATTAGTTTGAACTTGTGAAACAGAAGAAATAATACCATCTGCTTTAATATCAAGACTAGCTATATTGCTTTTAACAGTATTTATCTCACCATTTAAGCCCTTTATGTTTGACTCTGTGGAAGAGACACGATTAGAAATTCCGTTAATGCTTACATCGATTTGGGACATTTTGTTATTGTAGGTTGATAGATTAACCTTATTATTTAATGCACTATCAGTCTGTACTTTTGTATAAACATTTGTAGCTTCTGCCTTCAAGTTAATTGCTGTGGTATGTTGATTTATTGTTGTTTCAGCATTAGATATTCGACTTCCTTGTGAATTAACAGTCTTGG
>NZ_JBPCEP010000041.1:0-1785 GCF_050971705.1 Niallia sp. M35
CGGTGTTTGTCAACATAGTTGTCGCATTTAGTTACTTTAGTGTTGTGTTCAGTCAAGGCTACCGCGTTACGCTTGCTGGCCTGATGATTTGAATGGAAAGGAAATCCATTCTTTCCATTCAAATCATCAGGGAATAAAGTGTATTAAGGCGGACTCAACGTTTCCTTTTTCCCTCATCACGCATTGGATTAAGTGCTACTTTTTCAATAGGTGTCCAATTTCTTAGACTCCTCGCCCAGCGTTCTGGATGCTTCGCTTTTGCGGCTTCATATACGTCTTTTCTCTTTGTCAATATGGTTACGTGTTCTCCGGCATGACACTGTGCCGGTGTTACATAATTCAGCCCACTATGCAGATGAATATGATTATACCAATGGACAAATTGGTGTGCCCATTGTCTGGCTTCTTCAAGTGAGGTAAAGCCCTTATGCGGATAATCAGGGCGGTATTTAAGTGTTCGAAACATGGCTTCTGAATAAGGATTATCATTGCTTACACGTGGTCTTGAAAAGGAACTTTGGATCCCCAACTTCTCAAGTAAACTTAAAAAAGTCTCAGCTTTCATCGGACTCCCATTGTCTGAATGCAACACCAGTGGTGCCCCTTGGATTTTCTCATTAATGACTGCTTTTTTTACAAGTGATTCAGCGTGTGTCGCTTCTTCCTTTTCCCATACTTCCCACCCAACTGCTTTTCTACTAAATAGATCGAGTATTAAATAGAGGCGATAATACAAGCCTTTCACAGGTCCACCAAGCCACGTAATATCCCATGTCCACACCTGATTTGGCGATGTGGCCAGATGACTCTCGGGGATTCTTCGTGTTGGCTTTTGACTACGTCCACGGTGGTGTTGCATCTTTCCTTCACGTAAAACACGGTAAAACGTAGATTCTGACGCAATATATGTTCCTTTATCCGCAAGCTTTGGGACAATTTGTGTCGGCGGTAAGTCGGCATATTCTTCTTGTGTAACAACCTCGAGTATTTCCTTTTTCTCTTCCTCGGACAACTTATTTTTTGGAACAGGTCTTTTCGCAAAGGGACGCTGATCGACCTTAACCTTACCATCTGCCACCCAGCGCTCGTAGGTTCGTACACTAATATAAAGTTCCTCACAAGCCTTCGCTAACCGCGCACCATTTTGATTGGCTTCTTGGATGAGTTCTACAGCTAATGCGCGATTTGATGGGCTAATCATTCTTCCTCGTCGTCCCCCCAAATCGCTTGGGCCTTTTTTCTAAGTAATAATAACGCCGCAGCTTCCGCTAATGCTTTCTCCTTCTTTTGAAGATCTTTTTCTAACTGTTTTGCCCGTTTCTGTTCTTCCTTTAACGCACCAGATAACTGCTTTGATTGATCAAATACTTGTCCGTTTGCCTGGAGACAAACAGATCGCCATAATTCAATCTGTTCACGGTACAAACCCTTTTTACGACAGTATTCAGCCAATTCCGTTTCGTTCATCGCAAAGGTCTCCATCACGATTAAAAACTTATCTTGACTGGTCCATTTGTCACTTGTTTGTCCATTGCCAGGCGTTGCCACACCAGCTTCACGTGCAGCCTTACGCCACTTGTACAACGTTGGTTCTGTGATGCCTTCTTCCTTCGAGATAGTAGCCACTGATTCGTTATGTGGTGGCATCATTCGTTTAACAATTGCCTCTTTTTGTTCCTTCGAGTATCGTACTCCATTTTTTTCTTTCATATCGATCGACCTCCGTGTTATTTACTTAAAGTATAACACTAAAGTATCGTACGACATCTATCCTAACAGAGGGGG
>NZ_JBPCEP010000042.1:0-1728 GCF_050971705.1 Niallia sp. M35
TTAGTTAATGGCAGTGAATTTTCTTAAATTCACTGCCATTAACGCGAGGCCCATTTCGTTTTCCACCTTCGATTTTCCTCGTACAGAAAATCGAGTGAAACGCAAATTAGCCTTCAAGAATCCAAAAACTGGTTCCACATCGGTTTTGCGTTTTCGATAGATGGCACTCGTTTTCTCTTCTGAAAGCTTCGCTCTCACATATTCTTTTTGCTGTTCCCATTTTTTGTTCACCATTAGTTTTCGATTGTTTCCTTCTTTTGCCTTGGTACATGATGAGCGGAATGGGCATCCTGAACAGTCTTCGCACTCGTAGATTTTGAAACTCCTTTGGAAACCTGTAGCGTCCGTTCGGACAGAATGATATTGAAATTCTAAACGCTTCTGATTAGGGCACATATATGTATCGGTTTCTTGATCATATTCCCAGTTATCAGGATTAAATGTATTTTGTTTGTACTTTTTCTTTTGTTCCTTCAAAAACATGTTATATGTTATCAGTGCTTCTCGGTTTCTGTTTGAGAGAATATCACTAAAGTTTTGTTCACTACCATAACCTGCATCTGCAACAATATGTTTCGGTAACTCGAAATAATGTTGCTCTATCTCATCTAAAAATGGAATTAACGTACGTGTATCTGTGGGATTTGGAAATAAACTATAAGCAAGCGCATATTGACCTTCCGTTGCGATTTGTACATTGTAACCAGCTTTCAATTGCCCGTTTTTCATATAATCATCTTTCATTCGCATAAATGTCGCATCTAGATCTGTTTTAGAATAGCTATTACGTGGTCCAAAGATTTTAAAATCCTGTTGGTACTTCCGTTTTCTCAAGACAAAATCAATCAACTGTTTACGCACTTGTTTCGGGTATTTTCGTTCACTTCGTAAGGCTTTTCGTTCAGTAACGTCTGAAGATTCTTCCATTTGTTTATCATATTCGGTCACTACTTCGTCTACTTTTTGAACCATTTGAGTGAGCTCTCCAAATGATAGCTGTTCATCACTTTCCCGTTCCATTTGGGGTATGATTTCGTTCTCAAGCAACTCATTGTACAACTGGTTTGACTTATCAATTAAACGCTGATGAAATTTCTCAATCGCTTTCTTCCAGACAAACGTAAATTTATTCGCATTCGCTTCAATCTTTGTGCCATCGATAAATATCGCTTCTTGATCGATCAGTTTTTCTTCGATCAATTGGCAGCGAAATTGGATGAAACATTGACGAATTAAATCTTTTACTTCTGGTTGAACGCGAAATCGGTTAATTGTACGATAGCTTGGTTCATACCCTTGAGCTAACCACATCATACGGATACTGTCTTTTAATAGGGCCTCCATTTTACGCCCCGAAAAGACAGATTGAGTGTAGGCACATAGAATAATTTTAAGCAACATGCGTGGATGATAAGCAGGACAACCTTCGTTTCGAAGAAATGGTTCAAACGCTTCTTGAGGAATACTTTCCACTAAATGATGGACATGGAAGGCAATATCATTATTTTGTAACTTTACTTCTAAATCTAGAGGCAAAACGATTTGATTCATGGTATAATCTTTAAACATAAGGACACTTCTTTCTGATTAGATTTGGTATGGTAACTTAATTTTATCAGAAGTTGTCCTTATTTTTTATTGTAAAAATAAGCAAAACGGTGAAATTTTACTTGTCGTAAAATTTCACCGTTTTTTTCGTCTTAGAGGTGGGTTTTGTCCCAGCCTCTT
>NZ_JBPCEP010000044.1:0-1616 GCF_050971705.1 Niallia sp. M35
GCTATCGTATTTAGAGAAGTCTGCATCTGATGAAGGGCCCGCTTATATGTATGAAGCTGTTCAATGATCTGATCCAGAATCCCATAGTTAATTTTCAAGTCCCTTTTCATGACTGGCCGCTCCGAATGTCCTTGCTGATTTCTTCGTCTGCCTTTGTCATTTCTTCCAATATACTTTTACCAGCTGTATAGACAGCATGCATATTTTTTACTAACTCTTTATTTACATCATTATTCATATGATCCAGAATAGCATCCACTTTATCGATGAAATCAGAATGAAAGTTTTTCAACTGATTTCTTGTGCCTGTACGAAAGGTGTCTGAGTAACTACTAAACTCATCGATACTGGATTGCAGGGTTTGTAAAGTTGCCTGTAACTCACGGATATCCATCTTTATCTGTGCGGTTCCCAATGGTAAACTCCTCTCTCCTATTTTCTCATCTAAAAGGAACGGATTCAATAGCGACAATCAGTCGATTCAGTTCTCTAATCATTTCTTCTATTTTTTCCCGCATCTCTTCTTCGACAGAGGCATTTTCTAAGTCCATTTGCTCAAAATTTTTCTGTATGCCCTCTTTGGCATCTTCCAAAAAAGAGATCATATTTGATACTAAGCTAGAGGAAAAGCTTGACGTATAGTTTGCCATTATCTTTCACCAGCTCTTTCCATTTCCACTTGTAACGATTGCATGTCCTGTGCGGAAAACTCAATTGATGTCATCTTTTTTTCTACAATTAGCTCTTCTTTCATAAGCAGTTCAAATGCTTCTTCCATCTCATCTTTAAAACCCTTGTGGATGACATTTGTAATCAAAGGCTCTGTGAAATAAAGGATAGCATCTTTCTTCATTTCTCCTACAGGGTAAACCACACCGCCGTACGGAAAAAACGTTTGATAGCCTGTTGGGACGGTATAACGTTTAGTGATGACAATTTTGGCTGCTGAAGAAGTTTGCTGTTCTGGCAGAAAGTAAAGGGGATTCAGTTCCACAACTGACCCTAATGGCAGCACTTCTCTCATTATTTCTATGCAGGAAGTAACGAAGGGGAAGAAAAGATGGTCCTGTAAACGATAATGGGACTGTCTAAACTGAATCACATGCTCCTTATCCTCTTTTCTATAATAAATGGCCTCCTGGTTGGTGCTCTTTATATCATAGGAACGGAGCCCTTGCTTATAAGCAAAATAGAGTTCCCGAAAGACGAGCTCGTCCTCCAGATATAAGTCAGCAAACGCATGGATTGCCGTACGATATTTATCCTTTGATTCATCGGATAAAGAATCCATGAGCTGAGCTATTTTTTTCATTGCCAACGCCTTTAACTGTTTTCTATCATTCAAATGGCTCCCTCCCTGCCATGTAAATATTTTACATACATATATTATAAATGAGGGAATGGAAAATGATAAGGTGAAAAATAGCTAAATACCAAAGACCTACTTATATTCCTTTATTTTCCTAAATAACTCTTCATTCAAATGCTGTCTCTGATAATTTTAAATCCCGAAAGACTTGACTCCCTCAAACGCTAGTTTTGCTTTTTCCTACTAAATTTTCTAAAATTAGATTCTATCCTCCTTAGTATATTTTTTGAAATCCTGCAATCCTTGA
>NZ_JBPCEP010000045.1:0-1365 GCF_050971705.1 Niallia sp. M35
TAGATAAAACTAGACCATCTTGGAGACAGTCTGAAATTGATGTAGGAAAAGAATATCCAGGATACCGTGACCAAGTATCATATAAGGAAGGTAATGAAGTAAGTCATGGCACTAAAAATAGTTCAAGACCAGATTTCTATATCGATGGTCATAGCATAGAAGTTAAGAATTATAAAGTGACTACATCTTCTGGTAGAAGTAACTTAATAAGAAATGTGTCAAAGCAAATAAATAAGCGGATAAGTGATTTACCTGAACAAACAAAACAATCTGTTATTATTGATGTTAGGGGTCAAAATGTCTCAAGGGATGTTTTAAGAGACATTAAACAAAAAATAAATGAAAGAACAAATGATGTAGCAGAAATAATTTTTAAAATGGATTAGAGGTGAAAGTTAGATGGCGGTAGGAATATTAGTAGATTGTTTTTATTACGAATTAGGTCATAGCGATTTTGTACATTCATTTTTTTCAACAATCTCCTATCATTTAGAAAAAGAAGGATGGGGTACAAAATATCCTTTAATGATGAATGAGTTGTATAATGACAAACTAAACTGGAATGATGTTTCTGTTGTAAAAGCTAATTTAATTGAAATTGAACAGGAATTATCAAAATTCTCGCCGGAACAAGTTATATGGGATATTGATGACTTATCACAAAAACCACCGTGGGGGGATAAAATAAGTCCAAAAGTAACTAGTCTAGCGAATTATTTTGCAACAACTGATGGGAAAACATTTTTTGAAGTACTACGTACAGCAATTGATGTAGCAGAAGAAGATAAATGTGATTTAAAAATTCACAAACTATAATTTTTCTTAACCATGGGACACTATCCCATGGTTTTTTACGATACGGAGTGACGAATAAAACAATTTTTATTCAGATAATAGACTTAAACCTTGTAAGCCCTATAAGATGTTTTAACCAATTCTTTAGTACGTACAATATCTTTAAAACGTATGCCCTATCTACTCTTTATTTTATTAAGCAAATAATCATAATAATATCAGATACCACCATTTCTATTCTTTGAAGCCCAACCTTCGCTTTCCCCCTATCTTTTAAATTTATTCGCAACTTTTACGTACATAGAACGATGACTATAGCAAGAGGACTACTCCACCTCGATTAACTCCTGAATGTCGATGTCTAACACTTTGCAAACCGTTTCTAATGTTGATAGATACACTCTGTCCACATTGTCTGAACAAAGATGGCTGATTGTATTTGGTCGCAAACCTGTCATTCGTGCCAATTCACGCTGTGAAAGGTCTCGTTCTTTAAGGATTTCCTTTAGCTTGATTGTAATAGGCATGGTACTTCCCTTCCTCTTATTCATGTTACCTTTTACGATACAT
>NZ_JBPCEP010000046.1:0-1352 GCF_050971705.1 Niallia sp. M35
AATTTTCCCTTTAACCGTTTTCTATTATAGTATTCTATATATTTTTCTAATTCTAGTTTAAAGTGGTTCACACTTTCAAATTCCTTAAAATAAAGGAGTTCTGACTTCAGTATCCCAAAGAAGTTTTCCATTACAGAGTTATCGTAACAGTTCCCTTTACGTGACATACTCTGTTTAATCCCTTTTGCTTGAAGCAAGTTGCGATATTGTTTCATTTGATAATGCCAACCTTGGTCGGAATGCATGAGTAATTGATGCCTTTTTGGTAAGGATTCTAATGCTTTTTCTAACATGTCCGAAACTAATGAATACGTTGGTCGAGAACCGATGGTATACGTAATAATTTCCCCATTAAATAAATCTAATACAGGCGATAGATACAGCTTTTCCCCAAATAACTTGAATTCTGTAATATCTGTTACCCATTTTTCATTTGGTGCGTCCGCACTAAATTGACGGTCTAAATGATTTGGCGCAATTTTACCGACTGTGCCTTTATAAGATTTATATTTTTTCATCCTCACTAGACATTTTAAACCCAGCTCTTTCATGATTCGTTGAACCTTTTTATGATTTACTTTTTTTCCACGATTCACTAGCTCATCCCGAATACGTCGGTATCCGTAACGACCTTGATGTTCTTCATAAATGGCTTGGATTTCTCTTTTTATATCGGTGTCTGGATCAGGTCGATTCATTCGTTTTACTAAATCATAATAGGTGCTGCGTGGAATGCCAGCGAGTTTTACGAGTGACTTCACCGAATACTTATGCCTTAACTCATAGACTACTTGTGCTTTGTCTTGTTTGGTGATTTTTCCTTGTTTTGAACTAAGGCATTCAACTTTTTTAAATACTCATTTTCCATTTCCAGTTGTTTTATTCGATCTTCTAGTGCTTCAAAAGAACGATCAGTAGAACTTTGTTTATTTGAATCTTTTTTCATGGATAGACGCCCCTGTTCCTGTGACTGAAGGGCCTCTATCCCTTGTGTTTCAAACTTTCTTTTCCAAACAGCTAGAGTGGAATGCGCTGGGATATTAAAAATAGCTGCCGTTTCACATAGAGAAGTACCATTTTCAGTCATATATTGTAGTACTTCTAGTTTAAACATTTGTGTATAACTTGTACAACGTTTCATCAATGCCTCTGCACCATTGTAGTTGTATTGTCTTACCCATTTAACAATCGATTTGTGATCTATTCCAATTGATTTTCCAATTTCTCTGTAACTTTCTTTTCCGCTTAAATAGCGAGTTACGGCTTGTAGCTTCATTTCCGCAGTAAATTTGGACAAAAAAACTGCACCTCCAATTATTGTAGATAGTGTCTAACAATTGGGGTGCAGTTCA
>NZ_JBPCEP010000047.1:0-1287 GCF_050971705.1 Niallia sp. M35
TAGACTAACCTAAATAAATGAGACACTATAAAACACCTTCGAATGGTACACTTAAACAAAGTACTAACTCGGAGGTGTTTTGCGTGGGCAAAAACATATATTCAAGTGAGGTTAAATGGGCAGTTGTTAAAGATAAGATGAGTGGTCAGTTTACGAATCAAGAAATCATGCAGAAATATGGAATTAAAAATGTTTCTCAAATCAAAACGTGGATGAAATGGTATCGGGAAAATCAAGTTCATCGATTCGATCAACCTATAGGAAAACAGTATTCATACGGGCATGGTCCAGATAATTCAAGTGATGAAGATAAAAAAGAACGTCAAATGAATCACTTAAAGCAGGAAAATGAAATTTTAAAAAAGTATTTGGAAATCGAAAAGGAGTTGAAAAGGAAATTGTCCTCCAATTAGTACAGACATTACGAAAAAAATATACTGTATCAGCTATTTTATCTGCTTTACATGTTCCAAGATCTACGTATTATCGCTGGGCATCTTCGCAACCAATGGAGTTATCTAAGGAGGAGGAAACAATTATTTCCCTCTGCAAAGAAACAAAGTACCGATATGGACACCGGAAGATCAAAGAGCTGTTAAAGCGTAATTATCAAATTAAATTAAACCGTAATACTGTTCAACGGATTATGCAAAAATATCATCTTCAGTGTAGAATTAAGCAAAAGAGAAGGTGGAAATCACAGGGGGAATCGGTCATTGTTGCGCCCAATTTATTACAGCGAGAATTTTATGCAAGCAATCCTAACGAAAAATGGGTAACGGATATTACCTATATTCAATATGGTCCAGATACTTTATATTTATCTACCATCATGGATTTGTATAACAATCAAATCGTTGCCTATAAGCTTTATCCCCATCAACAAACTTCTTTAGTAATGGATACCTTGGATGAAGCACTAGAAAAACGAGGGAATCCTGAAGGAATAATCATCCACTCCGATCAAGGCAGTGTCTATGCTTCTTATGCGTATCAAAGTCGGGTCAGAGAGCAGAATTTAGTCAGTAGTATGTCACGCAGAGGAAACTGTTGGGACAATGCCGTCATTGAGTCCTTTCATTCTAATCTAAAATCAGAGGAATTTCAGTATGTTAAATTCCATTCTTTATCTTTAAAAGAAGTAAAAGAGCGTGTAGATCAATTTATGAGATATTATAACGAAGAACGTATTCAAGAAAAATTAGGCTACCACACACCAATAGAGTTTGGTAATATGGCAGCCTAAGAAGGTGTTTTATTACTGTCCCATATTGCTAGGTCAGTCTA
>NZ_JBPCEP010000048.1:0-1188 GCF_050971705.1 Niallia sp. M35
CCTTTTAGGAATGGGAATGAATATTGGTTTGAGTAAGATGGCTGAAGCAACACCCGGACTTACATATAAGCAACTAGCCAATGTATCTCAATGGCGCATGTATGAAGATGCCATGAATAAAGCACAAGCCATATTAGTAAATTTTCATCATAAATTACAATTGTCTTCCTATTGGGGCGACGGTACAACATCCTCATCGGATGGTATGAGAATGCAGCTAGGTGTTTCATCACTACATGCAGATGCAAATCCACATTATGGAACCGGAAAAGGAGCAACCATCTATCGTTTTACTAGTGATCAATTCTCTTCTTACTACACCAAGATTATTCATACTAATTCAAGGGATGCGATTCATGTTTTAGATGGTTTGTTGCACCATGAGACGGATCTAAACATAGAAGAGCATTATACAGACACAGCCGGTTATACAGACCAAATATTTGGACTGACTCATTTATTAGGATTTAATTTTGCTCCAAGAATAAGAGATTTATCAGATTCGAAATTATTTACAATAGATAAAGCAAGTGAATATCCAAAATTAGAAGCCATTTTACGTGGACAAATAAATACAAAGGTCATTAAAGAAAATTATGAGGATGTTTTGCGATTAGCTCATTCTATACGAGAAGGAACAGTTTCAGCATCCCTTATTATGGGGAAATTAGGTTCTTATTCAAGACAAAACAGCCTAGCTACAGCCTTACGTGAGATGGGACGAATAGAAAAAACTATCTTTATTCTTAATTATATTTCAGATGAATCTTTAAGAAGAAAAATACAAAGAGGATTGAATAAAGGAGAATCTATGAATGGACTGGCACGAGCTATTTTCTTCGGAAAGCAAGGAGAGCTTAGGGAACGAACCATACAGCATCAATTGCAAAGAGCCAGTGCCTTAAACATAATCATCAATGCCATCAGTATCTGGAATACTTTACATCTAACAAAAGCAGTTGAATATCAAAAACGGTCAGATAGTTTAAATGAAGAATTATTGCACCATATGTCACCTCTAGGTTGGGAACATATTAATTTATTAGGAGAATACCATTTTAATTCCGATAAAAAAGTTTCGTTAGATTCTTTAAGACCATTGAAACTTTCTTAACGTTGTTAAAAATAGAGAATTCGTCAGGAAAATAGGCTTATCGTTGTAAATCCGCATTTTCCTGACGCTACCCC
>NZ_JBPCEP010000049.1:0-871 GCF_050971705.1 Niallia sp. M35
CTTTTTCTAATTCTTCTACTTTGCGTTTTAAAGCAAAGTTTTCTACTTCTAATGCTTTATATTTCTTGTCTAACTCTTGAATAGCGAGCCAAGATAAACTATTCATCATGTACTGTTCTACTCCGTCTCCATCAATAACGCATGGTGGAGTTTTATAACCTTCTCCAATTACCAACCCAGTACGTAGCCTGTCTTTGCCATCAGCTACCTCAGTTCTTAATCGATAGTCATAAATGGTTGCACTATTAATAACAGCAAGAGCACTATCTGTGTGAGGTCTGATATCCTGCTTATATTCTGCCATGGAGCCAGTAGGGAATGAGGAAGCACGTACAGGTACATAAGTGTTCCATGTATTTGGTTTAACAACTCTCAATTCAATATTGCTTCGGGCATACACTTCATTACTTCTGGATTCTAGGATAGCACTCGATGGAGATTGGAATAGCGTATTACTTGAACCACCACCTAAAAAATCAGCTGCTCTAACTGGTTTATATGAAATCCCATTTCCATAATTATAACCAGATAAATTGGTTACTCGTAACTCTCCGCCATTTGTTCCATCTACACCAATGTAAAAATCTTCTCCATTGGTTCTAATACCACCTGCAGAAAGGGGAGAAGCTTCTGCTAGCAATGTTCCATAACCAGTTCCATTCACATAAACATCTTTACCAAAAACATTAATTCCATTTTTGTTAATGGAAATAAGTTTATCTCCTGTGGTTCCTCCACTTGGCCAGAATCGAATTTCGTTTGGATTCATGAATATACGTCTACCTGTCTGGATATCTCCATCGTATAAGTGAAAAATATATGCGAAAGCAGGATCTAAGTCTAAGTATGAATATAACCCAATGTCATTTTT
>NZ_JBPCEP010000050.1:0-868 GCF_050971705.1 Niallia sp. M35
TTAAATTAGATACAGATGATTGAATACTATCTGCTTTCTGATCAATAGATGAAGCATAAGATTGCACATCAGAAATAGCGTTGTCAGTATCTTCAATTGCTTGTGTCCAATCGGTCTCTTTATTACCAATTTCAAGTTTAAGGTTTGAGAGAGTTATATCTCCCACAAAGTCGTCCATTCTTATATTTATATATCTAGGTTCATTAGACGTACTTGGCAAATTCATAGTATGAGAATAATGAGTTAAATTTGTCTTAGTATATATATTTAGTTCAGTTATCGACATATACGGACTTGTAGCTTGTTGTAGCCTAAACCTTGCATTTCCTCCGCTAGAAGTAGCTATAAAATCGAATGATATTGTAATAGTTTTTCCTGCTAATTTTGAAAAATCCACATAATATAAAGTAGCAGTTTCATTTGCTCCACCTTTACCAGCAACAGTTTTACTATTACTCGTGCCTAAAGCATAATTTCTACCACCTATTTCAATTCCATTAACGGTAGCAGAGAGACTAGAAACAGATTGACTAATTCCATCTGTCGTAATCTTAATCTCTGACTTAGCAGAATTAATGGCGCTGGTTACACGTCCATCTGCTTCTGTTTTGGTGTATACATCTTCTTTATTAGCCTTTAGTTCAATTTGCCCGGCGATTGTAGATATGCTACTCTCTGCATTCAAAATACGTCCCGTCAAAGCGTCCACGCTCGTCTTCGTTGCTCTTGCTTCGATTTTCTCGTCAAGCATAGAAATAGAAGTCTGCGTTTCTGAAACAACATCATCTATATCTGATAAAGTCGTAATAACAGAAGATAGAGAACCGTTTATATCATCAACATTTTGTTCAATACTTGTTATCTTTCC
>NZ_JBPCEP010000051.1:0-718 GCF_050971705.1 Niallia sp. M35
TGGAAGCATGGCGACATGTGGAGCTGACTGATACTAATAGATCGAGGACTTAACTAAAATGAAAAGCGGAAATGCCTGTTTATGGCATTAGAGCTGAACAAAATGATTACTTGTTTCTTTCTTCTTACCATAATCTAGTTTTCAGGGAATAATTTTCTAAAATTATACTTGAAAAAGTCTCAAAAACATGTATAATAAAATGTGTCTTGAGAAAAGTCTGGTGGCGATAGCGAGAAGGTCACACCCGTTCCCATACCGAACACGGAAGTTAAGCTTCTCAGCGCCAATGGTAGTTGGGGGTTCTCCCCCTGTGAGAGTAGGACGTCGCCAGGCGTTATATATGGAGGATTAGCTCAGCTGGGAGAGCATCTGCCTTACAAGCAGAGGGTCGGCGGTTCGATCCCGTCATCCTCCACCATTATTTTGACGATTATTATATGCCGGTTTAGCTCAATTGGTAGAGCAACTGACTTGTAATCAGTAGGTTGGGGGTTCAAGTCCTCTAGCCGGCACCATCTAATGAGCCATTAGCTCAGTCGGTAGAGCATCTGACTTTTAATCAGAGGGTCGGAGGTTCGAATCCTCCATGGCTCACCATTAGTAAACTTAAAATAGTATTAAGCGGGTGTGGCGGAATTGGCAGACGCACTAGACTTAGGATCTAGCGCCGCAAGGCGTGGGGGTTCGACTCCCTTCACCCGCACCAATTTATTATCAG
>NZ_JBPCEP010000052.1:0-671 GCF_050971705.1 Niallia sp. M35
TATCGGTCCCCCAGCCTTCTATTTAGTCTGTTTGACGATACAGATCTGGAAGAAAGAGAGCGAAGCAGATATAATAAACAACAGCTGGAAAGCATTCGAAATGATATGGAATCTGTTCAATCCAAGTTAAAAAATAAAATGGAAGAGCTGTGGGATCTCTATGAGTCAAAAGTAAAAAAGTATGAAAACACAGATGATGAATATGCAAACAAGGCCTCTCAGGTCAAGGATCGCTATACAACCTTCTCTGAAAAGGTAAGCGATGTGATTTCTGTAACAGCAGAGGGAGCTTGGGATTTTGTAAAGGGGCTCGCAGTAGCGATTTATGAGATAGCCAAAGGCCTTATTACGCTTGTGATCGATGCTGGAATCGTAGCCGCATCAGGAATCATTCCAGATTCTATAGAGCCGGATTTTCTAAAAAAAGCTTCTACGAAAAGGATAGAGAGTGCTACAGAAACGCTCGATGCGATTATACACGATCCCGCAATCGTCCTTGAATCGATGGCGCAGTCTATAACAGACACCGCTGAAAAAGAAGGGATCATGTATGTATCGGGAAGTGCAGCCACTTCCTTTATCCCATACGCCGGCCAAGCCAAATACCTTAAGCTGTTAAAAGGAGAAAAAAGTATCAATAAAGCCAGCGGAACCCGCTCAGTCGTTTCACG
>NZ_JBPCEP010000053.1:0-628 GCF_050971705.1 Niallia sp. M35
AATCGGCGATAAGCTGGACAAAATGATTACTTGTTTCTTTCTTCTTACCATAATCTAGTTTTCAGGGAATAATTTTCTAAAAATATACTTGAAAAAATCTCAAAAACATGTATAATAAAATATGTCTTGAGAAAAGTCTGGTGGCGATAGCGAGAAGGTCACACCCGTTCCCATACCGAACACGGAAGTTAAGCTTCTCAGCGCCGATGGTAGTTGGGGGTTCTCCTCCTGTGAGAGTAGGACGTCGCCAGGCATACCATTATTCCGCAGTAGCTCAGTGGTAGAGCATTCGGCTGTTAACCGAACGGTCGTAGGTTCGAGTCCTACCTGCGGAGCCATATTGGAGAGCTGTCCGAGTGGCCGAAGGAGCACGATTGGAAATCGTGTAGGCGGGTAACCCTGTCTCAAGGGTTCAAATCCCTTGCTCTCCGCCATTATAACTTTTCAAATATGGCCCATTGGTCAAGCGGTTAAGACACCGCCCTTTCACGGCGGTAACACGGGTTCGAATCCCGTATGGGTCACCAATACATACCATTATACTTTATGGAGGATTAGCTCAGCTGGGAGAGCATCTGCCTTACAAGCAGAGGGTCGGCGGTTCGATCCCGTCATCCTCCACCATTAT
>NZ_JBPCEP010000054.1:0-487 GCF_050971705.1 Niallia sp. M35
AGCTTCTTCACTCTGCTCCTCACGTACTGTCGTACGCTCCGGTGCTCGTTCGGTCGCTTCCTTGATCTACTTGCTTCTCTTTGCTCTCCAATCTTTGAAGGAGTATTCGTTTAATACGACTACTTTTCAAAGAAGTAATTCTCTAAAATAGAGAATCTAAGATGGCGATTACTCGGTTTATCTTGGTTACTTCTATTAAATGATTTAGTTTTCAAAGAACAATTTTGGTGGAGCTTAGCGGGATCGAACCGCTGACCTCCTGCGTGCAAGGCAGGCGCTCTCCCAGCTGAGCTAAAGCCCCAAAAATGGTATATGGTTTTAAAAAAATGGTGGGCCTAAATGGACTCGAACCATCGACCTCACGCTTATCAGGCGTGCGCTCTAACCAGCTGAGCTATAGGCCCATTTTATGCTCGATAAAGTAAAAAGGTTCATTCTTTATCTATTTTTCAAGGAATTGCTCCCTCAAAACTGAACAACCAAATCA
>NZ_JBPCEP010000055.1:0-399 GCF_050971705.1 Niallia sp. M35
CTATTCTCATTACATGGGGCCTTAGCTCAGCTGGGAGAGCGCCTGCCTTGCACGCAGGAGGTCAGCGGTTCGATCCCGCTAGGCTCCACCAATTTTATAATTCTTAATATGATGGCGGCGTAGCTCAGCTGGCTAGAGCGTACGGTTCATACCCGTGAGGTCGGGGGTTCGATCCCCTCTGCCGCTACCATACATATTACCATGGACCTTTAGCTCAGTTGGTTAGAGCAGACGGCTCATAACCGTCCGGTCGTAGGTTCGAGTCCTACAAGGTCCACCATATTATTGAGGAGGAATACCCAAGTCCGGCTGAAGGGATCGGTCTTGAAAACCGACAGGCGGGTCAAACCGCGCGGGGGTTCGAATCCCCCTTCCTCCTCCATAAAAATTAAATTATAA
>NZ_JBPCEP010000056.1:0-374 GCF_050971705.1 Niallia sp. M35
TTGATAATAAATTGGTGCGGGTGAAGGGAGTCGAACCCCCACGCCTTGCGGCGCTAGATCCTAAGTCTAGTGCGTCTGCCAATTCCGCCACACCCGCAGACAAAAATAAGATGAGCCATGGAGGATTCGAACCTCCGACCCTCTGATTAAAAGTCAGATGCTCTACCAACTGAGCTAATGGCTCATAAAATGGTGCCGGCTAGAGGACTTGAACCCCCAACCTACTGATTACAAGTCAGTTGCTCTACCAATTGAGCTAAACCGGCGTAATATAGTTTGTCCAATAATAAATGGTGGAGGATGACGGGATCGAACCGCCGACCCTCTGCTTGTAAGGCAGATGCTCTCCCAGCTGAGCTAATCCTCCATATATA
>NZ_JBPCEP010000057.1:0-363 GCF_050971705.1 Niallia sp. M35
TGGTCGGGAAGACAGGATTCGAACCTGCGACCCCTTGGTCCCAAACCAAGTGCTCTACCAAGCTGAGCTACTTCCCGAAATATAATGGCGCGCCCGAAAGGAGTCGAACCCATAACCTTCTGATCCGTAGTCAGACGCTCTATCCAATTGAGCTACGGGCGCATTTATATAAAAAAACAATGGTGCCGAGGACCGGAATCGAACCGGTACGGTAGTCACCTACCGCAGGATTTTAAGTCCTGTGCGTCTGCCAGTTCCGCCACCCCGGCATTGTTTTATGGAGCGGAAGACGGGATTCGAACCCGCGACCCCCACCTTGGCAAGGTGGTGTTCTACCACTGAACTACTTCCGCATGTATTTAA
>NZ_JBPCEP010000058.1:0-339 GCF_050971705.1 Niallia sp. M35
TAATTTCGACCAAAGATAAGCGGCGTATCTCTTCGTCAAGCTTCTTCACTCTGCTCCTCACGTACTGTCGTACGCTCTGGTGCTCGTTCGGTCGCTTCCTTGACCTACTTGCTTCTCTTTGCTCTCCAATCTTTGAAGGAGTATCGTTTAATACGACTACTTTCCAAAGAAGTAATTCTCTAAAATAGAGAATCTAAGATGGCGATTACTCGGTTTCTTTCTTGGTTCTTACATAATCTAGTTTTCAAGGAACAATTTCGGCTAAAGATAAACTTCGCATCTCTTCGTCAGCTTCTTCGCTCTGCTCCTCACGTACTGTCGTACGCTCCGGTGCTCGCA
>NZ_JBPCEP010000059.1:0-265 GCF_050971705.1 Niallia sp. M35
TGGCTATACAGAGAGGAACGCGGGAAAGAGTCTGGAAGCATGGGAAGATCTTATGCAGGAATCCAAGAAAAATATCCAAAGCTACCAGACGCAAATAGAGGATTTATTAACATTGTTTGAAAACTATGTGGCTGATACAACGGCCTACATTACCCCTATTTCCAGAAACAGCATGATGAGAGTCGATCGGAACGATATTTGGGGGAATCTCACCCAAATTGAATGGGGAGTAACCTATAGACTTAGCCGCGCCATTCAGGAAACA
>NZ_JBPCEP010000060.1:0-265 GCF_050971705.1 Niallia sp. M35
AGGCTATACAGAGAGGAACGCGGGAAAGAGTCTGGAAGCCTGGGAAGATCTTATGCAGGAATCCAAGAAAAATATCCAAAGCTACCAGACGCAAATAGAGGATTTATTAACATTGTTTGAAAACTATGTGGCTGATACCACTGCCTATATTACCCCTATTTCCAGAAACAGCATGATGAGAGTCGATCGAAACGATATTTGGGGGAATCTCACCCAGATTGAATGGGGAGTAACCTATAGACTTAGCCGCGCCATTCAGGAAACG
>NZ_JBPCEP010000061.1:0-202 GCF_050971705.1 Niallia sp. M35
GTTTCTTTTACCGTTTGGATTGCCTTTTGTAGGTTTGGCTCTTGCTTTATTTGGTCTTTCGTTTGGTTCAATTGATCTTGTACTGCTTTGCCTTGGTCTATAGGTTTGGATGGTTGGGCCGTTACTTCTTGTTCGGCACGAGTCAATGCCTGCACAAGCTTCTCTCTGCCCGCACTTTCTTGGCCTAAACGCTGGCTTATTG